>CAMLMI010000017.1 GCA_946480965.1 uncultured Verrucomicrobiales bacterium | reverse complement strand
CAACGTCGCGCTCACCGTCTCGCTGTCGGACGGAGGCGGCCAGATCGCCTTCCCGGGCAGCGTCACCATTCCGGTCGGCACGAACGCCGCCACCTTCTTCATCGCCGGCGTGCCCGACACGCTGGTCGAGGCCAACGCCGCCGTGACCCTCCAGGCCACCGCGCCCGGATATGCCGCGACCGGCGCCGCCCTGACCGTGCTGGACGACGACGTCCCGACCGTGATCGTCACGGTCGCCGCGCCCTCCATCAGCGAGGCCGCCGGTCCCAACGCCACCCTCGGCACCGTCACGCGGAACCTCGCGCCGCCCCGCGCCGTCACGATTCGACTGAACAGCTCGAATCCCAACGCCGCGACCGTGCCGTCCACCGTCACCATTCCCGCCGGCCAGCTCTCCGCCAGCTTTCCCGTCGCCGCCGTGGACAACGCCCTGGTGGACGGCGACCGCGCCGTCACCATCGGCGGGTTCATCCTCGCCTCGGAAGGCGGCCAGACCGTTTCGGCCACCGTGCCGGCGGGCCTGACCGTGACCGACAACGACGGCCCGGCCCTCACGCTGACGCTCGACAAGAACCTCGTCGGCGAAGGACAGAACCCCGCCGCGACCGCGACCGTGGCGCGCAACACCGGCACCGCCGGCGCGCTCGTCGTCGCCCTCGCCTCCAGCGACACCGGTGAAGCGACCGTGCCGGCCAGCGTGACCCTGGCCGACGGCGCCGCGTCCGTGTCGTTCCCCGTGGTGTCCCTCGCCGACGGCACGAACGACGGCAACCAGGTCCTCACGCTGAGCGCGTCCGCCGCCGGCTTCTCCGGCGCTTCCGTCAACCTCACCGTCAGCGATTCGGATCTGCCCGACCTTCGCATCGCCGGCCTGACCGCCCCGACCAACGCCTTCTCGAAACAGGCGGTGGACGTCTCCTTCCGCATCGAGAACGGCGGTTTCTCCGCCACCTCGACCGGCTTCGTGCAGCGCGTCTTCCTTTCCCCCGATCCGCTGCCCGGCGACGACACGTTGCTCACCCAGGCCACGTTCAACAGCGCCTTGCCCGCCGGTGGTTTCTTCGCCCAGACGCTCCGGGTGAATCTGCCGGAAAAACCCGGCACCTACTGGGTCGTCGTCACCACCGACGCGACGTCGCAGATCGGCGAAGTGCTGGAGAACAACAACAGCCTCGTTTCCGCCCAGCCCGTCGTCGTGGGCAAGGCCTACGGCGTGACCGTCGCCGCCAACGTCGGCACCGCGCCGAACACCACGCCGGTCGTCCTCAGCGGCCAGGCCACCCGCACCGACAACGGCCAGCCCGCCGTGTTCGAGCTGGTGGAGATCCACCTCGCGGTGAAGGAGACCAAGCGGCTGATCGTGGCCTTAACCGATGCCGCCGGGCGCTTCAGCTCCACCTTCAACGCGCTGCCCGGCGAGGCCGGGACCTATTCCGTGGGCGCGGACCATCCCGGCGTCGAGACCACGCCGGTGCAGGACACCTTCACGCTCCTCGGTTTGAAGGCCGCGCCGATGCCGACACTGCGGGTGGTCGAATCCACCACCGCCACGAACACCTCCGTGCTGGAGAACCTGTCGCCCGTGGGCCTGTCCGGCCTGACCGCGACCGTCGTGGGCGGACCGGAGCAGTTCTCGCTGAACGTGCTCTTCCCGTCGAACTCCCTGGCCGGTTCCGCCGCGATGCCCGTGGGCTTCGCCGTGACGGCGCCGGCGGGCTTGGCCGGCAGCGGCACCTTCCGCGTGCGGATCGACACGACCGAGGGCGCCTCCGCCACCGTGGACGTGCCCTTCACCGCCGAAGTGCTGGTGCCGAAGCTCGTGGCCGTGCCCGGTTCTCTCAACGCGCCGATGCAGCGCGGCGGGCAGACCTCGGTCGAGTTCGGCCTGACCAATCGCGGTGGCACCACCACCGGGCCGATCACCGTGCTCGCGCCCGCGCTGCCTTGGCTGACCGTCTCTTCGGGTGGCCAGTTGCCCGCGCTCGCGCCGGGTGAAGGCACGACCGTCTCGCTCCTGCTCACCCCGCCGGACGACCTGGCCTTGGGCGACCACAGCGGCACGATCATCGTCGCCGGCACGCAGACCAGCGTGACGGTGCCGTTCACCTTCCGCGCGTTGTCGGACGGCACAGGCCATCTGCTGCTGACCGCCTCGGACGAGCTCACCTTCTACGCGGAAGGCTCGCCCCTCTTGACCAACGCGGCCGTGATCCTCTCCGACGCCTTCAGCAAGGCGGCCGTGCTGCGGACGAACTTCAACGGCGCCCGCGCACTGGTCCTGACGAACCTGGCCGAGGCCTTCTACGACATCCGCGTCGAAGCCGACGGGCATGCGCCGTTCGAGCAGACCTTCGTGCTGCGACCCGGCCAGACCAACGAGATCGCCGCGTTCCTCTCCCGCCAGACCGTCCGCTACAACTGGACGGTCGAGCCCATCACCATCGACGACACCTACAACATCACCGTCGAGACCGTCTTCGAGGCCAACGTGCCCATCCCCGTGGTCACGGCGGAGCCGACCGTCTTCGACATGGCGGACTTCCCCGGCGAAACCAAGCAGTTCGACGTGAAGATCACGAACCACGGCCTGCTCGCGGCGCAGAACCTGAACTTCGCCTTCGGCACCCACCCGCGCCTGTCCATCACGCCCTTGGTGAGCGACCTGGGCGAGCTTCCCGCCAAGAGCTCACTCACCGTGCCGGTGATCGTCCGCAAGCTGCCCGCGTCGATCACCCCGTCCTCGGTGCGGCTCCAGACCGACGGCACCGATGGCGGCTGCACCCTCGGCGGCAAGCTGGAGTGGAGCGTGGATTGCGGAGGCCGACAGGTCACCACGACCATTCCCTTCGCCACCTTCAACCTCCAGAAGATCCCCGGCTTCCAGTGCGGCACCTCCGCCCAGGCGCTGGCGGCGCAGTCGGGTTTTCCGTTTGTCCCGGGCGGCGTCCCGCCCTGCAACAACCCGCCGTGCTCCCTCGGCAACCCGGGCTACAGCGTGCCCATCGCCGTGGAGAAGCGCACCGTCTGCAATCCCTGCGTGAACGACATCCTCAGCGGCCTGCTGGAGAACTGCCTGCCGCTGATCCCTCTGCCCTTCGACCTGTTCGACGCGCCGGATCCGAAATGCGGCGATGGCCGGGCTCCGGTCGAACAGTTCATCGCCTGCATGCAGGAAGCCGGCGGAGACGCCGAGGACGTGGTGGAAGAAGTCGGCGACATCGCCGAACAACTGGACGATCTCGGCATCGGCGGCGCCGTTGGCGACGCGCTCGGCAGTGACGACACCGACAGCTTCTTCGGCGACAAGGCCGACAAGGGCAAAGAAGGCCTCGACCGGGTCAACGACGGCCTCGGCGTGCTGCGCTGTCTCGCCCCGCTGTTCAATCCCTGCATCTTGCCGGGCGGCGGCGGTGTGGGCGGCAGCCAGAGCTCGCTCGGGAACTCCGTCCCGTCCCGCGCGGTCAGCCCAATGTCCAACGTCCGCGGTTCCATCCGCCAGTTCGACGAGGTCATCGAGTTGCCCAGCCCGACGCATCCGCTCGCCCCGCTGGCGGCCCGGGCCAAGGCGGTCCAGACCGAATCCGAATACCTGCTGAACTTCTTCGGCGACCCGGTGTGGTTCCAGGGAACGAACGACGTGATCTGGATCAACTGGGTCCGCGCCTATCGCCAGCGCATGGATGTCGGCGGCCCCGGCGGCGGCAAGATCACCACGGCCGAGCAGAACGAACTGCTCGCCCTCAACCTGCCCTTCCCCGTCGGCACCAACGAAGTGAACCGGCTGGTCGAGCGCTGGAACCGCAGCGTGGACTACTGGACCGCCGGCATCCTCTCGGTGACCAATGTCCCCGCCGGCCAGAGCACCGACTTCCTCTCTCCGGAAACCCACGTCCGGCTCTACCGCGCGGCCCACGAGGCCACGGTCGCCGCCCGGGCCGAGGGCTTCCAGAACCTGAGCGACGCCTACAACACCACCCGCCGCGAGTTGATCGACATTCTCCGAAACGGCACCGGCGGCATCTGCGCCCAGGTCCGCCTGCGTCTCGAACAGCAGGCCGTCCTCTCCCGCGACGCGTTCCGCGCCACGCTGGAACTGGAGAACGGACTGGAGACCTCCCTGGAAGACATCTCCGTCACCCTCCGCGTGACCGACATCGACGGCAACGACACCACCTCCGCCTTCCAGCTCCGCGCGCCCGAGCTGAACGGAATCACCTCGGTGAGCAGCAACGGCATCGTGCTCGCCGGCTCCACCGGCAAAGCCACCTGGGTCCTGGTGCCCGCCCCCGAAGCCGCGCCCACCGCGCCCAAGCAGCACTTCGTCAGCGGAACCCTCCGCTATCGCCAGGAAGGCGTGCTCATCACCGTGCCGTTGGAACAGGCCATGATCACTGTGCTGCCGTCGCCCAGCCTGCTGGTGCAATACTTCCACCAGCGCGACGTCGTGAGCGACGATCCGTTCACCGACGAGGTGGAACCTTCCGAGCCGTTCTCGCTCGGCATCCTCATCGCCAATGAAGGCTTCGGCGATGCCCGCAACTTCCGCATTACCTCCGGCCAGCCCACCATCGTGGACAACGAGAAGGGCCTGTTGGTGAACTTCGAGATCATCGCCACCGAGGTCGCCGGCCAGGGCCTGAGCCCTTCGCTGACCGCGAACTTCGGCGACATCGCCCCCGGCGCGCGCAAGGTCGGCCGCTGGCTCTTCAAGAGCTCGTTGCAGGGGCTCTTCACCGACTACTCCGCGTCGTTCGAACACGTGGACGGACTCGGCGACGCCCGCCTGTCGCTGATCGACCGGTTGGAGATCCACGAGATGATCCGCATGGTCCAGGCGGACCGTTCGCTGGAGGACGGGTTGCCCGACTTCCTGGCCAACGACGTGCCCGATCTGCGGGACTACCCGGATACGCTGTGGTTCAGCCACGGCTCGAACGCCCCGGTCGCCACCGTGACCAACGGCTCGTTCAACGGCACCGTTTCGGCCAACAACCTGACGGTCCAGCTGACCGCCGATCTCGGCGCGGGCTGGAGCTACGTGCGCCTGCCCGATCCGGCCGATGCCCGCTTCCGCCTGAAGGAAGCGCGCCGCGCGGACAACACGTCGGTGGGCGTGGAGACCAACGTCTGGCGCACCGATCGCACCTTCATCGGCTTCGGCTTCCGTCCGCGCCGGGAAAACATCCTACATCTGCTGGACCTCAACGCGTCCGCCGGCACGAAAACCTACACGCTGGTCTATGAACCCGCCGCCACGGCGGCCGACGTGACCGCGCCGACCAGCAGCGTGACCGCCCTGCCGGCGACCAGCCCGCTTGGCTTCACCGTGTTCTGGGGCGGCAACGACGGCACCAACGGCACCGGCGTCGCGTTCTTCGACGTGTTCGTCTCTGTGAACGGCTCGGGCTTCACCAACTGGCTGGCCCAAACCACGGCCAATGGCGCGGTCTTCGTCGGCGAACCCGGCAAGACCTACGCGTTCTTCAGCCGAGCGACCGACGCCGCCGGCAACCAGGAAGCCGCCCCGACCTCGGCCGACACCCAGACCATTGCGTCACAGGTCAACGCCGCGCCGACCATTGCCTATCCGGCCGACATCGCCGGCAACGAAGGTTCCGTGCTCACCGGACTGCCCACCGCGACCGACGCGGATGTGCCGGCCCAGACGCTGACCTTCGCCACGGTGGGAACCATTCCCTCCGGCCTGACGATCAATCCGGCCAACGGCCGCCTCACCTTCGCCACCAGCGAAGGCACCGGCCCGGCGACGAACGTCGTCCAGGTGCGCGTGACCGACAGCGGCTTCCCCTCCTTGTCCGCCACCACGTCCGTGACGGTTGTGGTCCGCGAGGTGAACCAGGCGCCCGTTTTCGCCGCCATTCCCAATGTGCGGATCTCGGAAGGCTCGAACTTCGTCTTCCTCGCCACCGCCACCGATCCCGACCTCCCGGCCAACGCCATCACCTACGCGCTGGCGGACGGCGCGCCGGTAGGCGCGGCCATCGGGTCGGTCTCCGGCATCTTCACCTGGCGCCCGGGCTTTTCGGCCGGCCCGAGCACCAACCGCGTCACGCTCCTCGCGATCGACAACGGGTCGCCGCGCCTTACCAACAGCGCGAGCTTCGACATCGTCGTTCGTGACACGGCGGCGGACTTCATCCTCGCGGTCGGTTCCACCAACGTCTTCGGCGGCGAGAGCAATTCCGTGCCGCTCCGCCTCCGCACCGATCTGGCGATCACCGAGCTGGAGTTCTCCTTGAACCTCAGCACCTCCGCCCTGACGAACCTCTCGCTGCTGGGCCTCGCGCCCGAAGTCGTCGGCAACACCCTGACGCCGATCGACGCGGCCAACTCCACCGTTCGCCTGCTGCTCGACGGAGCCGTGCCCGTGACCATCGACCGCGCGATCGGACGCCTCGGCTTCCTCGCCTCCAGCAATGGCCCGTCGAGCGTCACCGTCGTCCGGCCTCTGGACCCGTTGGCCATCGGCGTCAATGCCACCGCCTTCACGGACGCCCAGATCGGAGTCGGCCATGTGGTGGTGGTGAACCGCGAACCCGTGCTGCTGCTGGAGAATCCGTTGGCCCCGGTGCTCAGCCTCTACGGCCATCCCGGCCGCACCTACGCCGTCGAAAGCGGCCTCTCCGTTCCCGCCGACGCCTCGTGGCAGACGCTCACCAACGTCGTGCTCCCGGGACGGTTCCTCCAATGGAACCTCGATCCGACCGAGACCGGTCGGTTCTACCAGGCGGTGGAGTGAAGCGGAGGGCGGAAGGTTCTGCTCGCCTCCGCCCGTTCTTCCGCCATCGTTGGGCCAACGCCATGAGTGCCCTGTTGACCCCGGACCTGCTGCGGAGGCTGGAACAGTTCCAATTGCTCGCGGCCCGTCGCGCCAAGAGCTCGGCCAAGGGCGAGCGCCGCAGCAAGGCCCGCGGCCAGTCCGTGGAGTTCGCCGACTACCGCAACTACGTCTCCGGCGACGATCTCCGCTACCTCGACTGGAACCTCTTCGGCCGGCTCGACCGGCTTTTCCTGAAGCTCTACGAGGAGGAGCGCGAGCTGCCGGTCCGCATCTTCCTCGACGCCAGCGAATCGATGGGATTCGGCGAACCGTCGAAGTTCGACTTCGCCCGGCAGATCGCGGCCGCCGTCGGCTACGTGGCGCTCTGCGGCTTCGACCGCGTGGCCGTGGTGCCTTTCCCCGCGCTCAACGGCGCCACCGAAACATCCGAGGCCGCAACCGCCGAGCTGAACGCCCGGGGTGCGCTGCGCTCCATGCGCGGCAAGAAATCCTCGCTGCAATATTTCAACCACTTGGCCCGGTTGCGCGTGGGCGGCACGGCGTCCTTCAACGACTGTCTCCGGCGCGGCGCGATGGAGGCCCGACAGGCGGGAGTCGCCATAGTCCTCAGCGATTTCCTCGATCCTGCCGGCTACGAGGACGGATTGAATGCGCTGGTGGGACGCGGCTTCCAGGTGAACGCCATCCAGATCCTCGCGCGGGAAGAGCTGGACCCGTCGAGCTTCGGCGACCTGCGGCTGGTGGACAGCGAATCGGGCCACACGCAGGAGGTGACGTTCGGGAAGTTCCGGCTGAAGGCCTACCGGCAGACGGTCGAGAAGTTCCGGCAACGGCTGAAGGAATTCTGCTCCGGTCGGGGCATCAGCTTCTTCTCCGTGGGCTCGGACACCTCGTTGAACGAGCTGCTCCTGAAACAGCTCCGCGCCTCCGAGATCTGGGGCTGATCCCGCAGGCGCGGACGCCACCGTCCCCGCCCGAATCCCCCTTCAATCCAGCGCTTCCTCCAGGGCCTCGACCACGGTCTTGAGCACGGTGAGCCGGGCGCTGCGTTTGTCGTTCGCGGCCACGATGGTCCACGGGGCGTGCGGGCGATGCGTGTGGGCGACCATGTCGTTGACCGCGGCCTCGTAGGGCTTCCATTTCGCGCGGTTCCGCCAGTCCTCCTGGGTGATCTTGTAGCGTTTGCTCGGGGTGCGTTCGCGGGCCTTGAAGCGCCGGAGCTGTTCCTCGGGGCTGATGTGGAGCCAGAACTTCCGCAGCACGAACCCGCCTTCCACCAGCTGGGCCTCGAAATCGTTGATCTCGCCGTAGGCGCGCTGCCATTCGCGGGGCTGGGCGAAGCCCTCGACGCGCTCGACGAGCACCCGGCCGTAGTGGGAACGGTCGAAGATGCCGGTCAATCCGGCCGGGGGCAGATGCCGCCAGAAACGCCAGAGGTAGTGCTGGGCCTTCTCCTCGGCGGTCGGCGCGGCGAAGCCCACGACCTGGTAGAGCCGGGGATCGAGCGCCCGGGTCACGCGCCGGATGGCGCCGCCCTTGCCCGCCGCGTCCCAGCCCTCGAAGACGAGCAGGCAGGTGCGCTTCTTCTCGAACTGCTTCCACGCGAGCTTCAGCAGGCGGGCCTGGAGCTTCTCGAGCTTCTCGTTGTAGTCGGCCTTCTCCAGCACGACGGACTGGTCGGCGGGCGAGAGGAAATCCTTCTCGGTGAAGCGGAACCGCGCGGCGCGGCGCGTCTCGCGGACCTTGGCGCGGCTGGAGGCGCGCTGCAGCGTGTCGAGCAGCAGGCGCGCGACGGTCAGGCTGCGCTTGGCCGGGTCGGTGGCGTCGATGAAATGCCACGGGGCTTCCGGCGCATGGGTGTGGCGCATCATCTCGTCGGCCAGCTCCGAGACCTCTTCGTGGCGCTCGACGAGATTCCGGCCGACGGGGAGGAGCGTGAGGTGCAGCTCGGGATTGGCCGAGAGGTCCTTGAGCCGCTTCTTCACCGTCTTGCGGGAGATGTGGAACCAGAGCTTGAGGAAGACCGTGCCGTCGGCGGCCAACATGTGCTCGTGCCGCCGCGTGGCCGCGAGCCGTTCCTCGAACCCGGCGCGTTTGAGGTCGCCGTTCAGCCGGCCCAGCAGGAGATCGGAATACCACGCGCCGAAGAGCACGGCCACGCGGCCGCGGGCGGGCAGGTGCAGGTTGTGGCGGAAGTGGGGTGGATGTCCGTCGGGATGGTCCGACTGGAAGAAGCTGCCGTGGGTCTCGATGCCGCGCGGGTCGAGCCACTGGTTGATCTGCCAGACGACCTCGCCCTTGCCCGCGCCCTCGATGCCCGCGACGACGATCACGACGCGGCGGCCCGAGGTCTTGAGGTCGAACTGCGCCTTCAGCAGCCGCGCCCCGAGCGGCTCCAGTTCGGCGTCGAAGCGTTCCTTGGAGACCGGCCGGCCCCCGCCCTTGTGCACGTGGAACATGGCGCGACCGTAGCCACGCTCCCCGCGCCGGGGCCAGTCCTCGCTTGGAAAAATCTCCGTGACGGAGGATGGGACCCTCGCAGCGCAAGCCTCCGGCTGGCCGTGTCGCAACCGTCCCGGTGGCCGTAGCGCCGACATCCTGTCGGCGAGGACGAACCTCGACCAAAGAACGCCCCCGCAAGCGCGACACTTGCGGCCCGGCCGACGGGACGTCGGCGCTACGGCGCTCTGGCGTGTCCCCGCTCATCCGTCCTAGGCTAACGCCCATGCCCCGTCTCCTGCACAGCGCACTGCTGGCGTTCCTGCTCGTCGTTTCGGCTCCGGCCCAAGCGGCCACGAACTGGTTTGCCGACGCCGTCTGGTATCAGATTTTTCCCGAACGTTTCCGCAACGGCGACCCCAGGAACGATCCCACCCGAGAGAGCCTCGCCGGCACCTGGCCCTACAGTTCACCGACGAATTGGCAGGTCTCGCCCTGGACCAGCGACTGGTATGAACTCCAGCCTTGGGAAAAGGACGGCAAGGGCTTCTATCACCACGCTCAGCTCCGTCGCTACGGCGGCGATCTCCAAGGCATCCTCGACCGCCTCGACCATCTCCAGCAGCTCGGCGTCAACGCGCTCTACCTGAACCCGGTCTTCGACTCCCCATCCTCCCACAAATACGGCGCAACCGCCTACCACCACATCGACCGCCACTTCGGTCCAGATCCCGTTGGCGATGCGCGGATCATGGCCGAGGAAGACCCGGCCAACCCCGCGACCTGGAAATGGACCTCAGCCGATCGCCTCTTCCTCAAGCTGCTCGACGAAGCCCATCGCCGGAAAATGCGTGTTGTCATCGACGGTGTCTTCAACCACGTGGGCATTCCCTTCTGGGCCCTGCAACGCGCCAAACGCGAAGGCCCGGGCAGCCGCTTCGCCGCGTGGTTCCAGATCAAACGCTGGGACGATCCCGCCACGCCGCGCGACGAGTTCGACTATCAAGGCTGGGTCGGCATCAAGGACCTGCCGCAGTTCAACCGCGACGAAACGAACCTGCACGCGGACGTCCGCGCCCATCTTCATGCCGTGGTGCGCCGCTGGATGGATCCGAACGGCGACGGCAATCCGGCGGACGGCATCGACGGCTGGCGGCTCGACGTCGCGGCGGAGGTGCCGATGGGCTTTTGGAGGGAGTTCCGCGGTTGGGTGAAGGCGATCAATCCCGATGCATATCTGACCGGCGAGATCTGGTGGGAGAACTTCGACCAATTCACCTTCCGCAACGCCCGCCCGTGGTTGGACGGGGCGTTCGACGGCGTGATGAACTACCGGCTGGGCGATGCGATCTACCAGTTCCTCAACGAACCCAACGGCATCTCGGCGCAGGCGTTCATCGAACGCACGACGGCGCTTCAGCGCGATGTGGGCTTCGACAGTTGGCTCGATCTCCAGAACATCTTCGCCACGCACGACACCTCGCGCATCGGCTCCGCCGTTGTGAATCCGCGCTTACGCCAAGACCACGGTGCGGGCGTGCAGGACCACCGGGACTATCTCGTGCGTGCGCCGCACGCCGCCGAGAAGCAGCGCTGGAAGCAGATGGTCGTGCTC
The DNA here is from genome assembly GCA_946480965.1 of uncultured Verrucomicrobiales bacterium. Next base: position 17,015 of record CAMLMI010000017.1, on the reverse strand, counting down.
CAGTTTCTCCTGCCCGGCACGCCGTATCTCTACTACGGCGACGAAGCCGGGATGTGGGGCGCGGACGATCCGGACTGCCGCAAGCCGATGGTCTGGCCCGATCTCGAATACGCCACCGAGACCGCCCATCCCTTCGGCGTCGAACGTCCGGCCGATCCGGTCCGGTTCGACGAAGAGATGTTCCGTTTCTACCGCGAGTGGATCGCGCTGCGGCACCGGCTGCCCGTGCTCCGGCGGGGCTCGTTCGAGCCGATCTCCACCAACTCCGCCCCCCGCGTCCTGCTCTTCGTCCGTCGTCTCGGCGATTCGCAGGTAAGGGCGGCGTTCAATTCCGGCACCGAGGAAACGCGGCTGACCTGGCCCATGATCGGCCTCCCCGCCGGAACCAAAGACCTCAGCGGCGCGAACCAGCCGGAAGAGTTCGCGACCATTCCCGCCCACGGCTACCGCGTGTGGGTTTCGCCATAGACGGAACCACAATCCCCAGTTGCCGCCGCCCGGGAATCGGCTTTCATACGCCCATGCAACTCCCCGCCCTGCCCAGACGCCTCGTCGCCATCATCGCCGTCGGCCTTCTCGGTTTGTCCCGGCTGCACGCCGTCGAGTCCGCCACCGAACCGGCCGAACGCACCGGCGGACCCGCCGACCGTTTCAAGATGCTCAATGAACGGGTCAAAGCCGCCGGCGGCGTCTGCGACATCCTCTTCATCGGCGATTCCATCACCCAGGGCTGGGAAGGCGCGGGCAAACCGGTTTGGGAGCACTACTACGCCGGACGCAAGGCGCTGAACATCGGCATCGGCGGCGACAAGACCCAGCACCTCCTCTGGCGGTTCGAGAACGGCAACCTCGCCGGGCTCAAGCCCAAGGTCGCCATCCTCATGATCGGCACGAACAACTCCGGCGAGGAACGCAACAACTCGGGCGACATCGTCGCCGGCATCACGAAGGTGGTGCAGGCGCTGCGGAGCAAGCTCCCCGAGACCAAGATCCTGCTCCTCGGCATTTTCCCGCGCGGACAGAACTTCAACTTCCAGCGCGGCCAGCTCACCCAGATCAACCAGACGATCCGCAAGCTGGCCGATGGCGACAAGGTCCACTGGCTGGACTTCGGCCACGAGTTCCTCGCCGCCGACGGCACGCTGCCCCGCGAGATCATGCCCGACTACCTGCACCTCTCGGAGCAGGGCTACCGCATCTGGGCCGAGTCGATGGAGGACACTCTCGTGCGGCTCCTCGGCGGCTCCAAGGTGCATGCCATGACCTCGATCGATCTGAACGGCGAATGGAACTGGACCACGGCCGGTCCCGACGGCAATCCGGTGACGGGCTTGATCGAGTTGAAGCAGGAAGGCACCAAGATCACCGGCCGGTTCGCGCGCGACGAAACCCGTTGGCTGGAGATCCAGGACGGCGAACTGAGCGGCGACACGCTGAAGTGGACCGTGAAACGCGACCGCCCCGACGGCGGCACCCTGACCTACCTCATGACCGGCACGGTGAAGGACGGCAAGATCTCCGGCATGACCGCGACCGAACTCGACGGCAACCCGATCCAATCGCCGTGGTCGGCCGAGCGGAAGAAGTAGGCCCCGCTACGCACCGGGCGTCCCTCTCCCCGGCGGATGGAGAGAAGGTTGGCAGCAAGGCCGGATGAGCGGGCGTCCCTTTACGGCGTGAAGATCGGCAGGGGATCGCTGTAGTCGCTCTGGTCGGCGGCGCCGATGGCGGCCACGCGGAACCAATACTTCGTCCCGCTGACCATCGAGTATAGCGTCGCCTGCTTCTTCGTGCTGTTGCCGATCACCGCCCACTGCGGCTCCGGTCCTTCGGGCGTCCGCTCGATCACGTAGGCGCGGGCGCCATGCACCGCCTTCCAGCGCACATCGGCCGTGCCGGCATGGTCGCTGGGCAGCACCTGCACGTCCTACGACGGCGGCACATGGCGCACGCTGAAGCCCGCGCTCTCGGTCTTCGCCTTATCCCCGTCGCTCGCCATCTCCACATAGGCGGCCAGTTGCGTGAGCGGCCAGTCCAGGTCCAACGCCGCGTCGTCCTGCACCATCGTCTTGGCTTTGGCCGGCCACGCGGGCGGCCCTCGCTTCATTGTGCGTCGTCTCCAGCGTGTTCGGCTCGTCGGTCAACGCCGACCAGGACGGCGTGGGCAACGGGAAGTTCGGATGGGCGGTCATCGCCTGCGCGATCTGGCGGCCGAACTGGATCTTGTCCGCGACCGACAGGCGGTTCAGGCCGAGTTTGATGAGACTCATGAGGGTTTGCTTTCTCTTGGCTACGACTTCCGGGCAGGCAGCAGCCTCCCGATTTGGTCACAGGGGAAGGGCACTCCAACCGCCCGCGACCCCGCCGCCGAGCACGGCTCGGTGGGCCGCCCAAATTGGCCGAAGCTGACGCAGCAATCGAGCTTACGCAGCCCGGTGCAGCGATGAATGTTACTGATGATACAGGGGTTTGCGTCGATCAGGAACCGACAGGAGCTGCTTAAAAAACGACATCCTAGAGGTCAAGAAGATGCACCACCCAAACAGCCCTTCGGAACGCCAATGACAAAATTCCGTGATTCAAGGGTCGGATCGAGCGTGGGCCAAAGGCTTCCTTCCCTGAATCTCATTCATCGGAGCGGGCGAGCATTTCCTTGAGCACGTTCCGGCAGATGTTGGTGAAAACGCTCTCGGCGAAGGAAAGCTTGCGGGTTTTGGAGCGGAGAACACCCCAGCGACGGCGGAGTTGTCGGCGGCCGAGCGGTAGGCCGACGAGCAACCCCTGTTTGACTTCCTGGGCGGCGATCCAGCGAGGAAGAATGCCTATGCCGAGATCAAGACGGACGAACTGCTTGATGGCGTCTTCATTGGCGATCTCAATGATGGGCTGGAGCACGATGCCGTCGTCGCGGAAATACCCTTCGATGAGCGCGTAGGTATCGCTGCTCCGCTCGGGCAGGATGAGTTTACGGGAGGCGATCTCCTCGCGGACGGCCTTGCGTTTCACCGCCCAAGGATGGAGCGGATTCACGACAAACTGCAGATCGTCCTCGATCATCTGGACGAACTCGGCACCGGGATAGGCGGCGGGCTCGATAAAGACCCCAAGATCGATCCGATTGTCGGCGAGGAAGGCGACTGCTTCCTTGGAAGAGCATTGCTCAATCCGGATGCTGTAGTCGGGAAAGCTCTCGCGGAACTCGCGCAACGTCGGGGCGAGCAGGTATTGGCAGGCGGTCGCATTTGCGGCGATGCGGAGCTGGCCCTGTCGCCAATCGCTGATTTCCCTCACTTTTCGACGCATCTCCTTCATCCGCTCCAGCACTTCCTCCGCCTCGCCGACGAAGGCGAGACCGGCTTCTGACAAAGCGACGCGACGAGATGAACGCTCGAAGAGACGCGCGCCAAGGTCGGTCTCGAGGGCCTTGAGGCAATGGCTGACGGCGGAGGGGGTGAGCTTCAGCTCTTCGGCGGCGCGGCCCATGTTGAGGGTGCGCGCGATGGTCACGAAGACGCGAAGATGCTGGCTGTCGATGGTGATCTTCATTGCGGGGAGCCGGGCCGACGCGGCCGGAGTGTAGCCAGGGGAACGGGCTCCGCCAGCGGGATTGTTGAAATGATTTCAACAAATCTTGAGCCGAACTGAAGCGCGGGCGGCCAAGCAAAAGTCGGCATGGTGGCATCGCCGCTGCTAAGCGACGGATGGCATGCGATTCGCCAAGCGCAAAAAGGTGCAGGCCCGCCATCCGGTGCCCCGGAGAACGCTGAACATCGGTTTTGTTGCCACCATCGACTGCGCATTGATCGTCGCCGCCCAGGAGCTGGGCCTCTATCGCAAGCACGGTTTGGATGTGCAGCTTTCGCGGGAGGTCGGCTGGGCAACGATCCGCGAAAAACTCCTGCACGAGGAGCTGGATGCCGCCGGGGCGCATGCGAGCATGCTGTTCTCCATCTACTGCGGGATCGGGGTGGTTCGTCGCGCCTGTCTTACCGGACTGATGCTCGGCCTCAACGGGAGCGCAATCACGCTATCCAACGGTCTCTGGGAGGAAGGCGTCCGAGACGCCGCGACGCTCGGACGGTTCGTGAAAGAGCAGAAGGGACGCAGAACACTGACCTTTGGGGTCGTGCTCGGCCTCTCCTCGCAGAACTACAATCTCCGGGAATGGCTGCTATCGGGCGGGATCGATCCTGAAAAGGATGTGCGCATCGCGGTCATCCCTTCCGCGTTGATCCACGAAAGCCTCAACGAGGGCTACTTGGATGGCTATTGCGTCGCGGAACCTTGGAACTCCGCCGCCATTTTTGGCGGAACAGGTTGGGTGGCGGCGACCTCCAGCGAAGTCAATGTGGGCCATCCGGAAAAGGTGCTCTTGGTTCTACAGGAGTTTGCCGAAAAACGCGAAGATGAGCATCTGCGCCTGATCGCGGCGCTGATCGAGGCCAGCGAGTTCTGCGATCGCCCGTCCAATCGCCCTGAACTGGCCCGCATGTTGGCGCAAAGCCGCTATTTCGACGTGCCGGAAGATCATCTCGCCAATGCCTTGGTCGGCCCGTTCTACAATGGACGCCAGCAGCGACCCGTTCCCGACTTTGTCCGCTACGACGCCATCAAGGCAGGTGCACCGAGCCGGGCAATGGGGCGATGGGTCTTCGATCTCGTAAAAAAGCTCGGACCCAAAGACGGACTCCCGGCGCTGAGGCCTGATGTCATCGGGAAAGTCTTCCGCGAGGACATCTTCAGAAAGGCCATGCATCTCGGGCAACGCGCCGTCGGTCCAGACACACGGGAGGACGGTGCTGCCGTCCAAAAAGATGCGCCCACCCCGACGCCTCCGCTGTCGCCCGCCTTCCAGTTGCTTGCCCGACCAACACCGGTATTCGGGCCGATCATCCAAGCCGCGACATCTCCTTTCCGTTCCCAACCCCCATCCACGCAGCTCGCGTGATTCCTGAACCATGAAACTGAAACCCAACCTGATCCCGAAATCCCTGCGCCGGACGCTGGGTGCCGTGTCCGCCCTCGCGGCGGGCGTCGGACTCCTCGCCGGCAATCTCAAAGCCGCCGACTACCCCACAGCCAAGGTCAACACTACGGGACTTGCCGTCACCGACACCGAAGTCGTCGTCGGCCAGCTCCATTCCGCCACCGGCACGATGGCGATCAGCGAGACCGGCTCCATCCAGGCCGAGCAGCTCGCGATCGAACAGATCAACGCCATGGGCGGCGTGCTCGGCCGCAAGATCAAGATCATCGTCGAGGACGGCGCCTCCGATTGGCCGACCTTCGCCGAGAAGGCCAAGAAGCTCCTCGTGAACGACAAGGTGGCCGCCGTATTCGGCTGCTGGACCTCCGCCTCCCGCAAGGCCGTGCTGCCCGTCTTCGAGAAGGAGAACGGCATGCTCTACTACCCCACCTTCTACGAGGGGCTCGAGGAGTCGAAGAACGTCATCTACACCGGCCAGGAAGCCACCCAGCAGATCATTGCCGGCCTCGACTGGATGGCGAAGGAGAAGAAGGCGAAGACCTTCTACCTCATCGGTTCGGACTACATCTGGCCGCGCACCTCGAACAAGATCGCCCGGAAACACATCGAGAACGTCCTCAAGGGCGAGGTCGTGGGCGAGGAATACTACGCGCTTGGCCACACCCAGTTCGGTTCCCTGATCAACAAGATCAAGCTGAAGAAGCCGGACGTGATTTACGCCATCGTCGTGGGCGGCTCGAACGTCTCCTTCTACAAGCAGCTCAAGGCCGCCGGCATCACCAGCGACAAGTGGAACCTCCTGACCATCTCCGTCACCGAGGACGAGGTGCTTGGCATCGGTGGCGAGAACCTCACGGGCTTCTACTCCGCGATGAAATACTTCCAGTCCCTCGACAACCCGAACAACAAGGCGTTCGTCGAGGCCTTCAAGAAGAAGTATGGCGAGAAGGCCGTCATCGGCGACGTCACCCAGGCCGCCTATCTGGGCCCCTGGCTCTGGAAGCTGACCGTCGAGAAGGCCGGCAGCTTCGACATCGACAAGATCGCCGCCGCCTCTTCCGGCGTGGAGTTCAAGGAAGCCCCCGAAGGCTACGTCCGCATCCACGACAAGAACCACCACCTCTGGAGCAAGCTCCGCATCGGCCAGTGGCAGGCGGACGGCCAGGCCAAGGTCCTCTACGAGTCCGGGCTGATCGAGCCGGATCCCTTCCCCAAGGGCTACCAATGATTTCGCGAAGAGTGCCGGTCCTGTGATGCACAGCGGGCGGCGACCCGGTCAGTCGCCGCCCGCCCTTGTCCCGAATCCCTCAAACTCCGCCCCAAAAAACCACCATGCTAGCCGCCTACACCGCAGAAGAGCTGTATTCGATCACGATGATGCAGGGCTTCGCCGGGCTGAGCCTCTTCAGCGTCCTGCTGCTGATGGCCCTCGGCCTCGCCATCATCTTCGGCCAGATGGGCGTCGTGAATCTCGCGCACGGCGAGTTCATGGCCCTCGGCGCCTACACCGTGTATCTCTGCTCCGAGGTCGTCCACACGCGTTTCCCGGCGCTCGCGCCCTACTACTTCATCATCGCCATCGTCATCGCCTTTGTCGTGGCGGGACTCGCCGGGCTGCTGGTGGAGTGGTCGCTGATCCGATTTCTCTACAAACGCCCGCTCGACACGCTTCTCGCGACGTGGGGCCTGAGCCTGATCATGCAGCAGGCTTTCCGCCTCACCTTCGGCGCGCGGGAAGTCACCCCCACGCTCCCGGAATGGCTGATGGGTTCCTTCAAGCCGACGGAGACGATCGACATCCCGATCAACGGCGTCTTCGTCATGGGGCTGACGCTGCTCCTCACCTTCGGCGTCTGGCTCTTCATGTTCCGCTCCCGCATCGGACTCCAGATGCGGGCCACGGTGCAGAACCGGGTGATGAGCGGCGCGGTCGGGATCAACACGAAGCTGGTGGACCGATTCACCTTCTGCCTCGGCTGCGGCATCGCCGGCGTGGCGGGCGCGGCCTTCACCACCATCGGCTCCACGGGGCCCGACAGCGGCTCGCGCTACATCGTGGACACCTTCCTCGTCGTCGTCTTCGGCGGCACCGCGAGCCTGCTGGGAACCATTGCGTCGGCCTTCGGCATCGCCCAGGGCCAGTCCATCGCCGAGTTCTTCCTCGAAGGCACGGCCGGCAAGGTCGCCATCCTCCTGGCCATCGTCGTCGTGCTGATGATCCGGCCGCAGGGCCTCTTCGCCTCCAAGATCCGGTCGTAACTCCCCACCCAGGACCCCAGACGTGAAAACCTTCTACACCCGCATCTTTGGTGGCCACCACGGCACGACCAACCTTGTTGTGCTGGCGACGCTTCTGCTGCTCATCCTTCCGCTGTCGCTCGACATCTTCCGCCTGAACCTCGTGGGCAAATACCTCACCTACGCCTTCGTGGCGCTGGGCCTGGTGCTGCTCTGGGGCAAGTCCGGCGTGCTCAGCCTGGGCCAAGGCGTGTTCTTCGGCCTCGGCGGCTACTGCATGGCCATGTTCCTCAAGCTGGAGGCCTCGGACCCCGAGAGCACCAAGATCCAGTCCACGCCCGGGATTCCGGACTTCATGGACTGGAACCAGATCACCGCGCTGCCGTCGTTCTGGGTGCCGTTCAAGAGCCTTCCGTTCAGTTTGTTCGCGGTCGTCGCGGTGCCGACGATCATCGCCTTCGTCATCGGGCTCGCGATGTTCAAGCGGCGCGTGGGCGGCGTGTATTTCGCCGTCATCACCCAGGCGCTGGCGCTGATCCTCTCGCTCGGCATCGACAGCCGCCAGGGCTACACCGGCGGCCGCAACGGCATCACGGACCTGCGCACGCTCTGGGGCTGGGACATCCGCACCGAGAGCGCCCAATACATCCTCTACTTCCTCACCTGCGGACTGCTGATCGGGCTCATCCTCGCCTCGCAGTGGCTGCTCTCCGGGAAGATGGGCAAGATGCTTCTCGCCATGCGCGACCGCGAGGACCGGGTGCGGTTCTCCGGCTACGACGTGTCGATGTTCAAGGTGTTCACCTTCTGCGCGGCGGCGGCGCTCAGCGGCATCGGCGGCGCGCTCTTCGTGCTCCAAGTCGGGTTCATTTCGCCGTCGCTCGTCGGCATCGTCCCGTCGATCGAGATGGTGATCTTCTGCGCGGTGGGCGGGCGGGCCTCGCTCTACGGCGCGGTCTATGGCGCGCTGTTGGTCAACACCGGCAAAAGCCTCTTCTCGGAGAACTTCCCGTCGCTGTGGCTCTTCGCCATGGGCGGCATGTTCATCGCGGTGGTCATGTTCTTCCCCGACGGCCTCGCCGGCGTGGTGGACAAGCTCCGCAAGAAGATCGGCCCGTGGTTCGCCTCCCTGCGCACCGGCAAGGCCCCGACGCAACCCTCCGAACCCGTGGCCTCGGCGGCCGTTCCCGAAGGAGACAAAGCATGAGCAGCAGCACCTCGTTCCACCTGTCCATCGAAGACCTCACCGTCTCGTTCGACGGCTTCAAAGCGGTCGATTCGCTCAACCTCTACATGGAGAAGGATGAGCTCCGCGTCATCATCGGCCCCAACGGCGCCGGCAAGACCACCGTCCTCGACATGATCTGCGGCAAGACCAAGCCCACCGCCGGCAGCATCAAGTTCCACAACCGCGAACTCGTCGGACTGCCGGAGCACAAGATCGTCCACGCCGGGGTCGGCCGGAAGTTCCAGACACCTTCGATCTACGAGAACCTCACGGTGTTTGAGAACCTCGAAGTCTCCTATCCCAAGGGCCGCAGCGTGCTCGGCTGCATCGCCTTCACCCGCTCGGACGACGTCGTCGCCCGCATCCACAAGGTGGCCGAGGAGATTTTCCTCAAGGACCACCTCGACGTGGAGGGCGCCTTCCTCAGCCACGGCCAGAAGCAGTGGCTGGAGATCGGGATGCTTCTCATGCAGGAGCCCGAACTGTTGATGCTGGACGAACCGGTCGCCGGCATGAGCCCGGCGGAACGCGAACAGACGGCCGAGTTGCTCAAGCGCATCACCAAGGGCCGCTCGATCATCATCATCGAGCACGACATGGAGTTCGTCTCCCGCATCGCCAGCAAGGTCACCGTGCTGCACCTCGGCAAGATCCTGGCCGAGGGCACGATGGAGGAAGTCCGCACCAACCCCAAGGTCATCGACGTCTATCTCGGTCATTGAGGAACGCCATGAAGCCCCCACGAGCCACCGCAATTGAACGTTCGATGTTGGACGTTGGGAGTCCGATGTTTTCCCGGAGGACGATCCGGAAACATCCAACAACCAACGTTCAACGCCCAACATCCAAGTTCTTCCCAGCGCCCCTGCTTCCCTCCACCCCAGCCTCCCCCTGACATGCTCACCGTTTCCAACCTAACTGTCGGCTATGGCCAAAGCACGGTCATCCGCGACCTCAGCTTCCAGGTCCGGTCCGATGAAATCCTCGCCGTGATGGGCCGCAACGGCATGGGCAAGACCACGCTGCTCAAGTCGCTCATCGGGATTCTCCCGGCAAAGGCCGGCTCCATAAAACTTGGAGAAAAGGACGTCACGCCCCAGCAGTCCCACGAACGTGTGCGCAGCGGGATCGCCTTCGTGCCGCAGGGCCGGATGATTTTCCCGTCGCTTACCGTCCAAGAAAACATCCTCACCGGCGCGCGCGGTTCGGTGGAGCAGAGCGTGTGGGACGAGATCTATGCGCTCTTCCCCGTGCTGCACGAGATGCGGAAGCGCAAAGGCGGCAACCTTTCCGGCGGCCAGCAGCAGCAGCTCGCCATCGCCCGCGCGCTGATCACCAATCCCAAGGTCCTCGTCCTGGACGAGCCCACCGAGGGCATCCAGCCGTCGATCATCAAGGACATCGCCCGCGCGCTGAAGGAGATCCGGAACATGCGCAAGATCGCCATCGTGGTCAGCGAACAGGTGGTGAGCTTCATGATGGACTGCTGCGACCGCGCGTTCGTCATCGATCGCGGCCGGTTCATCCACGAAGCCCCGCGCGACAATCTCGACGCCGACAAGGTGAAGGCGCTGTTGGCCGTTTGATCCCCGTTCCTAGGTTCCATTTCTCTCCAACCCCCAACTCAGAAATCCCATGCCAAAGACACTGATCAAGATCGACCTCAAGGCCGCTCCGGAGAAGCACAAGACCCTGCACAATCGCTGGCACCCCGACATCCCAATGGTCGCCTACGTCAAACCCGGCGACGAGTTCCGCGTGGAGTGCGCCGACTGGACCGGCGGCCAGATCAAGGACGACGACAGCGCGAACGACATCCGCGACGTCGATCTCACCAAGGTCCACTACCTTAGCGGCCCCATTGGCGTGGAAGGTGCCGAGCCCGGCGACCTGCTCGTGGTGGACATCCTCGACGTGGGTGTGCTGCCCGACTTCGAGTGGGGCTTCACCGGAATCTTCGCCAAGAGCAACGGCGGCGGGTTCCTCACCGAACACTTCCCCGACGCGCGCAAGGCCTGCTGGCACTTCAGCGGCGTCTATGCGAACTCCCGCCACATCCCCGGAGTCGAGTTCGCCGGCATCATGCACCCCGGCTTGATCGGCTGCTTGCCTTCCAAGGAGCTGCTCGACACTTGGAACAAGCGCGAGAAGGAGCTCTTCGACACCGATCCGAACCGCACCCCGCCGCTCTGCGCGCTGCCCTACGCGCCCACCGCCCACATGGGCGGCATGAAGGGCAGCGCCGCGAAGGACGCCGCCAAGGAAGGCGCCCGCACCGTTCCGCCGCGCGAACATGGCGGCAACTGCGACATCAAGAACCTGAGCAAGGGCTCCAAGGTGTTCTTCCCCGTTTACGTGAAGGGCGGCGGCCTCTCCATGGGCGACATCCACTTCTCCCAGGGCGACGGCGAGATCACCTTCTGCGGCGCCATCGAGATGGCTGGCTACCTCGATCTGCGGGTGAACCTCATCAAGGGCGGCATGAAGAAATACGCCATCACCAACCCGATCTTCCAGCCGAGCCCCGTGGAGCCGAAATACACCCGGCACCTCATCTTCGAGGGCATCTCGGTGGACGAGAAGGGCAAGCAATACTACCTCGATCCGCACGTCGCCTACCGCCGGGCCTGCTTGAACGCCATCGAATACATGAAGAAGTTCGGCTACACCGGCGAACAGGCCTACGCCATCCTCGGCACCGCGCCGGTGGAGGGCCGCATCAGCGGCATCGTCGACATCCCGAACGCCTGCGCCACGCTCTACCTGCCGACGGAGATCTTCGCCTTCGACATCCTGCCCAACGCGGCCGGACCGAAGAAGATGCTCAACGGCAAGATCGACCTCGCCACCACGACCTGAACCCCGCCGGGCCCCGCCCGGCTCTTAATCTTAATCTTTCTCCTAATCTGCTTCGCGGATCCGTCTTGGCCTCGGCCGGACAAGATTAAGAGTGAGAAGAAGATTAAGATTAAGGGCCGGAGCGAGCCTGGGCCCATTTTCCTCAACCCTGTCGCACCATGCCCCTCTACGAATTCCACTGCCCCGATTGCGGTCCCTTCGCCGAACTGCGCTCCATCGCTCAACGGGACCTGCCCATGCAGTGTCCCGAGTGCAGCCGGAAGGCCATCCGTCAGGTCTGCGCGCCCAATCTCGCGCTGATGGCGCCGAATCTCCGCCAAGCCCACGCCCGCAACGAAAAGAGCCAGCATGAACCGCGCGTAAGCGGCACCCATAGCTGCGGCAGCCGCTGCGGTTGCGGCACAAAGCCGGGAGTGAAGCTCGGCAAGGCGAACCGCAGCTTGGATGTGCCCAAGCTCGGGAAGTTCCAGACCACGCGGAAAAAGACGATGCGCCCTTGGATGCTCGGGCATTGAAAAGACCCGATTCGGTTTGAAGGCATCACGCTCCCAATAGTCTCCCTCACGGGCGTCGATTGCAGCCCGGGAGCATCTCGCTACGGTCTATTGTTCGAGAGCACTCTAGAATTGCACCGCTTTGACCAATAATGCGATTTGCCGCACTGACGCGCTCCCGGGAAACTGTGGGCCATTGGAGAATGGAGCGGGAACGGGTTGGGTGGTCCTTGAGAAAGGACCGGAAGATGAAAGGGAAGGGACACGCGGCGGAGGATTGGCTCATTGTTCCCAAGGGGGCGGCCTCGCGGACGTGACCGTCTGCGCTCCTATCCAAAGTCATGGTTCCGGCTTGGCCGGGCTGTTCGAGGCCCTCAGCTCACCGTCCACCCCGCTGGCACCACAGCGCCGTGACGACGCCCCATACGAAGTTGAAGAAGACCACGCCGATGGGCGTGAACTTGTTCAGCACCATCCCGAAGAGCCCCGGCGGAACGTGCAGCGGATAGAGCGCGAGCAGTTGGCAGGCGCTGGGGACGAGGCTCAGGACGAGGCCGCGCAGGATCGGCCGCTTCTTTCCGAGCGGGACGATGAACAGCAGTCCCCAGACGCCGCCCCAGACAATGCGGGGATAGACCCAGTTCGGCGGGAAATCGGGCACGAAACCGTAGCCCTTGATCCGGATGGCCAGCGTCACCACCGCCCAGAGCGCGGCGGCATTGGCCAATCCGCCGATCGCTCCTCCGGCGAACGGCACCGAGACGGCGCGGATGAGGTCCTTCATTCGGAGCGGGAACCCGCAACGTTCTCGGCAAGCCTCCACGTCCAAGTTCCGTCGATTTGAACCGGCTCGCGGAGCGGAAGTTTTCCAGGCGCATTGCTGGAAAATAGACTCTCGAAAAGAAGCGCGTCGGGGTTGGGCAGTTCTTCCGAAAACCTCATCTCGCGGGGCGCATGGGAACCGGAGATATTGGAACCGGTAATTTCATACTGAAACAACATCCCCGTGTGCGCACTGGATCTCGAATAGATGCTCAACAATCCCACTCCGGTCCGTTCACGCTGCAAATTGAAGCACCAAGGCTGCCCTCCGATTCGCCCCACGAAGGTGTGGGTGCCTTTGGCGGTGCCCAAGAAGACATCGAACGGCCCACCTCCGTTTCCGAACATTTCCTCGGGACCGGCCAGAACCACATCCATCCGCCCGTCAAAATTAAGATCCTCCACGAAGGCCCTCATGCCGGGCTTCGGCCCGGTGTATTCGGGAACAGGCTCCCCGCTTTCACCCGTCCACGCGCTGGTTTGTTCGCTTGAACGGCACCCGGCTCCGAACATCACCAAGCCGAGTCCAATCCCAATTGCGGCGCTCGATTTCATGCGACCGGCAATCCGTCGGCAAGTTGGAGGGTCGGCGCGGCCGTTTCCTGGCAGGTGACTTCCACCCGAAGGTGCGTCGCGCCGATGGCGGCCATCTGTTTCTGCACGCAACCGAGCGCGAGTTCCGGCCGGTTGCAGTCACCGCTGAGGTGGCCGAGGAAGAGGTGCTTCAGCTCGGCGTTCATCACGTCGGTCGCGACCTTGGCAGCGGCCTCGTTGGAGAGGTGGCCGTGGCGGCTGAGGATGCGCTGCTTCACGCTCCACGGCCGCTTGGTGTCCTCGGTCAACAGGCCGTGGTCATGGTTGGCCTCCAGGAGCAGGACGTTGGCGGTGCGGACGCGTTCGAGGATCAGCTTGGTGGCGTGGCCGAGGTCGGTGAGGAAGCCGATGCGCCCGGCGGCGGTGTGGAGGAGGAAGCCGACGGGATCGTAGGCGTCGTGCGGCACGGAGAAGGTGTCGATGCCGATCTCGCCCACCTCGAAGCTCGCGCCGGTCTGGAAGACCCGGAAATTGAGCGTCGTCTTCAACGCCGTCTCGATGGCTTCGCGCGTGAGCCGGTTGCAATAGACGGGCAGCCCGAGCTTCCCGGCGAGGACGGCGAGGCCCTGGATGTGGTCCGAGTGTTCGTGGGTGACGATGATGCCGGTGAGGCTTTCGGGGGACCGGCCGATGGCGGCGAGGCGTTGGCGGATCTGGCGGCCGCTGAACCCGGCGTCGATCAGCAGGCGCGTTTCGCCCGCTTCGAGGTAGGCGCAATTGCCGCCGGAACCGCTGCCGAGAATGGTGAACTGGACGGACACCCGGCGAACGGTAGGGAGCGTCGCCGGACTGTGAAGCCAATTCCTGAAACCGCTGGGCCGCGCCTCAAGACAGCAAGGACGATGCCGAGTTAATCCTTGAGCCGGAACCTTCCGGTCCTAGACTCCAGACCCGATGTCGCAAGGCATGCATCTCTCGCAGCGGATGGCACTTTCCCAAGTGCTGGCCCCGCAGCTCCAGCAGTCGCTGGCGCTGCTGCAAGCGCCCACCTTGGAGCTGCGCACCTTGGTTGAGCAGGAATTGGCCCAGAATCCGATCTTGGAGGAGGTGGCCATCGCCGAGGGCGACCAGGAGACCCGGACCAACGAGGAAGGTGCCGCTGCGGCCGAAGCCGCCGATCCTGCCGAACCTCCCGCCGACACCCAGTTCGATCCCGCCACGGAAAAGGAGTCGAACGAGCCCGTGGACGATTTCCAGGCCGAGTTCGAGAAGCTGGTGCAGATCGACCAGGAATGGCGCGATGTCTTCTCCGCCAGCAACGCGCCGCTTCGCCAGTCGGACGATGCGGAAGAAAAGCGTCAGTTCATGTTCGATTCGCTGACCGTCGGCGAGTCGCTCCAGGAAAGCCTCCTCGAACAGGTGCGCCAGTCCGATCTGCCGAAGGAGGACTACTCCGTGGCCGAACTGCTGATCGGCAACATCGACGAGCGCGGCTTCCTCAAGACCGGCCCGGCCGATCTCGCCGCCATGACCGGCCTGCCCTTGGAGAAGCTGGAAGCGGTGCTGAAGGTCATCCACGGCTTCCACCCCGCCGGCATCGGTGCGCGCGACCTCCAGGAATGCCTCCTGATCCAGCTGGAGCGGATCGGGAAGAAGAACTCCCTCGAATACCAGATCGTCCAGGACCACATGGACGCGTTGACGCGGCGACGGTTGCCCGAGATCGCGCGCGGCTGCGGCGTGGAGATCGACGAGGTGCAGGACGCGATGGAAGAGATCGCCAAGCTCGATCCCCGGCCCGGCCGCCAATACCAGGACGAAGAGATCCGCTACGTCGTCCCCGAAGTCTTCGTCACCAAGCAGAACGGCGAATGGGTCGTCAGCACCAACGACGAGCACGTCCCCCATCTCCGCATCAGCAACACCTACAAGGATCTCATGGCCACCTCGGGCGCCAACGCCGAGGTCCGCGACTACATCCGCGACAAGATCCGTGCCGGAAAATTCCTCATCAAGAGCCTCCACCAGCGCCAGCAGACGATCCAGAACATCGGCCGCGAGATCGTCAAACGGCAGCGCGACTTCTTCGAGAAAGGCGTCTCCCATCTCAAACCCCTGACGATGGTGCAGGTCGCCGAAGTGGTCGGCGTTCACGAAACCACCGTCAGCCGCGCCGTCTCCGGCAAGTTCATGCAGACGCCCCGGGGCATCATCGAGATGAAGTATTTCTTCACCTCCGGCCTCCAGACCTCCGACGGCGAAGGCGTCTCCAACACCTCGGTGAAGGACATGATCGCGGAGATCTTCAAGAACGAGAACCCGCAGAAGCCCCTCTCCGACCAGGAAGTCGTCAAGATGGTGAAGGAAAAGGGCATCGTCCTCGCCCGCCGCACCGTCGCCAAATACCGGGCCGAGCTGAACATCCTGCCGTCGAACCTGCGGAAGCAGTATTGAGCAGGAGCCCCCGCCCGCTTCACCCGACCGGGTGAACACAATCCGTTGGTTCGAGTCTCCCTGCTCGCCTAGTTTCCGGCATCACCGCCGTGAAGTCCGGGCGGGAACTTTCGTCGCCGCATGAAGCTTTCATCCGTCCCATTCTCCGCCCTGCTGACCCTCGTGCTGGGATTGCTCGCCACCCGGCCCGCATCGGCCGCCACCATCGCCCACTGGCGCTTCGAGGCCGGTCCCGCCAATGCGAACGTCGCCCACACCGGAGCCGCCGGGGCCTTCGACGGTGCGATCCCCGACGTCTCGGGCAACGGCAACCATCTGGCCGCCTGGACCCAGGGCGGAGCTTCGGGCTACGCCTATCGGAGCGACGTGCCTTTCGCGCGGATTCCGGCCAACGGCACGACCAACCGTTTCAGCGTGAAGAACACCGGTTCCTTCCCGGCCCTCTTCACCGCGCCCACCTCCGCCGGCGTCACCGGGATCAACCTGCGCACGATCCGCCCGCTCCGCTTCACGATCGAAGCCTCCTACAAGCCCGAGAACACCGGCGGGCACCGCACCGTCGTCGGTCGCGACGCGCGCAACGTCGCCACTTCCGACGCCAACCGCGCCGCGCTGTATCTCCAGGTGCGGCCCGACGACAGCGTGGGCATCACCTTCTCCGACGTGTCCGGCTTCACCCACTCGGCCTTCTCGCCGCCCGGCGCGATCTACGGCTTCAACTTCGGCTCGAATCCCGAGGGCACGAACGCCCCGTGGTATCACCTCGCGGCGGTGAGCGACGGTGCGACCCTGAAGATGTATGTGAACAACCTGCTCGTGGCCTCGGCCGACCTGGTGGCCAGCGGCAGCCCCGACCGATCCCTCGCCACCGGCACGACCAGCGGCTCCGGTTGGGTGGCCGGAGCCTGGTCCGTCGGACGCGGCCTCTACTCCGGCAACCACACGGACCGCGCCTTCGGCTTCATCGACGAGGTGCGCATCTCCGACGACGCGCTCGCGCCGAGCCAGTTCCTCGCCGCTCCCCTGCCCCGCATCGAGAACGTCCGCCTCTCCGGCTCCACCATCGCCTTCGACGTTGCGGGCGGTCCGCCCCGGGCCACTTGCTCGATCATCGCCGCAACCAACCTGGACTCCGGCCGCGCTCAATGGGCGACCGTGGCCGCCCGGACCTTCGACACCAACGGCAACTTCGCCTTCCTCGCCGCCGTCGATCCCGCGCTCCCGTTCCGCGCGCTGTCGTTGAAGACCACCGTTCCCGCCCCACCAGCCGCGCCGTTGACCTACTCTCTCGTCGGTGGCAACGAGAACTGGCCCGCCGACATTCGCGCCCGGATCGTCTCCGCAATGGACGGTGCCGTGGCCACCTACAACCGCTGGGGAACCTTCCGCAAACACCTCA
>CAMLMI010000016.1 GCA_946480965.1 uncultured Verrucomicrobiales bacterium | reverse complement strand
CACGCTGACTTCGGCGGAAGGCGGCGATGTGCGGTTTGTTCCAGCCAGTGGGGCAGGCTTGCAGCCTGCTGAACCGGGGAGCCTGACCGCCGAAGAAACATCCTGGATCGCCGAACTTGCCTCGCATTCCACGCATCCCTTGTCGGTCCAACTGACCGAAGCGCTGCGCTCGCGCGAAGCCCGTGCCAAGCCGTCCATCTCGTCGTTCCGCGAGACTCCCGGCTGCGGGATCGAAGGCGTGGTCGATGGCCGCGAAGTGTTGTTGGGAGCGAAGGATTGGTTAGTAGGCCGGGCTGCCAGCTCGGCACGTAGTCCAAGCTGCCAGTTTGGACCCGCCGACCGTTCAGGCTGGCAGCCTGAACTACCTGACGGGCCAGCGGCCCGTCCTACCAACGGCAGCACCGTCCACGTCCTGGTCGCTGGCACTTATCGCGGCCACTTCGTCCTCGGCAACCGCGTGCGTCCCGAGACGGACCGCCTGCTCCACGCTTTGGCCCAGCAGGGCGAACTTTCCCTGCTCAGCGGCGACAACGAACGCGAGCGCGAAACCTTCCGGCAGCTCTTCGGCGAACGCGCCACGCTCCATTTCAACCAAAGCCCGTTGAACAAGCTCGGCTTCATCCGGCAACGCCAGCAAGCCGGCCGCACCGTGATGATGGTCGGCGACGGTTTGAACGACGCCGGCGCGCTCCAGCAGAGCGACGTGGGCGTGGCCGTCGTCGAGAACGTCGGAGCCTTTTCCCCCGCCAGCGACGTGATCCTCCAAGCGGGGCAGGTGCCGCAGATCCACGCGCTGCTGCGCTACGCCAAGTCCACGACCACCGTCGTGCGCGTCAGCTTCCTGGTCTCCACCCTCTACAACATCGTCGGCATCGCCATCGCCGCCGCGGGAAAGCTCTCGCCCGTGGTCTGCGCGGTGTTGATGCCGCTGAGTTCGATCAGCGTGGTGCTGGTCGCGGTGGGGCTGACGGGGTGGTTGGGGCGGAGGAGCGGCCTTCAGGCATCCTCCTCTTCGTCCCCCTCTTCCTCTTCGTCTTCTGGAAGCAACTCAGCCTTTGAGGAGGACGAGGAGGAAGACGAAGACGAGGAAACAAAATCGCCCCATGAGCCCGCCTCATCCACAAAAGCCGTTCAGGGTCGGGCAAGGGAGGTGCAGTCCCCATGAGCGTCATCCTTATCCTCATTCCCGTGAGCGTGCTGGTCGCCGCCGCGTTCCTGGTCGGCTTCATCTGGGCCGTCAGCTCGGGCCAATACGACGACACCACCACGCCCTCGATGCGGATGCTGACCGACGACGCGCCGACGAAGAAGACGGCCGAAGACCATTTCACCAAACCAGAATGATCCCCATGACCCAAGGAGCCTCCGCATGAACGTGGAAACCTTCAAATACGACAACCGGATCGTCCGCGCCTTCGCCATCGCCACCATCGTCTGGGGCATCGTGGGCTTCTGCGCGGGCCTGCTGATCGCGGTCCAGCTCTTCTGGCCGGCGGCGAACCTGAACCTGCAATACACCACCTTCGGCCGCCTGCGCCCGCTGCACACGAACGCGGTGATCTTCGCCTTCGTGGGCAACGCCATGTTCATGGGCATCTACTATTCGCTCCAGCGGCTCTGCAAGGCGCGGATGTTCAACGACACGCTCAGCTGGCTGAACTTTTGGGGCTGGCAGCTCATCATCGTCTCCGCGGCGATCACCCTGCCGCTCGGCCTCACCTCCTCGAAGGAATACGCCGAGCTGGAATGGCCCATCGACATCGCCATCGCCCTCGTCTGGGTGGCCTTCACCGTCAACCTGATCGGCACCATCCTGAAGCGCCGCGAGAAGCACCTCTACGTCGCCATCTGGTTCTACATCGCCACCGCGCTGACCGTCGCGATGCTGCACATCGTCAATTCGCTGGTCATTCCGGCCGGGGCCTTCAAGAGCTACTCGATCTACGCCGGCGTGCAGGACGCGATGGTGCAGTGGTGGTATGGGCACAACGCCGTCGCCTTCTTCCTCACCACGCCGTTCCTCGGCATCATGTATTACTTCCTGCCCAAGGCGGCGAACCGCCCGGTGTTCAGCTACCGGCTCTCGATCATCCATTTCTGGGGCCTGATCTTCATCTACATCTGGGCCGGGCCGCACCATCTGCTCTACACGGCGCTGCCAGATTGGGCGCAGTCGCTGGGCATGGTCTTCTCCGTGATGCTGGTGGCCCCGAGCTGGGGCGGCATGTTGAACGGCCTGCTCACCCTGCGCGGCGCGTGGCACAAGCTGCGCGAGGAGCCCATGCTGAAGTTCATGGTCGTGGCCCTCACCGCCTACGGCATGGCCACGCTGGAAGGCCCGATGCTCTCGATCAAGAGCGTCAATTCCCTCTCCCATTACACCGACTGGACCATCGCCCACGTCCACACCGGCGCGCTCGGTTGGAACGGCTTCATCGCCTTTTCCATGCTCTACTGGCTCTTCCCCAAGATGTGGAACACGAAGCTGTATTCCATGAAGCTGGTGAACTGGCACTTCTGGCTCGGGCTGCTGGGCATGATGTTCTACGCCATCCCCATCTACTGGAGCGGCATCACCCAGGGCCTCATGTGGAAGGAGTTCACCGAGGACGGGTTCATGAAATACCCGAACTTCCTGGAGACCGTCATCCAGCTCATCCCGATGTATGTGCTGCGCGCCATCGGCGGCACGCTCTACATCGTCGGTGCCTTCATCATGGCCTACAACCTGTGGAAGACGGCCAAGAGCGGCGTCTTCGAGGCCGAGGTCGAGGCCCAGGCCCCTTCGCTCGCCGCACAGGAAGCCCACGCCGCGCCCGCCCACGCCAAGCACAGCTACTGGCACCGCGCGCTGGAATCGAAGCCCATCCTCTTCACGGTCCTGTCCCTCGTGGCCGTCGCCATCGGCGGCCTGGTCGAGATCGTCCCGCTCTACCTCATCAAGGAGAACGTCCCGACCATCTCCTCGGTGAAGCCCTACACGCCGCTCGAAGTCCTCGGCCGCGACATCTACATCCGCGAGGGCTGCGTCGGCTGCCATTCGCAGATGATCCGCCCCTTCCGCAGCGAGACCGAACGCTACGGCGAATACTCCAAGGCGGGCGAATACGTCTATGACCACCCGTTCCTCTGGGGCTCCAAACGCACCGGCCCGGACCTGCACCGCATCGGCGGCAAGTATCCCGACGCCTGGCACTACAACCACATGGACAACCCGGAGATCACATCACCGAACTCCATCATGCCGCGCTACCCGTGGCTCTTGACCCAGAACATGGACACGAACTCGCTCCCCGCCCGCATCAAGGCCCTCCGCAAGGTCGGCGTCCCGTATCCCGCCGGCTACGAGAACGGCGAGGCCCAGAAGGATCTCGACGCGCAGGCGGCGAAGATCGTCGAGAACCTCAAGGCCGGTTCCATCCAGGGCCAGCCCAACAAGGAAATCATCGCCATGATCGCCTACCTCCAGCGGCTCGGCACCGACATCAAGGGCTCGGAGGCGTCCACCGCTCCCAAGAATTGAGGCTCCCATGATCAAGAACGTCCTCAGCCACCTCGGAGGCATCGAGAACTACGGCATCGTCTCGATCTGCCTGTTCTTCGCCACCTTCCTCGTCGCCGTCGCCTGGGCCCTGTTCCAGAAGAAGGCGCTCGTGCAGCGCATGGAAAGCCTCCCGCTCGATGGCGGCGAGGTGACGAAAGGAGATTCCCGCCATGAATAACCCGGACGAACCCAAGGACCCGCTGCTGCTCGACCACGAGGCCGACGGCATCAAGGAGCTGGACAACAACCTGCCGCGCTGGTGGGTCTGGCTCTTCTACCTCACCATCGCGTTCTCCATCGCCTACATGGGCTACTACCACGTCCTGAAGGCCGACGAGTTCAACAAGAACGGCGGCGTCCAGCTCACCGAATACCGGGCCGAGATGGCCAAGGGCGATGCCATCAAGAAGGCTGCGCAGGAGAAGTTCGTCGCCAACCTCGGCTCGATGGAGCCGTCGAAGGACGACGCCGTGCTCGCCACCGGCAAGCAGACCTACACCAGCCTCTGCGCCCCCTGCCATCGCGAGGACGGCGGCGGCTTGGTCGGCCCCAACCTCTGCGACGACTACTGGATCCACGGCGCGACCTTCGCCGACCATCTGAAGGTGATCATGAACGGCGTGCCCGACAAAGGCATGTTGGCCTGGAAAGAGACGTTGAAGCCGCAGGAAATCTACGCCGTGGCCAGCTACATCCAGAAGTTCCGCGGCACCACGCCGGAGAACCCGAAACCCCGCGAAGACCAGGCCCCCGCGCAGGAACAGCCCAACGCCTTCGAGTAAGGCGATCAGTTCCCCATGAAGCCTCCTGCCAATCCCGCCACCAAGCCGTCCACCGGGGCCGAGCAGGAGATCAACTGGGGCGACTACCGCGACCACTTGGCGACCGCCCACCAGGACGGCAGCCGCAAGTGGGTCTATGCCAAGAAACCCTGCGGCACCTGGACAACGCGGCGGACGTGGTTCGCCTGGGCCCTCATCGCCATCATGTTCGCCGGTCCCTTCATCCGGATCGACGGCAACCCGCTCCTGATGCTGAACATCGTGGAGCGCAAGTTTTCCATCCTCGGCCAGATCTTCTGGCCCGAGGACTCGATCATCTTCGCGGTCACCATGCTGCTCTTCTTCGCCAGCATCATGATCTTCACGACGGCATTCGGCCGCCTCTGGTGTGGCTGGGCCTGTCCCCAGACGGTGATGATGGAGATGGTTTTCCGGCCCATCGAATACCTCATCGAAGGCGACGCCCACGCGCAGCGGGCCCTCGACAAGCTGCCGTGGAAGGGAAAGAAGCTGGCGAAGAAGCTCCTCAAGCACGCGATCTATTTCTTCCTCTCGTTCGTCGTTGGGAACACGCTCCTCAGCTACATCATCGGCAGCGAGCAGATGATCGCCATCAGCACCGACGATCCGCGCAAGCACCTCGTCGGGCTCGGCTTCATGATCGCCTTCAGCCTGCTGTTCTACGGCATCTTCGCCCGGTTCCGGGAACAGGCCTGCACCTTCATCTGTCCCTACGGCCGCTTCATGTCGGCGCTGATCGACGAGAACACCATGGTTGTGGCCTATGACCACAAGCGCGGAGAAGGCCGGGCTCCGTTGAAACGCGAGCAGCCCGTCGAAGCCCGCCGGGCCGCCGGGCTCGGCGACTGTGTCGATTGCCACCAGTGCGTCGCCGTATGTCCCACCGGCATCGACATCCGCAACGGCACCCAGATGGAGTGCGTGAACTGCACCGCCTGCATCGACGCCTGCGACACCGTGATGACCAAGGTCGGCCGCCCCAAGGGCCTGATCCGCTACGCCTCGCTCAACGGCATCCAGAAAGGCGAACCCCTGCGCTACACCGCGCGCATGAAGCTCTACACGACGATCATCGCCGGCCTCGTCGCGTTGCTGGCCTACCTCGTCTTTACCCGTTCCGAAGTGGAAACCCTTTTCCTCCGCGCCAAGGGCGGACTGTTCCAGAAGACCGCCGAGGGCAACTTCAGCAATCTCTACACGGTGAAGGTCATCAACAAACGCGGCCACGACCTGCCCGTGGAGTTCCGTCTGGAAAACACCGCAGGCTCCCTGCGCGTGATGACCGGCCAACAGCTCGTGGCTCCGGCCGAAAAGCTGGCCGAAACCTCCGTCCTCATCGAACTCGCGCCCGACAAGCTCCAGGGCCAGTCCACCCCGCTCGTCATCGGCGTCTATTCCAACGGTCGCCGCCTGGAAACCGTGAAAACCTCGTTCGTCGGCCCCCGCGCCGACCAGATCGTGCCATGAACCTCACCAAGTCGGTAGGGCTGCGTTGCCGCGCAGCCCAAACATCCGGAGGAAACCAGCGCAGCGTCGTTTCCGGTGCCGCTCCGTCGCCCAACCCATCTTCGCTCCCATGAACACCCCAGCCCCCCAGCCCCCGCGCTCCCTCTGGCCCTACGCGATCATCGCTTGGATGGCTCTTTTCGCCACCGGCGTCTTCAGCTACATCGTCTTCGCCCAAGGCCACAAGATGGACCTCGTCCGTGCCGACTACTACGACGAGGAGATCAAGTTCCAGCAGCAGATCGACCGCGTGAACCGCACCAAAGCCGTCGAACGCCAAGTCGCCATCACCCGCGCCGAAGGCGCCATCCGCATTGTCTTGCCGCCGGAACACGCCCGCCAGAAACCCACCGGCACCGTCCACCTCTACCGCCCCTCCAACGCCAAGCTGGACCAGCAGATCCCGCTCTCGCTCGGAGGCGAAGCCGTCCAGAGCATCGACACCAGGTCGCTCCAGTCCGGCCTCTGGAAAGTCCGCGTGACCTGGAAGGTCGGCGACGAGGAATTCTTCCACGACCAGTCGGTCGTTCTCTGAGAGCGCGATGCAAATCACCGGGACGATCACAGGTAGGGCGAAGGCTCCCGCCGAGCCGCCGTTGCGGTTCCTCAAGTTTTCCGAAGCTTCACTGGCAACTCCCCGACGTTCCGGAGTTGCCAAAGACGCCTTCCTGAACGGTGGAAATCCTCCGGCGGCTCGGCCGGAGCCTTCGCCTTACCTGGTCCAGCCCATCCCATGATCTGGACCGCGTTCATGCTCGGCCTTGTCGGTAGCCTGCACTGCGTCGGCATGTGCGGTGCCATCGCCCTGGCCCTGCCCCATCCCGGACGCGGGTGGACCTCCTTCATCACCGGTCGGCTCGCCTACAACCTCGGCCGCATCGTCACCTACACGCTCATCGGTGCGATCTTCGGCCTGCTCGGCCGCAGCCTGGCCTTGGCCGGGGTCCAGCGCTGGCTCTCCATCGTCGCGGGCGTGGCCATCCTGCTCGGACTGATCGTCTCCACCCGCTATACCACCCCGCCCGTCGTGCGCGCCGTCGGTTGGTTGAAGGGCAAGCTCGGTCGCCTGCTGCAACAACGCTCCCTGTCCTCGTTGCTCCTTCTGGGAATGCTCAACGGCCTGTTGCCCTGCGGCCTCGTCTATGCCGCCGCCGCCGCGTCCCTCGCCACCGGCCACTGGACCCACGGCATGGAATACATGGCCGCCTTCGGCCTTGGCACCGTGCCGCTGATGTTCGGCGTGTCGCTCTCGGGGAAGACCTTCCTCGCCCCCTTCCGTCTCCATTTGCAGAAGCTCATCCCCGCTTCCCTCGCCGTCGTGGCCCTGCTCCTCATCCTGCGGGGCCTGTCCCTCGGCATCCCCTACCTGAGCCCCGACCTCTCCGCGGGAACCCCGGCCTGCTGCGCCGCGCATTGAATTCCATCGCCCCCAAGATCACGTGAAGGCGGGGCAACGGCCCACCGTCGAATCGCGCACTTCGCCATTGCGCCGACTCGACCCAAACCCGTCCATTGCCTCCCATGCCCACCGTCCGAGCGATCCTGCCCAGCGTCTCTGTGCTCTCGGCGCTGCTCTGCCTCCTGCCTACCGGCCATTCGCTGCACGCCGCCGACCGTTTTCCCGACGCCTACAACACCGAGAAGCCCGGCCGCGAACCCATGTCGGCCGAAGCGGCGGCGAAGTCTTTCCGGCTTCCGCCCTGCTTCAAGGTCTCCGTCTTCGCCAGCGAACCCGATGTGCGTCAGCCCATCGCGATGGCCTTCGATCCGCGTGGTCGGCTCTGGGTGGCGGAGAACTACACCTACGCCGAGGCGGCGGTGAAGTTCGCCACCAACCTCTCGGACCGCGTGCTGATCTTCGAGGACGCGGACCACGACGGCCGGTTCGATAAACGCACCGTCTTCTTCGACCGGGCCAAGATCCTCACCAGCGTCGAGACCGGATACGGCGGCGCGTTCCTGCTTTGCCCGCCGCAACTGCTCTTCGTCGCGGACAAGAACGGCGACGACATTCCCGACGGCGAACCCGAGGTCTTGCTCGACGGCTTCGATACCGGCGGCGGCAACCACCACACCTTCGCCAACGGTTTGAAGTGGGGCCCCGATGGCTGGCTCTGGGGTCGCGTCGGCATCTCCAGCCAGGCGAACATCGGCCGCCCCGGCACGCCCGGGACGAACCGGGTCGTGATGAACGGCGGCATCTGGCGTTACCATCCCGTGCGCCGCGTGATCGAGGCTGTCAGCCACGGCACGACGAACCCCTGGGGCCTCGACTGGAACGCGGAGGGCGAACCGTTCTTCATCAACACGGTCATCGGCCATTTCTGGCACGCAATCCCCGGCGCGCATTTCCAGCGGATGCACGGCGCGGACGTGAACCCGCACAGCTACGAGCTGATCCCCCAGCACGCGGACCACTACCACTTCGACACCGGCCAGAGCTGGACCAAGAGCCGCGCTTCGCAGGACGGCACAACCTTCGCCGCCGAGAGCGACAACCTCGGCGGCGGCCACGCCCACAGCGGCTTGATGATCTATCAGGGCGACAACTGGCCCGCGGCCTTTCGCGGCAAGGTTTTCACCGTGAATCTCCACGGCCGCCGTTTGAACGTGGAACGGATCGAACGCCGAGGCTCGGGCTACGTGGCGCGGCATGAACCGGACCTCTTCCAGTCCGGCGACCCGTGGTTTCGCGGGCTCGATCTGATCCAGGGCCCCGACGGCGGCGTCTTCCTGTCCGACTGGTCCGATACCGGCGAATGCCACGAACACGACGGTGTCCACCGCAGCTCCGGCCGCATCTACAAGATCACCTACGGCGATCCGGCCAAACCCGTCTTTGGTGATCTCACCCGGCTCTCGGGCCAAGAACTGTTGCCGCTGCTCACCGGCTCCAACGAATGGACCGCCCGCCAAGCGCGCCAAGTGCTGGCCACGCGCACGGCGCGGGAGGCCAACCCCGCGATTCCTCTCGCCGAATTGACCAAGGAGTTTGGCCGCCACAGCTACCAGAACCGCGCCGAACGGCTCCGGGTTCTTTGGGCCCTCAACGCCGTGGGCGGACCATCGACCGATTGGCTGGTCCAGCGGATCACCGGGGCCACTCGCGACGGGGATGAGCATCTTCGTCTCTGGGCCGTGCGTTTGCTGGCGGAGCGTGTCGGCTTCTCGGTTGACTCGTTCGCTTGGCCTTCGGTCGAGAAGGCGTTCCTCGATTTGGCCAAGAACGATCCGGCTCCGTCCGTCCGTCTCGCGCTGGCCAGCGCGCTGCCCAAGCTGCCGACAGCGGCTCGTGTGAATCTTGCCCAGGCGCTCCTGGCCCATGCCGGGGACGCCTCCGACCACAATCTCCCGCTCATGCTCTGGTATGGCGTCGAGCCGCTCGTCTCCGCCGATCCGGCCAGTGGCGTCCGTCTCGCGCTCATCGCCGAGATTCCGACCGTGCGCCGGCTGATCGCGCGTCGTCTGGGCGAAGCCATCGAGTCCCGATCCCAACCCGTGACGGCCTTGCTGCAAGGTTCCCTGTCCAAAAATCCCGCCTTACGAACCGATCTTCTCCAAGGCTTCGCCGAAGCCTGGCGCGGCTGGCGCAAACTGCCCGAGCCCGAGGGTTGGGCCGCCTTCCGCGACACGTTCACCTCAACGACCGACGCCACGCTGAACAAGACCTTGGCCGAGCTCGACCTTCTTTTCGGCAGCGGTCGCGCGCTCGACGAACTCCGCGCCGTCGTCGCCGATGGCCAGGCCGACGCCAATGCCCGCCGCACCGCCCTG
Source organism: uncultured Verrucomicrobiales bacterium (assembly GCA_946480965.1). The sequence goes on along the minus strand of CAMLMI010000016.1, from coordinate 18,299 downwards.
CGCGCATTGCTCGACGCCGGCGCTCCGGATCTTGCGCCCCTGCTCAAACCCCTGGTCGGCGATCCCATGCTGCGGGCCGACATCATGGTGGGCCTGCTCCAGCTCGGAGCACCCGAGGCTCCCGGGCTCGCCCTCGGGCAATACCCGTGGATTGTCGCCGACGAACGCGCCCGCGTGCTCGGCGCGATGGTCACGCGCTCCGCCGCCGCCCGCGCGTTGCTCGACGCGCTCGCCGATGGCCGCGTGCCCAAGGCGCATCTCACGCCCTTCCACGCCCGCCAGATCGCCGGCTTGAACGACGCCGCGCTCACCGCCCGCCTCGGCGACGTCTGGGGCACCGTCGCCACCACCGCCGCCGACAAGCGTGCTTCGATCGAAAAACTCCGCGCCGAACTTTTCCCCGAAACCCTCCGCCAAGCCGACCTTGCCCAAGGCCGTCGGCTCTACGAGCAAGCCTGTGCTGCGTGCCATCGGCTCTACGGCGAAGGCGGTTCGGTCGGTCCCGATCTCACGGGTTCCGGGCGCGCGAACCTCGACTACCTGCTGGAGAACATCGTCGATCCCGGCGCAGTCGTGGCCGCCACTTACCGGATGACCGTGCTGACCTTGAAGGACGGCCGCGTGCTCAACGGCGTCGTCACCGCGCGCACCGACCGGACGCTGACCCTCCAGACCCAGACCGAAACCGCCACGCTGGAGCGAACCGCCATCGAGGAGGCCGAAGAATCCACCGCCTCGATGATGCCCGAAGGTTTGCTCGAATCCCTCTCCGCCCGGCAACGCCGCGACCTGGTCGCCTACCTGATGCATCCTGCGCAGGTCCCGGGAGAATGAGGCCCGCCAGGACAGGCCACGATTGACGGAACGCCGTGCCGCGGTGCCCGCTGCTTTGGCGGTTCAGCGCCAGGTGAAGCCGGGAAACTTCTTGGCCAATCCCGCCCGCAGCTTCGGATAGGTCAGCGCCTTGAAGCTCGGCCAATCGGTCGTCGCGTCGAGGCGCTTGCCGTCGGGCGTGGTCAGCGCGAGGCGGACCGGCACGGTGCCTTCCACGAGCTTGGGATGCTCCGTCAGATCGAAGCATTCCAGCAGCTTCACCTGGGCTTCGGGCGGTTGGAGGATGCCGTCCTCGTCCGTGCCGGCCGGAACGTAGGCGAGCTTCACGGGTTTGCCGCTGGGCCACGGAATGGAGATGGGCGCGAGCGCGTCGAGCCATTCGCGGCGGTCCTTGCCGAGGAACCGGAGGAACGCGGCCTTGAGGTCGGCGGTTTGGGCTTCCTTGGCGAGGGACATGCCGTGGAAGGCCTGCGCGAAGAACTCCACGAGCCCGGCATCGGCCAGCTTGGGAAACTCCAGTTCGGGCGCGGCTGCGGCCACGAAGTTCGTCCGCGCGATGAGCTGCTTCACCTCGTGCGTGAGGTTCGGCAGATCGAACGCGCCTTGGCCAAAGGCGTCGGCCAAAGCGCGGCCGCAGGCGGCGGGATCGAGCTCCTTCTGATGGTCGCGCGCGAGCGTGAGGCCGTGGAACTGCACTTGCCGGATGGCGGCGATGCGGCGGTGGATGCGGTCGTATTCGTGCCGGGTGGCGATCTGAAGCTGATCGGGGAACGACTCCTCGATCCACTCGCGTTTCACCGCCGTGGCTAAGCCCACCAGCGTGGTGGTGCCGCCGCCGCGGTTCTGCACTTCCTTCAGCATCGCGGCGACGAAGAGCGGGCTCTGCACGACGCTCTCGCGGACGAGCGCGGCGGTGCGGCCTTCGGTCAGCTGCACGTCAAGCGTGCCGGAGCTGAGGCGCTGGCAAAGCTGGTCGGCGAAGCCGGTGAAGAGGCTGCGGAGCAGGCCTTCGTCGGACGAGGTAGGGTGGGCATCCTGCCCGCCCCTCTGGGTCTGGGCGGCTGATTCGGACGGAGTGGCCGGGACAGGCTGGAAGCCTGTCCTACTCTCGCTGCGCAGCATTCCTTCCCGTTCCGCCAGACCCAGCAACTGCTGGAAGGTCAGATCCATTTCGCGGGCCACCTTGGCGTTGATGCCGTAGCGGCGGCAGGATTCGAAATCGAAGCGCTGATTCCGCGCGTGCTGGTAGGCGCGCAGCAGGGTGAAGAAGTCCGAGAGCGGGCTGCCTTCAAACGTCTCGCGCGCGTCGGCGATGTGCTTCTCGTCGCGGCTGACGCGCGTGAGCAGATCGCGTCCGCTGACGAGCGCGGCGCAGAGCGCGGCCTGCTCCACGCAATTGAAGCGCTGGGCCTCGACCAACATCCGGCTGAAGCGCGGGTGCATCGGCAGCCGCAGCATTTTCCGGCCGACCGGCGTGAGGTGGTTCGTGACCGGATCAATGGCTCCGAGCGTGCGCAACAGCCGCTCGGCCCGGGCCACGGCCTGCGTCTCGGGCTTGTCCAACCAGTCGAAGGTCGTCGCGTCCGGCACGCCCAGCGAGTGGAGCAGGAGGACGGTTTCCGCGAGGTCGGCGCGGCGGATCTCCGGGGTGTTGCGCTCGGGACGATTGAGATGGTTGCTCTCGGTCCAGAGCCGGCGGCAGGTGCCGGGTCCGGTGCGGCCGGCGCGGCCCTTGCGCTGATCGGCCGAAGCGCGGCTGATCTCCTCGATCAACAGCGTCTGCAATCCCCGGTTCGAATCGTAGCGCGCCACGCGGGCCAGGCCGGAATCGACGACATGGCGGACGCCGTCGATGGTCACGGAGGTCTCGGCCACGTTGGTGGCGACAACGACCTTGCGGAGCGGACTGGGCTCGAAGGCGAGGTCCTGGTCCTGCGGCGACAGCTCGCCGTGCAGCGGGATGAGCGCGAGGCGTTCGTCCAGCCGTTCGGCACGGAGCGCGTTGATCGTGGCCTGGATCTCGCCCATGCCGGGCATAAAGACCAGCACGTCGCCCGCTTCGCCGGCATCGATCAGCTCGGCCACGGCGCGGGCGGCCTGCTGGGGAATCGGCGTTTCGTCCGGCACGAAGGAGTGCGTGATCTGCACCGGGAACATCTGCCCTTCGGACACGACGATGGGGCAGCGCGCGCCGCCGATGGTCAGGTAGTCCGCCACCGGCTCGGCGTCGAGCGTGGCGGACATGACGATCAGCTTGAGGTCGGGGCGAAGGCTTGGAGCTTGGTTCTTCGGTCGATTGCCGGAACCCACCCCTGACCCCTCCGAGGAGGGGATAAGACAGGACGATTCTTGACCGCCGGGCGCGCGTTCAAGGTTCCCCTCTTGGGAGGGGGCAGGGGTGGGTTGGCCGCTCAGGAGCGAGGAACTCTCGTTAGACGGAGTGGCTTCACCCCTCACCCTGACCCTCTCCCCTCCGAGGGGCGAGGGATGGGAAACGGACGTGCCCGATTGAAGCTGCTTGGCCAAGGCCAGCGCCACGTCGCTCAGCAGGTTCCGCTCGTGGAATTCGTCGAAGACGATCACGCCGATGTCCGCGAGCTGCGGATCGTCCTGCATCCAGCGGAGCAGAATGCCTTCGGTGACGAAGCAGATCCGGGTGGCGTCGCCGATGCGGTCCTCGAAGCGCACTTGGTAGCCCACTTCGCCACCCAGCTTGCCGCCGCGTTCCCAAGCCACACGCCCGGCCAAGGTGCGGGCCGCCACGCGGCGGGGCTGGAGCACGACGATGCGTTTACCACCGACCAGGCCCGAGTCCGCGAGCAATTGAGGGACTTGGGTGGACTTGCCGGAGCCGGTCGGCGCGACGAGGACGAGGCGATTGTTCCCGGTGAGATGACGGACGATGTCGTCCGCCACCTTCCAGATGGGCAGGTCGCGGGCCACGGATCAGTCGCGCAGCACGAGCCGGACGAGGATGGCCGCGATGGTCAGGGTGAGCATCAGGCCGCCGGGCATGAACTTCCGGTTCTTGATGAAGCGGATGCCGAAGAAGATCAGCAGGACGAAGAGCGTGAAGTCGGCGAAGAACGGCTGGATGACGCCGAGGCCCGCAAGGATGAGCGGGACGGCGAAGATCGAGGAGGCGATCAGCGAGGCCTTGCTCTTGCCCTTGATGAAGCCCATGAGGCCACCGGCGAGCAACAGGGCGATGTAGATCCAGAGTGTGACTGTCATTTAAGCGGGGAGATTGAGCGGCGCACGGCGGCAGGCAAAGGGATTCTTCGACGGTTCGGACGAGGGGCAATGAAAGTGGCGGTGCATCTCGTCTTCGTCTTCGTCTTCGTCGGGTGGTCTCCGACATTTCTGGGGAGGACGAAGAGGATGAGGAAGACGAGGACGAAGAAGCAAACAGGGGCTCTCCATCGTTGGTCACACCCTTCCGCGCGCTCCTTCGGGATTCGGATTTGCTTCGTCGGTCGCCGCTCTGGGATAACCCGCGCGTGTTCTCGGCCGACCATTCGATCAGCGCGACCACGCGTTTCTGCGCGGTCTATGGACATCCCATCCAGCACTCCGCCTCTCCGGCGATGCAGAACGCGGGCTTGGCCGAGCTGGGCCTGCCGTGGCGCTACGCCGCCTTCGACGTGTTGCCGGAACAGCTTCGCGCAGCGCTCAAAGGCGCGGAGGCGATGCGCTTCATCGGCCTGAACCTGACCGTGCCGCACAAGCTGCTCGCGCTGGAAATGATGGACGCGCTCGACGCTTCGGCCCGCGTCTGGGGCGCGGTCAACACCGTGCGTTTCGAGGCGAAGAACCCGTCCGGCGAATGGGTTCCCCTGCGCGACGTGCCGGTCTCGGCGATCCAGGTAACCCGCGCCGTGGGCTTCAACACCGATGCCGACGCCATCATCCGCGCGCTGCGCGAGGACCTCGACTACGAGCCGCGCGGCGGGAAGATCCTGCTCCTCGGCGCAGGCGGCGCGGGCAGCGTGGCCGCGCTGCGTCTGGCGGCGGAAGGCGCGGGCCATCTCTGGCTGGTCAACCGCACGGCGGCGAAGGCCGAGGCGGTCGCGACGGACATCCGGCAACGCTTCCCCGCCACCGGGGTTTCCGTGGGGTATCCGACCGGCCCCGTGGATCTGGTGCTGAACGCGACGTCTTTGGGCCTCAAGCCGGAGGACGCGCTGCCGTTGGACGGGGGAATGTTCGACCTGAAGCAGGCGCGGTTCGCCTACGACATGATCTATCGACCGGCCGAGACGCCGTTCCTGGAGCTGGCCGAGAAGGCCGGACTGAAGACGGCCAACGGTCTCGGCATGTTGCTCTACCAGGGCGCGAAGGCGCTGGAGATCTGGACCGGCCAACCGGCTCCCGTGGAGAAAATGCGGAAGGCTCTGAAGAAGGCGATCTACGGTTAAATGGAAATCTTCACCAACATCTTCGACGCGGAACGCTGGGCGGCGGTGCCGTTCCACTTCTGGTCGTTCGTGCTCTTCGTCTTCGGCAGCATGTGCGGCAGCTTCTTCAACGTCTGCATCTACCGGATGCCGCTGGGTCAAAGCGTCGTCTCCCCGCCGTCGCACTGCCCGCACTGCAAGTATTCCATCCCGTTCTACCTGAACATCCCGCTCGTCACCTGGCTCTGGCTGCAGGGCAAGTGCGCCAACTGCAAGGCTCCGATCTCTCCCCGCTATTTTCTCGTGGAACTGCTCACCGGCATCCTCTTCCTCGTTTGTTGGCTGCTCTACGGAAAGACCAGTCCGGGCGTGGCGCTCGCGATGTGCGTGCTGGTCAGCGGGCTGCTGGTGGCCACGTTCATCGACCTGGAACACTTCATCATCCCGGACGAGATCACCATCGGCGGAATGATCGTAGGCATGGTCTTCTCCTTCCTCGTGCCGGCGATGCACGGGGCGACGAACGCGGTGGACGCGATGAAGTCCGGCTTCTGGGGCCTGGCCATCGGCGGCGGCGTGGTCTATGCGATCCTGCGCGGCGGCAAGCTGCTCTTCGGCAAACAAACGGTCGCGCTGGAGCCCGATTCCAAGATCGTCTTCGGCGAAACGGGCGTGAAGCTGCCCGACCAAGAAATCCCCTACGAAGACCTGTTCTACCGCGACAGCGACGTCATCCGCTTCCGCGCCAAGACGCTCACGCTGCCCGAGAAGACCTTCACTGACGTGGACGTCGCGATGTCGCCCGTGCTGCTCAAGATCGGCGACGAGGAGTTCAAGCCCGAGACCGTCGGCAGCATGGAGGCGGTCACGGACCAGATCGTCCTGCCGCGCGAGGCGATGGGCTTCGGGGACGTGAAGTTCGTGGCGGCCATCGGTGCGTTCACCGGCTGGCAAGGCGCGATGTTCAGCCTCTTCGCCAGCAGCGTGCTCGGGGCGTTCGTGGGCGTGACGCTGATCGCGCTCAAGCGCCACGAATGGTCGTCCAAGATCCCCTACGGCCCCTACATCGCGGTCGCCGCGCTCGTCTGGGTCTTCGGCGGCAAGGAACTGGCCGAACCGTTGTTCCAGTCGATGCAGGCGGTCTTCGCGCCGGTTACACCGGTCGGGCTCGAGCCTTTGCCTTGAAGCAGCGGCGGCGTCCGGAACCGCCTGCGGCAGAACGGGCGTGGATCGCCGCGATTTCCCGATTGCCTTCGTGCGGAGGAACAGGCCACGTTGACCGCGTCAGGGGCCATGGGGCTCGGACTTACGAACCCCGCCAGGGCCGGAAGGCAGCAACGGTAGTTTGCTCCGTGCAGTCGTGGTTTCCCTGACATTTCTTTTCCCCTCGTTCCCGACCGTCCGGTGCGAAAGATCGACCTCTCCAATATCCAGATCGCCTCCAGCGAGACCGCGCGGGACATCAACCGCCGCATCGTCCTGAACCTGATCCGGCAGCACGGCTCGATCTCGCGCGCGGAGATCGCCCGGCGGTCCGGCCTGCAACGCAGCACCGTCTCGACGATCGTCGAACAGTTGATCTCGGAGCGGTGGGTCGTGGAGGGATCCACCGAGACCTCGGCCCGGGGACGCAGGCCGACTTCCCTGCATCTGAACACGGAGCGGACGGGCATGCTGGGCGTGGACATCGGGCCGGTGGAGACGACCCTGGGCCTGGCCGATCTGGAGGGGCGCTTCATCGCCCGGGAAACGCTCACCACGGACCGCGATCCCGCCGTGTTCATTCCCCGACTGCGCGGCCGGCTTTCCCGCCTGATGCGGGCGCACCGCCGGATCGCCGTCGTGGGCATCGGACTCAGCCTGCCGGGCCGGGCCGACCGGGAGTCGCAGCGGCTGGTGTTCGCGCCGAACTTGGGCTGGAAAAACCTGGACCTGAAGACGCCGCTGGAGCGGGAGACCGGGCTGGCGGTGGAACTGGAGAACGCCGCCAACGCCTGCGCCCTGGCCGAGCTGTGGTTCGGCCACCATTCCGACAAGATCCGCAACCTCGTGGCCGTCACCGTCTCCGAGGGCATCGGCGTGGGGCTCATCTGCAACGGGCAGCTCATCCTGGGCGCGTCGGGGATGGCCGGGGAGTTCGGCCACGTCAGCTTCGATCCCAACGGTCCCCGCTGCCATTGCGGCGGCCGGGGATGCTGGGAGACCTACGCGTCGAACAACGCCGCGCTGCGCGACTACCTGGCGGGGGCGAGCGGGAAGATGCCGGAGGGCTTCGCCTTCGACGACCTGCTGAACCTGGCCGGGCAGGGGGATGGGCCGGCGGCGACCGTGCTGGAGCACATGGCCCGGAATCTGGGCCGTGGACTGGCGATGCTGGCCTCCGGACTGGCCCCCGAGATGATCGTCGTCGTGGGCCGCATCACGCGGGCCTGGAGCCGCGTCGGCCCCATCGTGGAGCAGGCCCTGCATGAAGGACTGACGACGCCGGCAAACGTCCGTCTCGTGCCGACCGATCCGGACACCCAGCCCCGGTTGCGCGGCGCGCTGGCCCTGGTGCTGCAAAGGCACTTCGGCGCGCCGTCCACGGTCTGACCCTCGGGCCTCGGGTCCGCGCGGGTTCCTTCGGCGGCCACGGATCGGGACAAAAAAATGTGGGTGGCGGTTGCCCGCCACCCACGGTTGTTCCCCAACCTACCGGCCCCCGATCAAGGTGCGATCAACCGGTAGAAGACGGTGCCGTCGCCGCCGATGGGCGCGTTGAAGGTGTTGCTCGTGCCGGTGCCGGGGATGGTGAACCAGTTCGAGCTCAGACCAATGGTGATCGGGTTGGTCTGCACCTGGAGCGAGGCCGCCCCGATCCAGGCGGCGGGCCAGGACAGGGTGAGCTGCGAACCCACGACGCTGGTGACGAGGGTCGGAGGTTCCTGGTTCTGCACCGCCGTGACCGTGACCGAGCCATCGACCTCGAGATCGTTTCGCACGGTGAAGCCCGTGGCGTTGATGGCCATGGCGGCGCCGCCGCTCACGGGCTGGTTGAACAGGGTGAACTTGTCGCCGACGACCGGGACCGGTCCGGCGTTGACGAGGCGGAGGACGCCGCCCGCCGACGCCGTGAACGACGCGGCCTCATAGACCGTGTTCGGCTGGGCCTGGGACTTGTTCAGCGTGGCGACGAGCGTGCCCGAATTGACGGTCAGGCCGCCGACGATGGCGTTGGTTACGATGGTGGCTAGGCCGCCGCCGACGTAGGTGCCGCCTTCCAGCACGAGTTCGCCGGGCACGACGCCGCTGACCATGACTAGGGTGCCGTTGCTGACGATGGTCTGGCCCGTGTAGGTGTGGACCGCGCCGAGGGTCAGGGTGCCCGCGCCGCGCTTCACGAGCGATCCGGTGCCGCTGATGACGCCGCCGAACGCGACATCGTCCGAGCGGTTCCAGACGAGGACGCCGTTGTCCGTGACGTCGCCGGTGCCGATCGCCCCGGAGGCGCCGCCGTTGCCGACCTCGAGCGTGCCCTCGTTGATGACGGTGCCGCTCGGATGGGTGCTGTTGCCGGTAAGGGTGACGGCGTTCGGACCGGACTTCTCGAGGCGGCCAGAGTTCCCGGCGGCGGCCCCGGTCACGACGCTGTGGAGGGCGTTGGTGAAGGTGAAGTCGTCGGGGCGGTGCAGGCGGAGGAAGCGCGGATTGTCGCCCACGGGGCTGTTGGTGAAGATCACGTCGCCGACGATCGATCCGGCGAGGGGCGTGAGGGTGTCGCCGAGGATGATGCCGCCGCCGGCGATGAAGGTGCCGCCGGTGTAGGTGTTCGTCCCGGCCAGGGTGATGTCGCCGCCGCCCTGGGTGTTGTTCACCTCCTTGATGACGGCTCCGGTGCCCACGATGTTGTTGGTGTAGCCCCAGACGCCGTTGTCCTGGCGGCCGAAGACGAGCGTGCCGTTGTTGGTGACGACGGAGCTGAGGAGGTTGCCGGTGTTGCCCTCCGTGACCTGGAAGGTCGCGCCCGGATCGATCAGCGTCCAGCCGGTGTAGGTATTCTGGCCGATGGCCTTAACGTAGCCGCTGCGCACGCGGACGTTGCCGGTGCCGGAGTGGGTGGCGAAGAAGCCGGAGGAGACGTAGAGGCCCTCGGTGTGATAGACGAGCGTGCCGTTGTTGACGATGGGGGTTCCGGAGGGCAGCTGGCCCGTGGCGCCGCCGGTCCCGGCCTGGAGCACGCCGGCGTTGATGGCCGTGGTGCCGGAGTAGGTGTTGTTGGCGGCGAGGACGAGGGTGCCGGTGCCGCTGTTGGTCAGGGAGCCCGAGCCGCTGACGGCGCCGGAGACGGTGACGGTGTCCGTGCGGTTGAACTCCAGGCCGCCGTTGTTGACGACCGGGCCGAGGCCGATGTCGCCCGAGGTGCCGCCGTTGCCGATCTGCAGCACGCCGCCGGACACGGTGGTGACTCCGGAGTGGGTGTTCGTCCCAGTGAGAATCCACTTGCCGGGTCCGCTTTTGGTCAGGGCGGTCGCGCCGCCGCCGTCGCCCAGCGCGGCCGCGAGGAGGTTGTTCTCCGTGCTGGCCCCGGCGAGCGTCAAGGACCGCGCCCCGGCTCCCGCGAGGCCGATGGGCTCGGCGTTGTTCAAGACCAGCGCGCCGCTGCCCGCCTGGTTGAGCACGCCGCCGCCGGTGCCAAGGGTGAAGAGGCGGTCGGAGGTCTGCGCGCCGCCGGTGTATTCGAGCGTGCCGCCGTTGAGCACCAGGTTGCCCGCGCCGCTGGCGGAGGCGCCGATGTCGCTGGGGGCGCCGCCGTTGGCGAGGACGCCCACGCTCAGGACGCCGCCGTTGACCACGGTGGGACCGCTGTAGGCGTTCACGCCTCCGGAGAGGGTGAGCACGCTGGTGCCGTTCTTGCCGAGGGCACCGGAGCCGCCGATGCGGTTGGCCCCGGACGAGGCGATGGAATAGGCCCTGGTGCCGCTATTGACCGTGGTGCCGGACGGCGAGACGGGGCTGCCCAGGACGATGGCCGCTTCGCCGGTGGCGGTGTCGTCGAACAGGACCGCGCTGCCGTCGGTGAAGACGGCCGGAGCGCCGTTCAAGCGCCAGTTGTTGGCGGCGGTCGTGTCCCAGGCGCCGCTGCCCGCGCCGGACCAGACGAGGGCCAGGCTGGCGACGTTCAGACGGATGGTGTTGCCGTTGGTGGAGAGGTCGCCGGCCGCGCCGATGAGGGTTCCGAGCGTCACCGCCGGGGCCGTTCCGCTCGACCAGGAGAGCAGGGGATAGCTCTGGCCCGCCGAGAAAGTGCCGCCGTTCACGTTGATCGTGATCGGTCCGCCCGCGGTGACCGTGCCCGCCGCGATCAGGGGCGTGGCCGTGCTGTTGACATTGTTGAACTCCAGGGTCGCGCTGCCGGTAGTGCCCACGGCCAGCGTGGCGGGCGTGACCTGCGACGCGGTGGCCGTGACGCCGAGGGCGGCGCTGTCGGCCACGGTGATGTTGCCGGAGCCGGTCTTGGCCCCCTGAAAGACCAGCCGGCCCGCGCCGACGGTGGTCTCGCCGGTGTAGGCGCTCGGGCCCGCCAGGGTCAGGGTGCCGGCCCCGAGCTTGGCCAGGGTGCTGCCCGCGCCGCTCAGGCCGACGGGGTCGGAGAAGGTGACGGACTGCCCGGCCGTGTCGAAGCGGAAGGACTGTCCGCCGGTGGCGAGGAAGCGCGGCGAATAGTCGAAGGTGTTGTTGGGGCTGAAGACCAGCGTGCCGCCGGCGAAGACGATCGGTCCGCCGAAGCCGAGCGGTCCGCTCACCCCGGGGTTCTCCGCGCCGTTCACCACCAGCGATCCGCCCTGGAGGAGCGTCGTGCCCGTGAAGGCGCTCGTGCCGGACGAGAGCGTGAGCGTGCCCGCCGTGACGATGTTCGTGCCGGCTCCGGACATGGCCCCGGTGAGCACCTGCGCCTGCGACGGGGCGTTGAACTGGAAGGTGCCGTTGATGTTCCACGCCTGGTTGCCCAGCTTGGGATGGGAGGCCGCCAAGACCAGCCTGCCGTCGTTGATCGTGACCGGGCTGTCGATGCCGCCGTTGCCCAGGTAGCCGCCGGGCGTCCAGACCGTGGTGCCGGGGCCGGTGACGGTGATGATCATGCCGGCGTTGTTGTCGTTCAGCAGGTAGTTGTTCGCGTTCCACTGTCCCGTGCCCTGGAAGTCCAGCGTGAAGGCGGCGCCGCCCCCCGCCTGGAAGCGCACGTTGCCATGCAGCGTCGCCGGGTTCGCCGAGTTGTTGATCAGCGCATGGACCGCGCCGGCCGGCCGGCCGAAGAGCTCGTAGCGGTAGCCTGTGGTGTTCGGGTTGCCGAACGTCACCGCGCCCGCTCCGCTGTCGATCTGGATGTTGTTCACGCCGTAGGCCGCCATGCCCGTCGGCACCGCCGAGGTGAACGTCACCGAACTGACCTGGTTGGCCGTGAACAGGAGATTGATGCCCTGCGAGCCGAAGCCGGTGGACGGCAGGCTGGTCGCGGTGGAGACGACCGTCAGCGGACCGGCCGTCCGTCCGTCGAACACGGCGTTGTCCTGGGTGGCGCCGCTGGGCTGGCCGTTGGGGTCCCAATTGGCGGCCGTGGCGATGTTGCCGCCGAGCGCGTTGGTCCACGTGTAGGTGGTCTGGCCGTGGACCGCGCCCGCCACGAGGGCGCTCAGGGCCAGGATCGGTTTGAACATGGGTTGTCTGGTTTTCATGGGAGGGGAATGCACTTCATGGATCTCCGAGAGGCATAGGGGTTCCATCTACTTCCGTGCCGCCCGGTTTCTGGGACAAAACGGTGGACGGAAAACGCGCGCGTGACCGCTGCCCGCCCGCCGTGGAATCCCGGGCGGACGAATCATCGGCGGTTTCGGCACGGCGGGTCTGCACATGGCAGGGCGCTGGATTTCCGGGTTGCGGCCATGACGCATCCACTGGTTCGCGGGTGCGCGGCACGACGTGTTTTTGGGTAACGCGCCTAGTTAGGCAGTGTATTTGTTCACATCAAGAACAAATTGGCAACCACCTGCCTGCGGAGCTGCCGAAAGGACCGGAACAAGGGGCGTCACCGCGGCGCACGGCGAGTGCCCAAACCCACCGCGAAGATCGCGGCCAGGCCCGCCACGATGCCGACCCGCATCCAGCCGGAGAAAGCGCGCTGCGCCTCAGCCTTCAACCGTATCCCCAGGTCCGCCCAGGTCTCCACCATCACTGCGCGCTTGAAGGTCAGCAGCCGTCCCTGCTCCGGCACGCTGGCACGGATGACCGCCGGGCTGGCCACGGCCGCGTCCTGCTGCTGCACGATCCGTTCGGCCAGGCGCATCAAAGCGGTGTTGTCGTCCGCCGGATTGCGCTCCATCAGGCGCTTGGCGTCCTCCTGCGTGTAGTTCAAGCGCCGCTGCTCGCCGCCATCCGCGATGTTCTGGAGGTTGTTCAATCCCATCCACGCCTGCTGCTTCTTGAGGTTGCTCAACTGCACCCGCGCGTCCTCGTTGAAGGCGTTGTCGTGCTGCGAAAGCCCGTAGGCGTTCTGGAAGGCGCGCCGGGCCTGCTGCGGATCGCCCTGCGCCAGGGCCTGGTTGCCGAGCACGAGCATCTGTTCGGCCTCGCGCGATTTCTCCTGCCGCTGCACGGCCTCCTTTTGCAGGTAGCTGCCCAGCTCGGCCGAGGCCGGCAGGGCCACCACCTCGTCGCGCTCCAGTTGCAGCGCCCCGCTCCAACGGCTCACGTCCCACTTCTCGCCTAGAAAGACCCGCCAACGGATGTCCTCCAGCGGCAGGTCGAACTTCGGCGCGACCAGCGCCAGATCGAGCGCGCGTTTGCCGCCCGAACCGACCTTGCTGGTGAAGAAGATCTCCACCGGCACCGGCTTGCCGTCCGCCGCCTGCTGCTCCAGCGGAATCAAGATCCGGTCCTGTTCCGTCCACGGCCAGACGCCGTTCTGGTTCACGAAGGCGAACCAGAAGGTCGCGTCCTTCGGCAGCGAGAGATGCAGCAGCCGCTTGTCGCCCGGCAACAGATCGAGCCGCGCCTGGGTCAGCATCGCGCCGTCGTCGGAGATCACCGAGGTGAAGGTCGCCCGCGTCACCCGCGCCGGAAGCAGCTTCGCCGCTTCATGCCGTTCAAGGGTCAACGGCAGCTCGAATCCCGGCTCCACCAGACGGAACGCGAAGCTCGCCGCCGCTTCGGGCAGGTCCTTCTGGAGATTCCTCGGGATGCCCTGCCACTCCGTCGGCTGGAGCTGCGAGGGTGCCTTGGCCCGCACCTGCAAACGTCCGCCGGACTGCACCGTGACGAAGCCGCGCTGGAGATTCACCCCGACCAGCTCGACGCCGCGCAACGACACTTGGTTCACCCCGCCCGCCACCGGCAATTGATACGTCGCTTGCAGCAGATACGCGCCGATCACGCGCCGATGCAGCTTCACGTCCCAGGCGCGCAGCCCGTTCGTCGCGCCGTCTTCCACCGGCAGGAAGTCGGCCACCTGTTCGCCCAGGAAGCGCACGTTCTCCGCGTTGGTCGCCAGCAATACGCGGAACGCCTTCAGCCCCGTGTTCTCGATCTGGAACTGGAGATTGGCCGTCACCTTGATCTGCGCTTCGCCCACGTTCGCGTGCTGCAAGCCCGTCACCTGGATCCACGGATCGACCTGCTCGATCTCCAGCGCCACCGCCCAGTCCGCCTGCAAGACGCGGAAGGCCAGCACGCCCTTCTGACGGATGCCGGACTGCTGCGGATCGAGCTGCGACACGCCCTCGCGCCGCTCCGCCTGGAGCCGCATCCCCTGTTCCGGCACCAGCACCAAAGTGCCCGTCTGCTTGCTGGCCTCGCGCAGCACCAGCTTCGGCACCGCCCAGCCGTTCGTCGCCTTCACGCCGCCGCCCACGAGGTTCACCTTGAACTGCTGCGCGCCCTCCGTCCGGCCGCGCAGGTTCAAGGTCACGATGCGGTTCGTGCCCGCCTTCAGCTCGGTCCAATGGCTCAGGGCCGCGCCGCTGATCGTCTCCACATCCATGCCTGCGGGCAGCTCGAAGCTCAGACGGAAGATCCCCGCCCGCGTCACGGTCACGTCCAAGGTGGAGGCCAGAAGCGTCCGGTCTTCGCCCAAGGAAACGGTGTCCTGCGCCTCGACCCGCACGTCGGCCGCGACCGCCGACGCCTTCAACGACAGCGTTCCCTTCTCCTCGGATTGGCGGAACGCCCGGCGCAAGGTGAGCCCGCCAATGTGATGCCGCAGCGGCTCCAGCACATGCGCGGGGAAGTCCTCCAGATTGATCGCGGGAAAGGTCTCCGCCGCGACCTCGTCGAGCTGCACTTCGTTCCCCGTCGCCACGCCGACCGATCCCACCTGTCCGGCAGCACCGATCACCTCCAGCAAGCCCGTCGTCCGCTCCATCGGCAACGGCCCGGTCGCGATCTGCGATCGGATCAGGAGCGCGAAGGGCTTCGACTGCTGCGCGGACAGCGTGACCCGCAGCTTCCGCGTCTCCGGGTCGAAGCGCCACAGCGAGACAAGCTGCGGGATGAAGGCCGTGTTCTGCTCCGCGCCCGGAGGAATCGGCGTGGCCACGTCCGTGATGGTGGAACCGGCGGGCACGTCGAAAACGAGCTCGCCGAGCTCGCCCTGGGCCGGACGGATCTGGACGTGGTGCACGCCTTCCACCACGCCCGCCACCGGCGAGTAGAGCTGCGCCCATTCCGCGTAGAAGACCGGTTTCTCCCGGCGCACATCGCGGCTCAAGGGTTTCCAGAGCACCGCCGTTCCGTTCGCCGGACGCAGCACCAGCTCCGCCACCGTGTCTCCTCCGACCAAGGCGCGGCGCACCGAGGCAGCACCGGCGGAAACCACGTCCACGTCCTGTCCCTGAACCGTCAGCTTGAGCCGGTTCACCAGGCCGGACTGCGTCGGCAACACCAGACCCGGTCCGCTGCCGTCCGGGCCTTCCAGCCCCTTCACAGGCAGTTGATAGTTCAGCGTCACGTCGAAGGTGCCGCTCTCCAGCGCCACCAGTTGCTGGACGCGCTTCCCGTCCACAACGGACGACACGAGCTTCAACGCGCTGGCCGGATGCTCCGCGCGCACCAGCACCGCCGGTTCGAACAACAGCGGCAACACCTGTCCCTTCTCCGCCGTCCAACGCAGCGTCGCCTTGGCCGTCGCCACGTCGTTTGTCACCCGGATCTCCTGCACGACCGACTCCGGCAAGCGCGGTTCACGCGGCAAAGGATTCGGCAACGTCGCCGCCGAAACCGACGCTGTCGTTCCCAGCCACAGCAATCCCGCCAACACGGCCGTCGTCGCTGCGGCGTTGCCGCCTTCAGAGGAAGCACCCGTCGGCGGTTGTGGCCGCTTGGGCAGGGCGAACATCCGCGCGATCTCGGGCCAAACCACATGGATCGCGGAGAACGCCGCCACGACCCAGATCAATCCGGTCCCGCCGTTTGGCCGCAGCAACGCCGCCACGGCCAGCAGCGTCCAACCCACGGCGATGGTCCAAGTCGCTCCACGCATCGCCCCATAGATCCACGCTCCGACCGCGAGCACGGCGAGGCCCCAGCTCGCCGCGCTCCGCTCCGCCGCTTCCAAAGGAACGTTCCCCACCTCCACCGACAACGCGCTGTTCGCCTGCTGCACCGGAGCCAGGAACATCAGCTCCCGTGTCGGCCAGGAACGATGCTTGGCCAAGAGGCCGACCAGTTCCGCCGAAGCCAGACCCGCCATGACCAAGGCCACGAGCGCGACCACGGCGCCGCCACAATGCGCCAAGCTGAAGCGGTGGGTTCCAGGCCTCGTCGCCCAGCGCAGCACTCCCACCGCGATGCCCACCAGCACCAGGGCCGCAAAACCCAGAAACCAAACGCCCGCCGCCCGCCCGCCCGCCAAAGCCCGGCCCCATTGCGCGAAGCCGGAGGATTCCGCCGCGCCCCCGACCGGCTGGAGCGATCCGGTGCGATGGACCAGACGCCGCCCCGTGTCCGGCTCCAGCTTCCACTCCGCCAACATCACCGGAGCCGCCACCACCGGCGCGGACAGCGCGATGCGTGTCGCGTTCTTCGAGCGCGTCGCCAGCTTCAGATCCAGCACCAGCACCGCGTCGGGCGCGGCGTTCTGCGGCAACGGGATCAAATTGGCCGTCGCGTCCGTCACCGGCACCACCGCGCGTCCGTCCACCGTGGCGGACCAGAGCTGCGTCTCAGGCGGCAGCGTCACGCGCAGGTGCGGATTGCCCCGGTTCTTCACGTAGTAGCGCACATCCGTCAGCACTTGGCCCTCCTGCGAGATGCGCGTCACGAGCGACGCGCGGTCCACCACCTGGCTGAGCGAGTCGCCCTGCGCCAACGGGCTGAGCGCGAGCCTCAGGTTGAAGGGCCGCGCCGTGTAGCGATACGCGGCGAGGATCGGCGCGTCGAAGAACAGCCGGTGTTCCGCCGGCACTTCACCCGGCTCCAGCGCGAGCAATCCGGGGGACACCTCCGCCGGTTGCACGCGGAACTGATACGCGCTCGTCACCAGCGTGTGGCCCTGCTCCGACTGCGCGTCGAGCGGCCGCGCGCCCGTGAAGGTCAGCGTCTCGCCCTGCCCCTTGAACGGCCGTTCATACGTGGCCAGCAGCGTGTAGGTTCCCGCAACCGGCGTGTGGAGCTGGACCACATAGCCGTTGGTCGTCTTCTGCCAGTTGCGGAGATCCTTCCCGGAGAACTCCACGTTGAAATACTCGTCCGACAGCTCGACCCGGAAGGACGCCACCGGCGCTCCGGACACCTGGTAGTTCAACACGCTGCTGCCATAGGCCACGCCCTCGCCGATGGAGAAGAGATGCAGCGCCTCGGCCTGCACCGTCTGCGGCAGCCGTTCCACCCGCACCGCCGCCTCCCACGCGCCGTCGGCCAGGCGGAACGCCGCTTGCAAGCCCGCCGTGCGCCGCGGAAAGAACGCCGTCGCAATCTCGGTCAACGCCTCCGTCCGATCCGGCGTCAGCCGGAAACCCGCGTCCGCCGACACTCCGACGAACCCGCGCACCGACTTCGCCCCCAGCACCGCGACGCGCGGCAAAGCCCAATTCGTCTCCGTCCCGCTCCGATTCCGCTCCAGCCGCAACTGGATCATCTGCCGCCCGATCAACGGCTGGCCGAAGACGAGGCGCAGTTCCGCCGTAGCCGCGTCGGCCGTGTCGCGCAGGAAATGGTCGTTCAATCCGCCGCCGTTCACCTGGAGCACCACGAAGCCCTTCGGCACGGAGAGCAGCAGCTCGCGCAACGGCGCTTCCCGCACATCCAGCTCGATCTCCGCATCGATCCGCCGCTCGTTCTCGCCGTGGTGGTAGGCCAGCAGTTGCGAGACCGCGACCTCGGGCTGGATCTGGTCCGCCTGGATGCGCAGCGCGAGATCGCCGCCGGAGAAGCGGTAGGCGAAGCGCTGTTGTCCCGCCGCGCGGAAGGCCGCCTTGGTCGCGTCCGTCTCGGGAAACTGCTCCGGCGAAACCTGCGAAAGCCCCGTCGCCTGCACCACCTCCAGCCGCACCGCGCCGTCGTTCACGATGCGATAGTGGCCCGAGAACCGCGTCGCCTCTTCCGGCTGGAGCAATAGCGGCTCGGCCGCCAACGGAAACGCCGCCAGCGCCGTCTGCATCTGCACCTGGAGCGCGAAGGCGACCTTCTGCGGCTGGTTGAACTGCACGACCAAACGCCGGTCCTTGGAGCCTTCGATCGGCTCCAGATTCCACGACAGCACCGCGTCGCCCAGCACCCGCGTCACCTCTCCAGCGCCGCGCAGACGCAGCGCCAGACGCCCCAGTTCTCCCTGCATGACCTTGCCGTCGAGCAAGGCCACTTGCCGCATCAATCCGGGACCGACGCTGATCTCCGAGAGCATTTCCGCCGCGTAGAAAAGCCGTCCCTCCGCCTCCGGCCGCGCCGTCTTCCACGCCAGCTTCACCGAACCGTCCGGCGGCAAATGGCTAACGAAGGTCGCGCCCACACGTTCCGGTTTGGCCGCTCCCTCGAAGCGGAACTCCGTCTCCACCGGCAGTCCCTCCAGCACCACGGGCAGCAGCGTGCTCGGCCCCACCT
>CAMLMI010000015.1 GCA_946480965.1 uncultured Verrucomicrobiales bacterium | reverse complement strand
AAGAAAAGGGGCGCGCCCCGGAGGACGCGCCCTTGGTCTCAACCACTGCCCGGCGCATCACGGATACACCAGACGGTAGAAGATGGCGGCGTTGGTCACGGCCAATGGCAGGACGACGCGGTTGGTCTGCGCCGAACCGGAGACGGTTTCCCAGTTGTTCGAGAGACCGATGCTCAATGGATTGGCCTGCGTCTCCAGACGCCAGCCGGTGTGGCCGGGCGGCCAGGTGATCTCGAAGTTCCCGTCCACGATCCCGCCGGTGATCGGCGTGGGCTCGGTATCCACCAGCGAACCGCTGACGCGCAGCGAACCGTCCACCGCGAGGTTGTTCACCCAAGCGAGCGGCGAGGGCAGTTCCGGCAGCGTGACCGTCGCGAAAGTCACCGGCCGGTTGAAGAGCTGGAAGGCTTCTCCGCCGGTCAGGTCCGGCCCGGCGTTGGTCACGGTCAGGCTCGCGCTCGTCCCGATGACGAAAGAGGCGGCTTCGACGCGGTCGCTGTTCACCGGGGCGTTGGTGCGGTTGAAGCCCATGAACACGGGTCCATCGATGCTCGCCACATTCGTCACCACCAGCACGCCGATGCCGTCGCCGGGACTCAAGGTCGCGGTGGACGCCACGTTCAGGCTGCCTCGCACCGTGCCGCTGGCGGTGAAGGTCTGCGCCTTGATCGCGCCGATCTGGAGCGTCGGCTCGGCCAATGCGGACACGTCGATGACCGCGTTGGAACGGAGCGTGAGGGACGCGGTGTCGTCGAGCTCGGCGGAACCGGCCAAGGCCAGCACTCCGCCGCTGACGACCGTCGCGCCGTCGTAGTTCAACGTCCCGCTCAACGTGAGCCGACCAGGGCCGACCTTGGTGAAGTTGTTCGCCCGCGGAGCAACGCCCTCGATGAAGCCTGAGAACTCGGTGTCGATGCCCTTCGCTCCCACGATGACCGTGCCCGTGCCGTCGGCCGCGCTCAGCCCACCGATGGTGCCGTCGCCGGTCAACGCACCGAGCCGCATGGTGCCGGTGTTGCGCAGGAAGATGGAGCCGCCGGAGACGATCTCGAACGTGGTCTGCTCACCGCCGTTGTCCAGGCCCGTGCCCGCCGACCAGCGGATCTGCCCCGTGGCCTCAACGCGCACGGTGCCGGTGAAGCCCTCGAACTGCCGCGTGTTGCCCGTGCTGAACGAGAGCGGGCCGACGGCCACGTTCGTCGCTGTCGCGTCGCCGGAAACGAATTGCCCGGCGAAGCCGTTGGCCAAATTGGCCGAGCCGAGCGAGACGGAGGCTCCGGCCGGAGTGATGACGGTGTAGGCCGGAAAGACCGACGGGGTGTTGGCCGTCAGGCTCAGCGTGGCGCCGTTGCTCAGTGTAATGCTGGGCGCGGAACCGGCGGCGGTGTTATTGCCGATCCCGAAGGTGCCGCCCGCGACGATGACGCCGCCGCTGAAGGTGTTCGCGCCGTTCAGCGTGAGCGAGCCCGCGCCGCGCTTCACCAACGCGATCTTGCCGGAACCGCTGCCCGAGTTGTCGGCGATGACGCCGTTGAAGACCGTCGTGCTGGCTTCGTCACCAATGGTGAGAAGATTTGTCGTTGTTCCCGCGTCGTTGACGATGCGGGCCGCCACCGCGCCAGCGGCGCCAGCCAATGAATTGATCGCTTCGTCGCGGCCATTGAGATCGAGAACGGCGGCGGAAGTCGCGCCATTGTTCATCACCAGTCCGCCAGTGGTTGCCCCGCCGTCGGGAATGGCGTTGGCCACGCCCAGCACGAGCCGGCCATCGGCCACGGTGGTGTTGCCGCCGTAGGTGTTGGCCCCGGCGAGAGTGACGGTGGCGGGTCCGAGCAGCGATAGGTTGCCCGGGCCGGAGAGCCCGTTGTCCAAGGTGAAAGCGCCGGAACGGTTGATGGCGAGCGTGCCCGCAGTGATGGCCACCGGCGCGGAGCCGAGCGATCCCGCCGTGCCGCCCGTCCCGAACTGGAGCGTGCCGCCACCGCTGATCGTGGTGGCACCGCCGTAGGAATTGTCGGCCGCAAACGTGAGCGTGCCCACGCCTTGATGCTCGATGCTGCCGGAGCCGCTGATCGCGCCTGCGACGGTGCGACTGTCGGGCTGGTTGAAGAGGATCGCGCCGTTGTTGACCACGGGGCCGGAGCCGATGTCGCCGGTGACGGAGCCGTCGCCCACCTGGAGCGTTCCGGCGGAAACGGTGGTGCCGCCGGAATAGTCGTTCGCGTTGAGCAGCGTCAAACGCCCGCTGCCGCCCTTGGTCAACGAGGCGGTTCCGCTGATCTTGCCCGCACCGGCGAAGGTGTAGTCGGTCGTGGAATTCACCGTGACGGAACCGGGCAGAACCGTCGCGCCGATGTCCACCGGCGGAGCGATGGAGCCGGTGGCGTCGAAGGTGACGGAATCGCCGTTGGCGAAGGGAGCGGGATTGGCCCCGTTCAGCCAATTGGCCGTGGCGAAGTCCCAGGGATTGACCGAGCCGTCGCCCTTCCACACCAGGTTCGCGCTGCTGGCGGTGCTGACCACGAGATCGATCCGGCCGGGCGTGGCGGCGCTGAGTTCGGCGACCTTGCCCGCTTGGGCGAAGCCCGCGAGCTGGAGGTTCACGACGGAGCCGTTGAGCGTGCCGTATTGGATGAGCCGGTAGGTGCCGTTGGTCAGCGCGTCGAGGGCGTTCAACTGGATGGTGCCGGAGTTGAGATTCAAGGTTCCGGCCACGATGAGGAGATCGGACATCGTGGTGCCGACATCCATCTGCAAGATGCCGCCATCCAGGGTCGCATCGGTTGCGAGCGTGAGCGGAGCGGTGGCACCCGATGCTCCTGGAAGGATCATCGAGCCAACCGGTGCCACGACCGCTCCGTTGATGGTGCCGGATTGGCCCAGCCGTTGCCCAATGGCTCCATTGAGCGTCAGGCCCGAGGCCGTGACATCTAGGGTCGCACCAGGAGAGGCACCTATCGTCACGCTGTTCGAGATCGATGCCTCGAACGCCAGCGCCAAGACGCCCTGGCTCACGTGCGTGTTGCCGGAATAGCGGTTCGCTCCGGACAGGGTGAGCGTTCCCGCACCGGTCTTTTGCAGCCCGCCCGATCCGTTGTTGCCCACGGGCGCGGCGAAGGTGACATCGTTGCCCCCGGTGTCGATGGTCGCGCCGCTCGTGGCGAAGGTGACGACCCGCGAGGAAATGTCCGCCGTGTTGCCCGGCGCGTAGCGCAGCGTGCCGCGATCAAAGGTCAGCGCAGAGGACGACGCTCCCAAATTCGGCAAACCGGAGAACACGGTCGTGCCGCCATAGAGGTTCACTCCGCCGGAGAAGCTGTTGGCCGTGCCGAGCGTCAGCGTCCCCAAACCTTCCTTTGTCAGCCCGCCGAAGCCCGCGATGGAACCGGTGCCGGAGAAGCTGAAGTCCTTCGCGCCGTTGATCAGCGTGGACGCCGGAGTGAGCGCGCCGTTGATCGTCACGGCCACGGGCGATCCGCCGCTCTGCGTGTCCTCGAAAACGACCGAGTCGCCGAGAGCCCCGATCTGCTGGTAGGTGGTGGCCGCACCGAGCGGGTCCTTCCAATTCGCGCTGGTGGCGAGATCCCAGACGCCGCTGCCCGTGGCCCAGCGCAACGGCTGGTTCACGGTGGTCACGACGAGGTCGATGCTGGCGTTGGCGAGATTGTTGGACAGCGTGGCGACGACGCGCGGCGGCAAGGTGCCGAGCACGAGCGAGCCGGTGCCGGTGAAGGTCCCGGCGTATTTCAGCAGCGGAAACTGGCCCGCCACCAGGCCACCGGCGAGCACATCGACCGTGGTGGTGCCGTTCACCACCAGGTTGGAAACGGCCAGCGCCGGAACCGTCGCGCTGGGCACGACGCCATTGTTGAAGCCGAATTCCAACCGGTTCGCACCCGCGCCAAACGTCAGCGCCGGGCCGCCGGAAACCTGCCCGCCCAGCGAAGTCACCCGCGCGCCAAACACACCACCGTCGTTCACCGTGAGCGCCGGAGGATTCGCGCTGCCGCCGGATTCTAGGATCAGCTTTCCCTTGTTCACCGTCACCGCGCCCGTGCTCAGCGTGCCGGTGGAGCGGACGGTCAGCGTGCCTTCGTTGACCACCGTGCCGCCGGTATAGCCGGTGGCGGCAGCCAGGTTCACGTTGCCCGGACCGGACTTGGCCACGCGCACGGGCGCACCGCTGGAGCCGTTGGGAATATTGACCGCGATGGTGAAGTCCGCCGCGCTGTTCTGGACGATGTGGAAGGCCGCGCCCGCCGTGCTCGTGCGCGACGGCCGCATGAACGACGAGGCCGCATTGCCGCCGATGGTGCCGCCTCCGGAATTGGCCGTCACCAGCACGCCGCGCGCGGTCAACGTGCGGCTCGTGCCTGAGGTGGAGATGTTCACCGTGCGGGGCGTGGGATCGTTGAAGCGGAGCGCGGCGACATCGATGGTGGCGTTGATGTTGAAGTCGCCGGTGACGTCGTTGACGGCCCCGGCCGTGAGCGCCGTCGCGGCCTCGGTGTAGGTGGCGGCGACGACACGGCCGGCATCCAGCGCGGCCCAGTCGTTCAGGCCGAAGGTCGCCCAGGGATTGTTCGCGGCGTCCAGGATGAGAGGGACGGTCGCGCCGGAGGAGAACTGGATGGTGCCGGTGGTGCCGAAGCGGACGCTGCCCGTGTTGGCGCCGTTGGGCTGGTTCGGTTTGTTGGGCTGCGCCGCGAGGGTCAAGGTGCGGCCCTCCGGCACCGTCCAGACCTGCGCGGCATCGGGACCGATGGTCACGCCGGCGTTGATCGTCAGATCCTGCGTCGCGGCGGAAAGATCGATGCCGCCCGCGAGGGTCAAGACGTTGCCCGCGTCGATGACCACCGGGCCGCCGGGATTGAGGAGCTTGATCCCGCCGATGGTCAGGTTGCCGCCCAGCAGCGTCGTGTTCGCGGCCGCGACGGTGGCGTCCCATACCGCGATGTCGGCTGCACCGGGCACGGTTCCGTTGGCCCAGGAGGTCGTCAGGTTCAACGCATCCGCGTTGTCGGCCTTGAGCAGTTCGGCGGCGTGGACCGAGGAAAGTCCGGCGAGCAGCGCGCCGACGTGGAGGAACAGCGGCCTCCGGACCGCAGGCGGGGAAAGTCTCTTTTTCATGGCAGGATGCGGGTGGGCCACGGAGCCACACGGAAACCGGACCGCTGGGGCGCGTCGTCGTCACACGGGGACGGCCACGGACCGACCTGGGTTCCACTTGCTGCTTCGGGGTTGGCTCCACCGTAGCGCGTCCGAAACCCGCCCTGTCAACGCGCCCTGCCCCGGTTCAGCACCAAATGGCCAGCGTTTAGCACGATCCTCGCGAACTTTCTCACCGGGGCCGGCATCGTGCCCCGGAAACGGCGCGGCCGACGGAACGCCAGCGCCGCCACCCGCCGCCGCCTTGTCTCCGGCGGATTCCGCTCCTAACCTCCGCCCGCGTGAACACCGCCGGATTCCAACTGCGCCGCGCCAACTCGGACGACCTGCCCGCGCTCGGCACCTTGTGGCGGGCGAGCGGATTCGACGCCGCCGCGCTGGAGCCGACCTTCACCGAGTTCCAGGTCGCCGCCGCTCCGGACGGCACCTTGGCCGCCGCCATCGCGCTGAAGATCCACGAGGGCAACGGCCTGCTCCACAGCGAGTGCCTGCCGGATTTTTCCCTCGCCGACCGCCTGCGTCCCCTGCTCTGGGAACGGCTGCTCCAGGTCGCGCGCAACCACGGCCTGAACCGGATCTGGACGCAGGAGACCGCGCCCTTTTGGCGGCAGCTCGAATTCGTCCCGCCCGACGGCGAACAACTCGCCAAGCTCCCCGAAGCCTTCCGGGGCCAGCCAGGCGAATGGCGCGTGCTGCCCTTGAAGAACGAGGACGACCTGAAGCGCATCGACCGCGAATTCGAGGTGTTCCTCCAGCAAGGCCGGACCCGGGCGGAGGAGATGAAGTCGCAGGGACGGATGCTCTACTGGATCGCCATTCTCATCGCCCTGGGTCTGTTCGCCTTCGTGCTCTTCGGCGCGTTCCGCGTGATGCAGCGGAACAAATCGCGCGGCCTCGGCGCGTTGCCTGCCCTTCAGATTCCGGCCGGTGAACCCGCCCGTTCCAACGCCGCGTAGAGCCGGTCGGTGTCGGAGAAATGCTCCAGCCCCTCGGCGGTGACGAGACCGAAGCCAAACCCATAGGCCCCGCCATTGGCCACGCAGACGTCGGTCCGGCACTCGGCCAACTGCCGCCGCGCCAACGCCACCACCGCGTCGCGGTTTCCCTCCACCTCGTATTTCCAGCCGATCAGCCGCGTCGCGGGATACAGCTCGCGCAGCGCGGCGATGATCTTCGGCGTCGGGACGAGTTCCGCCCAGAGCGCGCCTTGCCGCGTGGTGAACTTTCCGGAAGCGATCGGCCTCAGGCCCGTTTCCGGCGAACCGGCGCAGACACGGCCGAAGGTGAAGTCGCTGACCGCCGCCGCATGATAGATCGCCGCCACACCCGATCCGGCCAAGGCCTGGAACCGGCCGAGCAAGTCCTGGGTGGAGGTAAAACGCTGGATCTCCGTCGCGCGGGTTTCGCCGCCATAAGTGGCGGCCTCGCCCTTCAGCAGCACAACTTCATGGCCCCGATCATGGAGAAAGGTGGCCAAGCGGCAGCCCAGCTTGCCGGTGGAGAAGTTCGTCAAGCGCCGGACACCGTCGAGCGACTCGAAGGTAGGCCCGGCGGTGACGAGGCAGCGCAGCGACATGGCCCAAAGCCTTGGCCGGCGGCGGAACGATGGCAAGCGGCGGGAGGCGCGTAGCGCACGCCACCGGCTTGCCGTGCTGGAACTGTCCCGATTGCCGTAGCGCCGGCGTGGACGCGCTTCCAGGCGGAGGATGCCCCGCCAAGTGGGGCGCTTGCGACACGGCCGACGGGACGTCGGCGCTACCAAGGCTCGGTCACCGCCCTATCTCCTTCCTTCCACCAGAAGAATTTTCCCGCCGTCTTTTCATTTGCCTGGTTCCGGCGGGACAGTATGGGGAAGCGCGCATGTCGAATCTGCACGATCCAAAAGACACCCGTTTCAAGGGCACGGTGGGTGGTTTCATCTTTCTGAGCCGTTGGCTCCAGGCCCCGCTCTATTTCGGCCTGATCGTCGCCCAAGGCGTCTATGTCTATCACTTCATGGTGGAACTGTGGCACCTGCTGGCCAAGGTTCCTACGCTCAAGGAAACCGAGATCATGCTCATCGTCCTCGGGCTGATCGACGTGGTGATGATCGCCAACCTGCTCATCATGGTCATCGTCGGCGGTTACGAAACCTTCGTCTCGCGTCTACGGTTGGAAGGCCACCCGGACCAGCCGGAATGGCTCTCCCACGTCAACGCCGGTGTCTTGAAGGTCAAGCTGGCCACCGCCCTCATCGGCATCTCCTCCGTCCACCTGCTCAAAACCTTCATCGAGGTTGGCACCAACCCTAAAGTCACCGACAACGTCGTGCTCTGGCAGGTGGTGATCCATGTCACCTTCGTGGCCTCGGCCCTGATCCTCGCCTGGATCGACCGGCTGACCTACCGCCCGCCCGGCAAAGGCCATTGAACCCGTCGGCGAACCTGCCCGTAACGGGACGGAAAACCCCGGCGTCATCCAACACGGCCCGGATTGAATGAACGCTGGGCAAATTCGTCCGACACCGCTAGAAGACCGCCGAAGCCGACATCCACGATACACCGCGACATGAACACCTTCGCCAAATCCCTCGCCCTGGCCGCTTTCAGCGCCCTGACCCTGACGGCCACCGCCGCCGAACACGAACACGCCAAACCCGACCTGAGCAAGGTCCCGCCCGCCGCCGACAAGAAGGGCCTGACCTACGAGGCCGACATCAAGCCGATCCTCGAAAAGTCCTGCGTGAAGTGCCACAGCGGCGAACGCCCCAAGGGCAAGTATTCGATGGAATCCCTCGCCGCCGTGATCAAGGGCGGCAAGGAAGGGGTCGGCATCGTCCCCGGCAAGAGCACCGAGAGCCCCGTCTTGCTCCTGGCTGCGGACGCCGTCGTCGAGATGGAGATGCCCCCGCTGGACAAACGCGACAAGTTTCCGGCTCTGACCAAGGAACAGCTCGCCCTCGTCCGCGCTTGGATCGACCAGGGTGCCAAGTGATGGCCCCGGTTTCCGAAAAAGGCGACGGCTACCAAGCCGTCGCCTTTTTTCGTGTCCGGATCGTCCTCCCCGCGTCCTCTTTCCCGGATGAACCGCCGCCCGAAGAATTTCCGGTCCTGTCGGCTTGAGCTTCGCGGATTTCCCGCCACCTTGGACCGCCAGCCAGCGAGAATGTCGTGAACGCCTTCCCGAAAACGCCCGCCGCCGTCCCACCCGCGCCCCGGTCCCGCCGGTCAGGCTCCCGTCTGCTCCAGACGCTTTGGCTCGGCGCGCTCTTCCTCGGCACCGTTGCGTCGACTCTCGCCCAACGCTCTACGCCGGAGCACGAAGGCGACCTCTTTCTTAGGCGGGCTCAATCCTCCAACACCGTTCAACGCGCGCTTCTCGACATCTCCACGACCCGCAACCTCTTCCTCGCCGGGGAATACGAGAAGGTGGCCGAGCAATGTCGCGCCGCCATCGCCGAGAACTACAGCCACGACGAATGGCGTCGGCTGCTCGCGCTTTCCCAATTGAACACCGGCCAATATCCCGAGGCCGCCAACACCATCTCTAACGCGCTCAACCGCTACTCCTACAGCATCCCCATGCGGGTGGTCGCCCATCGCGTCTATCAGACCGTGGGCCGGACGGACGAGGCGGAGGAGCAGTTGCGTCGGGTCAACGAGCTGCTCCAGAACCAGAATTCTTTCAGCCGCAACGCCGAGACCCTTTCCGCCATCGGCCGAGTGCTGCTCCACCTCGGCGCCGATCCCAAGGACATCCTCGACAAGCTTCTCCAGCCCGCCCTCCGCGCCGACGAGGAATCACGCGAACCCCGTCTCGCCATCGGCGAACTGGCCCTGTCCAAGAAGGACGTCGCCCTCGCCGCGAAGACCTTCAGCGAAGCCACCCGGAAGTTCCCGACCGACGCCGACTTCTTCCACGGTCTCGCCGCCGCGCTCGAGTCCGATGATCGCGGGGCCATGCTGGATGCGTTGGTCCAAGCCATCGCGCTGAATCCCCGCCACGCACCGTCCCGCCTGCTCTTCGCCAAACACTTCATCGCCGCCGAGGCCTATACCGAGGCCGATGCGCATTTGGACCGGGTGCTCGAGGCCAATCCTTGGAACGCCGAGGCCTGGGCCTACCGAGCCGTCCTGGCCCATCTGCGCAACCAGCCGGACCAGGAACGCGACGCCCGCGCCTCCGCACTCAAGTGGTGGACGAACAACCCGGCCGTGGATCATCTCATCGGCGCGCAGTTGTCGGCCAAGTATCGTTTCGCCGAAGGCGCGGAACACCAGCGCCGCGCCCTGGGCTTCGATCCCGATTTCGTCCCGGCCAAGGTCCAGCTCGCGCAGGATCTGCTCCGGCTGGGCAAGACCGAGGAGGGCTGGGCCCTGGTCGAAGAAGCGCACAAGGCGGACCAATACGACGTCGAGTCCTTCAACCTCGCCACGCTCAAGGACTCGATGGCCAAGTTCGCCACGTTGACCAACCGCTTCTTCGTCGTCCGCATGTCGCAGCACGAAGCCTCGATCTATGGCGACCGCGTGATGGCGCTGCTGGAGCGCGCCCGGACCAACCTCTGCGAGAAATACGGCCTCGAACTCGACGAACCCGTCACGGTGGAGATCTTCCCCGACCAGCGCGATTTCGGTGTCCGCACATTCGGGATGCCGCACAACCCGGGCTTTCTCGGTGTCTGCTTCGGCAAGGTGATCACCGCGAACAGCCCGGCCTCCGCCGGCGGCAACCCGTCGAACTGGGAAGCCGTGCTCTGGCACGAGTTCGCCCACGTCGTCACCCTCACGCTGACGAAGAACAAGATGCCGCGGTGGTTGAGCGAGGGGATTTCCGTGCACGAGGAACTGGCGGCCGATCCCGCGTGGGGCCAGCAGATGACGCCCGATTATCGGAAGCGGATCCTCGACGGGAAGCTGACGCCGTTGAGCGAACTCAGCAGCGCCTTCCTCACCGCGTCCGATGGCGAGTCGCTCCAGTTCGCCTACTTCGAATCGGCGCTGGCCGTGGAGTTCCTCAACGCCCGCTACGGCGTCGGTGCCATCCGCAACATCCTGCGCGATCTCGGCACCGGCACGGAGATCAACGCCGCCATCGCCGCCCACACCGCGCCGATGGCCTCGCTGGAGAAGGAATTCGAGAAGTTCGCCAAGGACCGCGCGGAAAAGCTCGCGCCGGACCTCGACTTCGACGAACCCAAGTCGTCCGTGCCGACCACGCCCGAGATGCTGGCCCAGCTGCATCCGAAGAATTTCTACATCCTCACCGCCGAAGCCCGCTCCGCGCTGCGCGACAAGGAGTGGGCCAAGGCTCTCGTGCCGCTGAACAAGCTCCACCAGGCCTACCCTTCCCAGACCGGTCCCGGCAGCGCGTTGGCCCTGATGGCGCTGGCCTATCGCGGCCTCGGCGACACCAACAACGAGCTGCGCGTGCGGGAACTGCGCGCCTCCATCGACGCCACCGCGCTCGACACCTTCGAGCGACTCATGGAGCTGGGCGTCGAGCGCGGGGATTGGGATGCCGTCCGCCGGAACGCGCAGCGCTACATCGCCGTGAATCCCCTAGCGCCCGTCGCCCGTCGCCGATTGGCCGAAGCGCAGGACGCCACCGGGCAGTTCTCCGGCGCCGCCGCCGAATGGCTCGCCTATCTGGCCCTGAAACCCGCCGATCTGGCCGAGGCGAAATACCGCGTGGCCTGGTCGATGAACCGCGCCGGGCAACCGGCAACCGCGAAGGTCTATGCGTTGGCCGCAGTGGAGGAAACGCCGCGCTACCGCGACGCTCTCAGGCTTTTGGAGGAAATCTTCCGGCAGGTGCCGCCTACCGGTGAACTGGCCCTCCCGGCTGTTTCACCGCATCCGAACTATCCTCCCTTTCGCCTCTGAATCGAGACTCCTATGAAACGCCGACTCCTCCAATTCTTCTTGGTCGCCACAGTGCTGACCACGACTTGGGCGGTCCTCGCCCAATGGGGCGGCCGGCGCGGCGGCGGCAGACGATTCCAATACAACAACGACGCCGAACGTCCGCCCGCGTGGGAGAATCCGAAAGCCTTCAAGCACGATGTCTTCACCTTCGCCCGGATCATCTACGACCATAATGGCTATGGCGGTCGCGGGGGTTGGAGCACGGACTATGAAGGTTACGGCCAAGCCGAGCTGAATCTCGGCTACCGCCTCCAGCAGATGACCTCGTTGAAGGTGGACGACCGCACCACCGGCGTGGCCATCCGGCTGACCGATCCGGAGCTGGCCAACTACCCGTTCATCTACATGGCCGAAGTCGGTGCGCTCTATCTGGACGACGAAGAGGCCACGGCCTTGCGGAAACACCTGCTCAACGGCGGTTTCCTGATGATGGACGACTTCTGGGGCGAGGTGGACTGGGAACTCATGGCCGAGCAGATGAAGAAAGCGTTTCCCGACAAGGAGTGGACGGAGATCCCCGCCGATCACCCGATCTTCAACGGCGTGTTCAAGCTGGATAAGACCAAGCTCCAGACACCGAACGTCGGCACCGGAACGGACAGCGAATACACCGGCATCACCTGGGAGCGCGAAGACGCCAAGGAAGTCCACTTCCGCGCCCTCTACGACGACAAGGGCCGCATGATCGCCCTGGCCTGCCACAACACCGACAACGGCGACGGGTGGGAGCGCGAAGGCGACAACATCTATTTCTTCCGCGAATTCGCCGAGAAGAAGAACTACCCCCTCGCCATCAACATCCTCTTCTACACGATGACCCACTGAGGAACGCCCCGCGAGGCACAGCCAAACTGGAACCACCGATGGATACAGATAAACACGGATCCGAATGCAGCGGCGGGCCGCTGAACTTCCTCTGCCCGTTTTCCACCCGTGTGTATGTGTGGTTTTGGTTCTCCGTCCTCGCCTTGATAGGAGCGCCGCTCCCTCGGAGTTCGACGTTGGGCATTGAATGTTGATCGTTCAGAGTTTCCCGCTTTCCAAAATGCAACCACCTCCCCTGCCCAACGCCGCCCTCCCGCCCGAACAGGCCCTCGTCGAAAAGCTCGCGCGCAGCCGCGAGTCCATCGGCTCCGAACTCTCCAAGGTCATCGTCGGGCAGAAGGACGTGATCGAGGAGATCCTCCTCGCGCTCTTCGCCGGCGGCCATGTGCTCATCACCGGCGCGCCCGGCCTCGCCAAGACGCTCCTCGTCAAATCCATCGCCCAGATCTTCCACCTCCAGTTCCGCCGCGTGCAGTTCACGCCCGATCTCATGCCCGCCGACATCACCGGCACCGAGATCCTCCAGGAAACGGAGGAGGGACGGCACCTCGCCTTCGTGCCCGGCCCGATCTTCGCCAACCTCGTCCTGGCCGACGAAATCAATCGCACGCCGCCCAAGACGCAGGCGTCGTTGCTGGAGGCGATGCAGGAGCACCAGGTGACCGCGTCGGGCATGCGGCATCCGTTGCCGGAGCCGTTCTTCGTGCTGGCCACGCAGAACCCCATCGAGATGGAGGGCACGTATCCGTTGCCCGAGGCGCAGCTCGACCGCTTCATGTTCAACGTGGTGATGAACTACCTGCCGGAAGCCGACGAGGTGAAGGTCATCCAGCAGACCACCGGCCGCGCGCCCGAGCCGATCCAGCCGCTCTTCGACGCGAACGACGTGCTCCAGTTCCACCAGCTCGTCCGCACCGTGCCGGTGAGCGAGGACCTGGTGAAGTTCGCCGTCCGCTTGGCCGCCGCCTCCCGTCCGCACCAGCCCGGCGCGCCGGACTTCGTGAACACCTATGTGAACTGGGGCGCAGGCACCCGCGCCGCGCAGTTCCTCGTCCTCGGAGCCAAGGCCCGCGCGCTCCTCGCCGGCCGCGCCCACGTGACGGAAGAGGACATCCGCGTGCTCGCGCTCCCCGTCCTGCGGCACCGCATCCTCCTCAACTACCGCGCCGAAGCCGACGGCCAGACCGTGGACGGCATCATCGCGCGCTTGCTGGAAACGGTGGGCAAAGCCGGCTGAAAGCCCAAACCCCGGACGATCCTTCCTCCGCTTGGTCCGGGGCTTTATCCTCAGCGCCAATCGTCGAGCACGAAGATTCCGGGGCGCGAATAGCCCGGCTTGCCGTCCTTGTGCATGGCCACGCCCTGGACCTGGGTGCGGAAGCCTTTGGCCAGCATCTGGCGATAGGCCTCCTCGCGCGCGGTGTTCACCCCGGCTTCGATCATCTTGAGCCCGTGGCGCACGGCCAGGGCGTCGCAGGCGTCGAGCAACTGCTCGAAGATCCACCAGGCCTTGGGGCCGCCCTGGACGGCGGCAAACTTCACGTAGCAGGTGTCCGGGCCGCCTTCGCTGCCGGTGCCGAAATGGCAGACGGCCACCGCCTCCACGCCGTTGGCTCCTTGGAGCAGGATCGTGTCGCCGAGCTTCTGCTTGAAGACGGACACGATCTCCTCGCCCAGATCCATCCCCTCGAAGACGCGCTCCGTCAGCGCCCGGCAGGAGAGCAACGCGTCTCGCTGCGTCTCCGCGTCCATCGCGGAAAAGAGCGAGTTGTCCGGCAGGCGCGTCTCGCCTTTCGGCGACCGGGCCATGATCGCGGTGAGGAAGCGCGGCCAGAAGCCAAACCGCTGGTAGAGTCCGACGTGTTTCGTGCTCTGGGCAAAGGTGAAGAGCCCGACAAACGGGGTTTTCCACCGCGCAAAATCCTCCATCGCGCCCTCCAGCAATCGCCGCCCCGCGCCGCGATCCCAGAACTGCGGCAGCACGGTCAACGGCCCGTAGAAGCCCACGCTGCCCCAGCGATTGGCCACGCCGGAACCGGCGATCTGCCCGCCGATCTCCGCGACGCGGAAGCCGTCCGGATTCCACCGCCAGCGTTGTCCGATGAGATCGCGCCCTGCGGCGAACTGGAGCGGCTCGGGCAGTCCGAGATAGGTGCCGAAGGCGAGGCGGAAGACGCGGTCCACTTCGGGCAGATCGGCTTCGGCCAAGGCGCGGACCGAGACCGGCGGACGATCCGCCCGGAGAACCGCTGGAGCAGGAGAAGCGGTCATGGCTTGTCGCGTTGCGGCCGGGCCGTCCGGGTGGTTACTCCAAACCAAGAATCCGCCGTCCCTGCTCCGT
The DNA here is from genome assembly GCA_946480965.1 of uncultured Verrucomicrobiales bacterium. The sequence continues at coordinate 14,546 of CAMLMI010000015.1, read as the reverse complement.
GATCATCGACTGGTGCCAGGGCGGGTCCCAGACGATCTCGACGCTGGCCTCCTCGACGTTGGGCAGCATCAGGATCTTCTGCTGCGCGTCGCCGGCGATGGTCGCGCCCATGCCGCAACCGGGCGCGGTGAGGGTCATCTTCACGAAGATCTTGCTGCCGCCGGCGCTGCCGGGTTCGAGCACGAGATCATAGACCAGTCCGAGATCGACGATGTTGACCGGGATCTCGGGATCGTAGCAGGACTTCAACGCTTCCCAGACCGCCTTCTCGTCGGCCGGGCCGTCGTAGGACGCGGGTGCGGCGGCGGTTTCTTCCAGCTTCAACCCGAGCGCGTCGGCGTCCTTGCCGGAGATCCGGAAAAGCCCGTGCGGGGCGTGGACGGTGTAGGTGCCGCCCAGCGTCTGGGTGATGTCCACCGGGGTGCCCTTGGGCAGGATGACCGTGGCGCCCACGGGGATCTGCACCGCCTCGCAGTCGCGGCTCAGTTCGACGGAAGTGATCTGTTGCATAGTCAGTGGCGGCGAACCTAACGGCGCGCCGGAAGAAGGCAAAAGGGGAATTCAAAGGACGAAGCGCGCAGGCGAGAGGCCAGGTTTCCGCGCTGCTCGCCGAAAACGGATGCCAATCCTTTGGATGGGAGCACGCCGCCAACCCGTCAGCGGCCCTGCGACGGAGCTTCCGGGTGTGGGAACGGTGGCGGCATCCTGCCGCCAGTCACCCTCCAATGGTGGCCTCGGAGCGGGACGCTCCGAGAACCCGCAGCCGGGACGGCTGCGCTACATCCTGAAGGGATGCCATCGCGCCTCTTGGGTTCAGCGGCTCCTAGCATCTTTCAAGTGTCGCCTTGGGAGCGGGCTGCGAGTATTCACCCGGCATGGAATCCAAGATGGATCACGAGGAGGCGGAGACGGCCCCAATCAAGTATGTCTTTCTGGACGTCGTCGGTTTCACCAAGGACCGCAGCACCGAGGCTCAGGTTGACATCATCAAAGCTCTCAATGCGATTGTGCGAGGAGCAGTTGCTTCGTTCCAACTTCCCCCAAATGAAGTCATGTATTTGCCCACAGGTGACGGCATGTGCATCGCGCTCGTTTCCATCCTCAAGCCCTATGACGTTCACGTCCTCCTCGCTCTGAAGATTCTGGAAGGCATCAAGACGCACAACGATTGTGCGGTAGATGGCCGAAAGTTTTTTGTTCGAATAGGGCTGAACGAGTGCGACGACACATTGGTCACCGACGTTAACGGACACAGAAACGTTGCCGGCTCGGGAATCAATACAGCCAGCCGGATCATGGGGCTAGCTGATGCGGCTCAGATATTGATGAGTGTCTCCGTCTTCGAGAAGATTTCCAGTCGGGAGAGGTATCAGAGGAGGTTGAGCGAGTTCTCGGGAGAGGTGAAGCATGGGAACGTCCTCAAGTGTTATCAACTGAAGGATGATCAGCTCTCGTGGTTGAATAGCAGCGCTCCAAGTAGTTGCTCATGCGAAGCCCCTCCTGAGCCGAAGCTGACGCTTCAAATGGCGTTCTTCATGTCTCTTTGCGTCAAGCACAGGCCGAAAATATTGGACATACTAAAGGAGAACCAAGGCCCGGATGAGGACATCGCAAAGGCGCTGCTTTGGTTGATTGCGGATGACTTGACCGGTGAAGCACGTGCAAAACCAGGCGAGGCTCCTATCGTCAAGGTAAAGGATAGAAAACAGCCATTGGCGGCTTTGATTGAACGCTATCAAGGAGGCGATTTCTGGTTCACAGCGAAGCTGGCAGAGTATCTTGAGGAACTCTATTTCGCCCCATATTCCAAGTGCTTTGAGGAGGTTTCGTATGGCTTACAGATCCTAATTCCCAGCTTGCATGGATTGGAGAAACTTAGGCGAGAGTTTCCAAAGGTATTCAAAGAGGTGAGCCCGCAAACCCGTGCTTAGCTTGGCCCACGTATGGAACTCTCCACGATATTCTAGAATCCAATTTTCCAGAAAGATTGTCGGCTATCTTGCCGCCTCCTCCGTCTCCTTCGTCCGCTGTTCTCCGGCATCGCCGCCCGCTTCCTTGGCGGAGAGCGCGGCGGCCTGGGGTTCTTCCCAGACCTTGATCGGTTCGTAGAAGGTGTTGCGCTGAACGGGGGTGCGGCCGGCTTCGCGGATGGCTTTCACCATGTCGGCCTCGGTCTGGAGCTGGGGCGACTTGGCGCCGGCCATGTGGAAAATATGTTCCTCGATGATCGTGCCGTGGATGTCGTCGGCACCGTAGCTGAGCGCGACCTGCGCCATCTTCATCCCCATGCCGACCCAGTAGGCGGTGAGGTGGTCGAAGTTGTCGAGGAACAGCCGGGCCACGGCGAGCGTGCGGAGCTGGTCGAACCCGGTGGGCGCGTGCTGCACGGGGATGCCGTTGTTGTCGGGCTGATAGGGCAGGCCGATGAAGCCGACGAAGCCCTTGGTCTCGTCCTGGAGTCGGCGCAAGAGGCTAAGGTGATGGACTCGGTCGGCCAAGGTCTCGACATGGCCGTAGAGCATGGTGCAGGTGCTGCGGCCGCCGAGCTGGTGCCAGGTGCGGTGGACATCAAGGTATTCCTCGGCGGATTCCTTGCCCTTGGCGATGGCGCTGCGGACTTCCTTGCGGAAGATCTCGGCGCCGCCGCCGGTGAGGGATTCGAGGCCGGCGTCCTTCAATTCGGCGAGCGTGTCGCGGACGGATTTCTTGGCCAGCCAAGCGAGGTGGAGAATTTCGATGGCGGTGAAGCACTTCAACTGGAGCCGGGGATCGAGCGCCTTCAGGGCTTTGAGGAAGCCGGTGTAGTGGCTGAAGGGCAGCGAGGGATGCAGGCCGCCGACGATGTGCAGCTCGGTGATGCCGAGGGCCAATGCTTCGCGCGCCTTCTGGACGATCTGCTCGATGCTCAGCTCGAAGCCGTCCTGGTCGCGTTTCTTGCGGCTGAAGGCGCAGAACTGGCAGCTCAAGATGCAGTAGTTCGAGTAGTTGATGTAGCGGTTGACGATGTAGGAGGCGCGGTTGCCGACCTTGCGGGCGCGGGCGAAGTCGGCCATCGCGCCGAGGGCGTTGAGGTCCTTGGTCTCGAACAGGCGCAGCGCGTCGGCTTCGGTGAGCCGTTCCCCGGCGACGACCTTGTCGTAGAGGTCGCGCAGCTCGCTGTGCTTCAGGGCAAACATCGTCATGGCCCGGAAAGGCTAGCAGAGGGACGGGCGAAGGGAAGGGGCTGGGAACCTGCGGAAACATTCGACGTCCAACGCTGAACGCCCAAGGTCGAAGGCGGGAATCTCCGCCGCTACGGAGTCACTTGGCTTGGCCGATGGTCGTGCGGAGGCGCTGGAAAAGGGAGGAACGGGCGTGGAGCAGGAAACCGAGGGAGTAGAAGCAGAAGCAAAGATTGGTCACGCCGGAGGCGATGAACTCGCTCCAGGGATTGGTCCAGCCGGAACCAAAGGCTGCGGGGTCCAGCCTCAGCCAGAGGCCCCAGGTCGCGGCCGTGATCAGCACGCCGGGCAGCAGCGTCGTCCAGCCGAAGGTCTTGGCCACGGCGACGGCGGAGTTGCGGGAGCGGAGCCCGGCCCACAGCCCGAACCAGGCGGTGGCGCAGAGGGCGAAGGTGTCGGCCCCGACGGTGAGGATCTTGCCGATGAAATTGAGCTGGAACCCGTCACCGGTGAGGAAGCGATACGGATCGCCCCACAGGGCCTGGCCGAGGGCGACGATCATCTCGGCCGCGACGCTGATCCCGGCGATCCAGCCGATGAAGCGGCGGAGCAGAAACCAGAGGCCGTTGACCAGATGGCGGTCGTCGAGCGGGGTGGTGAGGAGGATCTCCAGTTCGCCCGTGCCGCGGCCTTCCGCGAAGGTCTGGACGGCGATGTGGCAGAAGAGGAGCTGGGCTACGAGGGAAATGAGCAGCACGGTCAGCACCCCGCCCCAACCGGCATCCTCGGTGGCCTCGTAAACGCCCATCGCGAAGGCCTGCGCGACCGCGAGAAGCATCAGAAGCGGCAGCCAGCGGTTCACGTTGAGGCGCGCGGCGAGGATGCGAGAGAGCGGATCGGCCGGAGGCGGCACCCAACGGGAGAGCGACGAGAAGCGTTGGCCGAGAGCGTTGAGGAGATCGTCGATGTTGCGGCGCGGGGTTTTCGGCGCGGTGGCGACGAGGTCTTTTCCGGTGAGCCAGGTGTGTTTGAGCAGGCGCGAGGCAAAGGCCAGCGCACCGAGGGACACGAGGGTGACGGCGGCTTGGGCCAGCCAGAACTCCGCCTGCCATCCGGCGCGGCCCGACCAGCGGGTGATGAAATCGACGCCGATGATGGGGTTGCCGAGCAGGGCGATCTTGGCCAGCGATTGCGGCACGGAGTTGTAGAAGCGTGGCGAGAGCAGCCGCACGAGCATGGGCAACAGCGCGAGGACGATGACGAGCCCGTAGGCCAGGGCGAAGGCGGTGATCTTCTTGCGGCACCAGACGGAGGCGAGGGTGCCGCAGGCGAGGGAGAAGAGCAGCGCGTTCAGCACCACCCAGACGCCGGCCAGGCTGGTGGTGACATCCACGCCGCCGAGCAACAGCGGCAGCATCAGCAGCGGGGCCGCACCCAGCAGCGCGAAGAGCGAGGACAGGGCGTGGCTGCCCACCTTGCCGACGAGAATGTCGCGGCTGGAGAGGTCGGTGAGGAAGAGCAGGCCGAGGGTTCCTTCGGTGCGTTCCTCCACGATGGAGAGCGCGGAGCTGCGCACGCCCTCGAAGAGCGCGACGGCCATGAGCAGGAAGAGCAGCGCGGTGAAGATCTCCTGGCCGAGCAACGCGTTGCTGGGCGAGGCGAGGTCCAGCACGCCCCAGAGGAAGACCACGGCCACGAGCCCGATCACCGCCGTGGCGGTGCGGAGCAGGTAGGTGAAGCCCGTGCGGGCCCGGACGAGAAGTTCGCGCTGGAGGACGGGGAGGATCAACTCGCGCGGAAGGTTCCGGCGAAGGGCTTTGCGCGCAAGCGGGGAATCCGGGGAGCCGTCCGCGCCGGCTCAACTCGCCTTTCCCCCGCGCCGATGAACCGGCGTGCATGGGGCGCAGGATGACCCTTGGTCGTCGCAGGGCCCGTGCCTCCCGACCATGCCGAACGATGTCTCTGCCTTGGCCCGAACGACGCCCGAAGAGCTGATCCAGGAGCTTCCGGGAGTCCTCTTCCGTCTGGAGCTTTCCGCCGGGGGCGTCTTCCGGTTCTCCCGCATCGGGGCCGCCGAGACGCTGCTCGGACTGTCCACCGACGACCTGCTCCGCTCGGCCGACCTGCTCTTCTCCCGCATCCATCCCGAGGATCTTCCCGGCATGCTGGAGTCGCTCCACGTGGCCGCCCGCGGGGGGCATCCCTGGGTGTGGTTCGGCCGTCTCTTGGACCGGTCGGCGCGCGTCCGCTGGATCCGCGGCCACGCCACGGTCCATGCGCTGGCGGACCGAGCGGTGGCCTTCGCCGGGTTCCTGCTCGATTCGACCGAGGAAGGCGAGGAGATCGACCACGTGCGCCGCAGCCGCGAACGCTTCGAGCTGGCGGTCAACGGCTCCAGCGCCGGCATCTGGGACTGGGAGATCCCGAACGACCGCGTCTATCTTTCGCCCCGCTGGAAGGAGATGCTCGGCTATGCGGACCTGGAACTGGTCAACAGCTTCGACACCTGGAAGGAGCTGATGCACGCCGAGGACCGGCCGCGCGTCATGGCCGCGTTCGACGACTACCTGCACGGGCGCAGCCAGAGCTTCGAGGTCGAATACCGCCTCTGGCACCGCGACGCCACCTACCGCTGGGTGCTGGCCCGGGGAGCCGCCCTGCGCGACGCCTCCGGCAAGCCCTACCGCATGGCCGGTTCCCACACCGACCTCACCGCGTGGAAACGCGCCGAGGAACGCCTGCGCCTGCTGGAGTCCGCCATCTTCCACGCGACCGACGCCGTCATCATCACCGAGGCCGACCCCATTTCCCTGCCCGGCCCGCGCATCGTCTATGTGAACGAGGCCTTCTGCCGCCAGACCGGCTACCGCCCGGAGGAGATCCTCGGCGAAACCCCGCGCCTGCTCCAGGGGCCGAAGACCGACCGCGCCGCGCTGGACCGCGTGCGCGAGGCGCTGTCGAACCGCAAGCAGATCACCGTGGAGCTGGTCAACTACCGCAAGGACGGCTCCGAGTATTGGGTCGAGTTCTCCCTCGTGCCCATCGCCGACAAGAGCGGCTTCTTCACCCATTGGGTCTCCGTCCAGCGCGACATCTCCGAGCGCAAGAAGACCGAGGCGCTGCAGAAGTCCTTCCTCAGCCTCGGCCTGCTCCTCAGCAGCGCCGCGACGCAGCAGGAGGCGGCCTCCATCGTGGCCGACGAATCCGACCGTCTGCTCGGCTGGGACGCCTTCCGCCTCATGCTCTGGAACGCCGAGACCGGCCGCGTCTCCGACGTGCTCCATCTGGACCTCGTGGACGGGCGCCACACCGTGCTGCCCGTGGCGACGGACTACCCGCCGACCGACAGCATGCAGGCCGTGCTCACCTCCGGCGCCCGGCTGGTCGAGAAGGCCGACACGGCGGACGAAGCCTCCTCCGCCCTGAGCGTGCCCGTCCGGCGGGGCCGCGAAGCCTTCGGGATCGTCTCCATCGAGAGCCACCGCGCCGGGGCCTACCGCGAGAACGACCTCGTCACCCTCCAGGCGATGGCCGACTACGCCGCCGCCGCAATCGAGCGCATGAAGGCGCAGGAGGACCTGCGCCAGGCCAACGAATCGCTGGAGGAACGCGTCCGCGTCCGCACCGAGCAGATCGAGCTGACCAACCGCCTCATGCGGATGGAGATCTCCGAGCGCCAGCGCGTCGAGCGCGAGCTCGACACCGAGCGCCGTTCCCTCGCCCGCCAGGTCGAGGAACGCACCCGCAGCCTCAGCCAGGCCAACGCCGAGCTGGCCAAGGCCGCCAAGCTCAAGGACGAGTTCCTCGCCAGCATGAGCCACGAGCTGCGCACGCCGCTGAACTCCGTCCTCGGCCTGTCCGAGGCCCTGCTGGAGGAGATCTACGGCCCGCTCAACGAGAAGCAGCGCGGCTCCCTCAACAGCGTCACCGAGAGCGGCCGCCACCTGCTCGACCTCATCAACGACATCCTCGACCTCTCCAAGATCGAGGCCGGAAAGATGAAGCTGGAACCCGATCGTTTCTTCGTCCAGGACGTCTGCGAATCCAGCCTCCGCTTCGTCAAGGAAGCCGCCCAGAAAAAGCGCATCGCCCTCGCCCTGAAGCTCGGCCCCGGCGTCGAGGAACTCTGCGCCGACGAGCGCCGCGTGAAGCAGATGCTCGTCAACCTCCTGAGCAACGCCGTGAAGTTCACCCCCGAAGGCGGCCGCGTCGGCATCGACGTCCACGCCGTGGCCGATCCCGCCGGCATCCGCTTCGAGGTCTGGGACACCGGCATCGGCATCGCGCCGGAGAACCAGGCCAAGCTCTTCCGCTCCTTCGTCCAGCTCGATAGCAGCCTCAGCCGCGAATACAACGGCACCGGCCTCGGACTCGCTCTCGTCCGCCGCATGGCCGAGCTGCACGGCGGCCACATCGGCCTGGAAAGCGCCCTCGGCCAGGGCAGCCGCTTCAGCTTTTTCCTGCCCGACAACGCCGAGACGAAGGACGATGCGATCGACGAAGGGACGCAGTTCCTGGTCCGCAGCCAGGTCCCGCCCGCCGTCCCCGCGCCCGCCCCCGCGCCCGAGGCGCCCCTGATCCTCGTGGCCGACGACAGCGAGACCAACACGCTGCTGCTGGCGGACTACCTGGAGCGCTGCGGCTACCGGCTGATCTTCGCCGTGAACGGCCGCGAGGCGGTGGAGCGCGCCTTCGCCGACCATCCGGACCTCATCCTCATGGACGTGCAGATGCCGGAGAAGGACGGCCTCCAGGCCATGCAGGAGATCCGCGCGAACCCCGCCGTGGCCCATACCCCGATGATCGCCCTGACCGCGCTGGCCATGGCCGGCGACCGCGAACGCTGCCTCGCCGCCGGGGCCAACGACTACCTGACCAAGCCCGTCAGCCTGAAGGGAATGGTCCAGACGATGACGCGCCTGCTCGACGAATCCCGGGCAACGGCGGCCCCGCACTGATCCAGGAGCGATCTGGTGGAAACCGAGAGCCTATCCGGACAACACCGCCTGTTGCTGTTTTTGTGGCTGCGCCCGGTCGGGGGACCGGGCCTACAAGGCGTGGTGATCGAGAACACAGGACGGCTGTAGGCCGGGTTCCCCAACCCGGCGTTCGACCCGCTTCCCTAACGCTTCGAAGCCTTGATGAACCGCTCCAGCTCGGCGCGGGCCTGGGCGACGAGTTCACGCAGACGGGCGCGTTCCGCTGATCCCAGCCCTTCCGGATCGAACCGGTAGCGGAGATGGAGCCCGTGGATCTCGCGGAGGCTTTCGGCCAAGGGATCACCGGCGACGCGGCGCACTCGGCCCAGCCATTCGGTTTCCGTTTCGGCCGGTCTCCATTCCAGATCGCGCCGGGCGAGACGCTTCAGGAGGTCGTAGAATTCCGAGTCCATGCCCGGCCATTTCCGGGCCACGGGCTTGGCGACGTCGCGACGGCTGCGTTTGCGGCGCAGGCCCGCGCCGACGCGCCAGGCGACGAGGCCCAGCAGCACGGACAGGGCGTAAGGCAGCACCTGTTGCCAGGCGTGCTCCTCCTTGAGCCAGCGCCAGCGGGCGTAGGCGAACTTGAGGCGGAACCACAGGTCCTTGACCTTCTGGAAGGAGGCGCGCTTCTCCTCCTCGTTCAGCCAGCTGCCGGGCGTGGTGTCCACGTCGCGCCACTGGCCGTCGATCCATGCCATGCACCAGGCGTGGGCGTGGCGCTGGCGGACGATGAAGGTCTTGCCGTCGGCGTCCACCTCGTCCACGGCGAAGCCCACCGCGTAGCGCGCGGGCACGCCCACGCGCCGCAACATGAGCGTGGTGGCGGTGGCGAAGTATTCGCAGTGGCCCGCGCGGCGGCGGAGCAGGAACTGGCCGAGGGGCGAGAGCACGCTCTCGGAGTTGAACTGCGGCGCCTCCAGCCACGTGGTGTAGTTGAACTTCAGCTGGAAGAAGCGCTCGATCGCCGACACGGCCTCGGCGGGGGGCGTATTGGAGGAGATGCCGATCTCGCGCAGCGCCTCGTCGATGGCGTTGGTCTCGTAGGCCTCCACGGCCAGGTCCTTGTCCGGCCTCGGCGGGGAATCGAAGGTGCGCCCCTCGGAATACGTGGCGCGGAAGCGCACGAGGCCCGGTCCCTGCAGCGCGCGGAGCACGCCGTAGTTGTTCGTCTGGAGGATCGGCACCGGCAGGGTCGTGACCTGGGTCACGCCGCCGGGCACGGCCAGCAGGCCGTTGCCGCCGGGCAGGAACTCGGTGATGTGGACGATCTCCGATCCGGTCTGGACCGGCAGCAGCTTCCACGTCTCGCCGTCGCCCTCGGACACCATGTCGCGGAACTCCCGCTGGTCGGCATACCAGTTCTCTCCCCGGTAGTTGTCGTAGCTGGCCTCGCGCAGCAGGTGCGGGGCGGGGCCGGTGGGCTCCACCCGCAGCACGATCGTGCTGGAGAGCTGGAGGCGTCCGATGCGGCCGATCTGCGTGCGGTTCTCGGTCGCGTTCGGATTCCGCCCCGCGAAGTGCGCCAGCCATTCCGAGGATTTGCCTTCGATGAGCTGGTGCAGCCAGATCAGGCCCTCGTTGCCCGCGTAGCCGAGCGAGGCCACCAGCAGCGTCATCGAGGACCAGAGGACGAGCGAGTAGCGGCGTGGGCGGAAGCTCCAGAGCGTCCACGACAGGAGAACGACCGTGCCGAGGAGGAAGACCGGCGAACGCACGTTCGCCGCGCTGGCCGAGACGACGCAGAGCGCGATGTAGGGGAAGCCGAGGTTCAGCTCCGGCTGGAACCAGCTGTTCTCCAGCCGACGACGGAAGAAGAAGAAGAACACCGTGGCCTTGATGCGCTCCCGCACCGACACCGCCTGCGCCAACGCCAGCGGAAAGAAGAACATCGGCAGCCATTGCGTGAGCGTCAGGGCCGCGCCCGAGGCCTCGCGCAGCGCCCGGAAACGGCCGCCCGGACCTCCCAGGCTCTCCGTCTCGGAGGAGCTGTCGCCCATCGTGATCCGGATGGCCCCGACACCGAGGTAGATCAGGCAGCAGACGGTCCAGATCCGCTGGAAGTCCTCCGCCGAAATGTCCCAGCGGAAGCGGAAGATCCTCGGGGCCTCGATGACCAGTGCGAGCGCGATGGCGACCCAGACGAAGCCGGTCATCCAGCCCCAGAAGAGCAGCGCCGCGCCCAGCAGCAGCGGAGGAGGAATCACGCGAGCCTCCTTTCCCAACGGGGACCCGGCAGGTTGGATGGAGCGGACCGTTTCATAGCCTGGCCAGCCCTTCCTTGAGCCGATGGATCGGGATGACGTGGAAACGTTCGGGACTTGCGCTCATCGGGCCGGGATCGGGCCGCGTGTCGCCCGCGTCTTCGGACACGATCAGCACCACGAGCACCGGCACCCGCATCGCCAGCATCCGTTGGACGAAGGCGTGCCGTTCCTCGTCCCACTCGATCAGGATGCACACGCAGCCGCTCACCTGCGAGGCGTGCCGGACCATCGCCGTGTCCAGCGCAGTGAAGGACTTCTCCGGATGCGCCTCCACGCCCGCCAGCACTTCCAGCACCTGCTGGGTCTGGCCAAGCCCGCGTCCGGCCGTGAAACAATACGCCTCGTCGCCCACGAACAGAAGGTCCAGCAGGGACTCCTGCGTGTCCAACGCGCAGGCGAACGACGCCGCCGCCGACACCGCCGCCTCGAACACGTCGAGGTCCGAGCCGAAGGTGTCGAGCACCAGCGCGGTGCGGACGAAGTATTCGTCCTGGAACTCCTTCACGATGGGCCGTCCCGTCCGCGCGAAGCTCCGCCAGTGGATGTGCCGCAGCGGATCGCCCGGCCGGTAGTCGCGCAGCGCGACGAACTCCTCGGACTCGCCCACGGACGACGCGAAGGTCACCCCGCCCTGCTGGTATTTCTCCTTCCCCGGCAGATCGAGCGCGGGGATCGGGTGCCGCTCCGGCAGGATCAGCACCGAATCGGGCCGGGGCACGAGCGCGAGCGCCTTGACCATGCCGAACGGATCGGGCCGCGCCAGCGTCAGTCCGGTGAAGACCAGCCGTCCGCGCCGCAGCGGCGTGATGGTCATCGGCGCCACCGTCTCCTCCCGCGCGGGCAGCACGGGCAGCGGCGTCTCCTTCAGCACCGCGCCGCGCTTGCGGTTGTAGAGCCAGCGCCAGCGGTAGAAGCCGAAGGTGCGGTCATACCAGTTCCGCTTCTCCTCGCCCGGCTCCGGCGTAAAGAGGAATTCCGTCAAGGTGGGCCGGGGATCGACCAAGTTCTCGATGGCGATCAGGTCCTTCTCCGGCACCCGGTCCTCGTTCGTCAGCCGCAGCTCGTAGGGCAGCGGTTGGCCGACCGTTCCGAGCATCGGCAGGACGCGGCGGACGCGCACCCGGGGCTTGAAGAAGAGCGTCGAGAGCATCCCCACCAGCATCATGGCGAAGAGCAGCGTGACGATCTGGTAGGCCGTGGTCTGGGTGGTGTCCAACCCGAGGAACACCGTCAGCGTCAGCACGCACCACACGAAGATTCCCGGCAGCGTGAAGCGGCGGCGGAACCGCAGCGGAAGCTCCGGCGTCGTCCGGAACGTCGGAAACATCAGCCGCCGCAGGGCCGAGCCCGGGGGCGGCTTGCGTAGCCCGTTCCCCGCCGCCGCGCCGCCCGCCGTGGCGGCCCCGGCGGGATGCGTGCTCTGTGGACGATCAGCCGGCATGGCGCGTCACTTCGGGGCGGCCTGGCGTTTGACGATGTCCTCGACGATCGACTCCGCCGTGAGCCCGGAGAACTTCATCTGCGGATCGAGCGCCAGGCGGTGCGCGATCACCGGCACGGCCAGCGCCTTCACCTGTTCCGGCGTGACGAACTCCTGCCCGTCGTGCAGCGCCGCCGCCTGCGCCGCCTTCATCAGCGCGAGCGACGCGCGCGGGCTGGCCCCGAGCTGCACGCCCGGCACGGAACGCGTGGCCGAGACGAGATCGACGATGTAGCGCTTGATCTCCTCGCTCACCCGCACTTCGAGCACCCGCTGCCGCAGTCCCTCCACTTCGGCCAGCGTCACGCACGGTTTCAGATCCTCCAACGGGTTCACCTTCTGCCGTGCCGATAGGATGGCGACCTCCTCGTCCGCCGACACGTAGCCGAGCGTGAACTGGAGCGCGAACCGGTCCATCTGCGCCTCGGGCAGCGGATACGTGCCGCGAAACTCCACCGGGTTCTGCGTGGCGATGACGAAGAACAGCTCCGGCAACGCCCGCCGTTCGCCCTCCACCGTCACCTGGCTCTCGCCCATCGCTTCCAGCAGCGCGGACTGCGTGCGGGGCGAGGCGCGGTTGATCTCGTCGGCCAGCAGGATGTTCGTGAAAACCGGTCCCTCGTGAAACTGGAACTGCTGCTCGCGCTGGTTGTAGATGGAGACGCCCACGATGTCCGACGGCAGCAAGTCGGGCGTGAACTGGAGCCGCTTGAAGTCCGCCTGGATCGATTTCGCCAGCGCCTTGGCCAACGTCGTCTTCCCGGTGCCGGGAAAATCCTCCAGCAACACGTGCCCGCCGCTGGCCAGGCAGATCAAGAGCTTGCGGATCGTCTCGTCCTGACCCTGGACGACTCCCCGGATGTTCTCGGCGATCTTTCGAAACGTCTCTCGTGCAGGCGCAAATGTCGGGCTCACCCGGGCGTTATCGGCTCACGGCGATTGCGAGGCAACGGCGATCTCCTGTCTTGATGGAGAACTCGCCCGCCCCAAGGCGTCGGGAATCGAAAATTGACACCCTCGTCCCGAATTGAAACAAGCCGAGGGAACGGAGTGCCCGACAACCTGTCCCTTCCCGAACATGCCGACGGACCCGACGCCCGAGAACGCCCCCGAGAAAGACGGTCCCGAGATGGAGCTGTGCCTCGGCTGCCTCCATCCCAACGAACCGCAAACAACTTTCTGCGCCAAGTGCGGCGCGCCGCTCACCTCCTACGCCGCCACCGGCCCGTTCGAGAGCCTGTTGGCCGAAGGCCATGTGTATCGGCGGGCAGCGGAAGAACCCACGCGCCTAGTCGTCGTGCTCGGTGTCTGGCTGATCTTCGGGATGGCCGCGCTCGCTTCGGTCACGTTGATCCTTTTCGCATCGCGTCAGGACGTGGCACCGCTGATCGTCGGGGCATTCCTGCTTTCGGTCTCGCTGGCGATGCTTTGGAGAACGACACGTTCCTATTTCGCCCGACCTCGGTCCGTTGAAGAACCAACCGACCCAGATCCATGAAGCAGCACGAAGACTACGTTGCCGGTCCGCACCGCTACTGGCTGCACTTCTTCGCCGGGCTGGGCTACGGCGGATTGCTGGGATGGTGGGCGGCCACCAGATGGCTGAGCGAGGGTTCCTATCAGCTTATCGCCACGATCCTGATCGCGCTGGGCGTCGCCTTCTTTGCCGGACGATGGGGTGACATTGCGTGGTCGCGCATCGCCGATTGGTGAAGACCTGGTGGGAGGCGCTCTGACCGCTGTGGAGCGGAACAACGCGGAATCAACTCACGCCAAGGCCGCCAAAACCGCAAAGGCACGGCGATGGTCTTTGCGCCCCTCGCGCCCTTTGCGTGAGGCAAACCTCCCACCACCGCTTCAATGCCGCAGGATGCGGAACGGCGCGTCGAACCACAGCCCGGCGTATTCCAGCTGCATCGTGCCTTCCTCGAAGTCCGCGCCGAACCACGTCACCTCGTTCCGGTTCTCCGTCAGCCCGGCGATCTCCTCGAACATCTCCCCGTCCAGCGCCAGCACCTGGTAGCGGCCCCGCCTTAGATCGTGCTTGGCCATGAGCCGGATCACGTCCTCGGCCACGACGAGCGACTGCGTGATGACCCAGATCTCCGCCTCGGGACATTTCACCGCCAGCTTGTCCAGCTTGTTGATGCTGCACTCGCCGCACTCCACCCAGAGCTGCACCCGCAGCTCGTAGTCGAGCTGGCTCAGGTCCGGCACCCAGGTGATCGAATCGTCCGGCACCCGCGCATCGATCCGCAGCCGGTCGCGGAAGAAGAGGATGAACCCGAGCGCCTTCAGCAGCACATGGACGACCGTCTCGTTGTCCTTCCGGCCAATGATGACCGTCCGCGGCAGATCCCGCTTCTTGTCCTGGCTCTCGATGGCGAAGCTGTATTTGTTGCTCATCGCTTCAACACGCGCCGCTACGGCACCACCTCCACCGGCGTCTCCACGCCCACCATCCGCAGCAGATGCCGCGCGTTCCAGTTCGCCAGGCGGAAGCACCCGTGCGACTCCGTCCGCCCCACCTGCTCCGGCGACGGCGTGCCGTGGATGCCGTAGCCCGGCTTGCTCAGGCCGATCCACGCCACGCCCACCGGATTGTTCGGCCCCGGCGGCACGACCAGCTTGCGCCCGATGCGCTGCGCCTCGGCCGATT
>CAMLMI010000014.1 GCA_946480965.1 uncultured Verrucomicrobiales bacterium | reverse complement strand
GGCGGTTTGACCCTGCGCCGTGGCCGTGTTGAATCGCGCGGCATCGGCATGAAACTACGTCTGCGCGGCAATTCCCTCCGGCTCCGGCTCCAGAAACCGGAGGTGGCGGCGCTCGCCCGGGGAGAAACGGTGGAGGATTCGACCCAGTTCGGTCCCGGGCCGGAAGCGCGGTTCGTCTGCCGCGTCGAAGCGCGGGGAAGCGCGGAGCTTTCGACGATCTTCGCCGACGGCGTTTTGACCGTGATGGTGCCGGAGACAACCGCCCGGTCTTGGGCCGAAAATGAAGCCGTTGGTCTCTACGCCGAAACCGCCTGGGGGCTGAAGATCGCCCTGGAGAAAGATTTCCGCTGCATGGAGCCCCGGCCCGACGAGGACGAAGGCGGGGCCTACGAACGTCCGGCGGGATACGTCCCCGATCCCTGTTCCACGGATGAACGCTGAGGACTGGCAGCTCATCCGGTTCACTCTCGGGATGGCCGCACTCGGCACGCTGCTTCTGCTGCCGGTCGGGCTGGCGCTGGCGTGGCTGCTCGCCAGGAGGCAATGGTTCGGAAAATCCCTGGTGGAAACGCTGGTCTCTCTGCCCTTGGTCCTGCCGCCGGTGGCGACGGGCTTGATCCTCTTAAAGCTCCTCGGACGGCGCGGGCCGATCGGCGGTTTTCTCCACGAAAGGTTCGGACTGGAGATTGCTTTCACTTGGATCGGCGTGGTGGTGGCGCTGGCGGTGATGTCGCTGCCGTTGCTCGTGCGGTCGGCGCGGGTGGCGTTCGAGCAGGTGCCGCCGCGTCTGGAGCAGGTGGCGGCTACGCTGGGTGCCGGGCCTTGGCGGGTGTTCTTCACCGTGACGTTGCCTTTGGCCGGGCGCGGAATCTTGGCGGGAACGGTGTTGGCCTTCGCGCGGGCCTTGGGGGAATTCGGCGCGACGATCATGCTCGCGGGCAACATTCCCGGCCAAACCTCCACGCTTTCCCTCGCCATCTACCAGTCGGTCCAGACCGGCGACGACCAACGGGCCTACGCGCTCTTGATCGTTTCCGCCGTGATCGCGTTCGGCGCGTTGTGGACGAGCGAATGGCTGCTACGCCGGAGCCGTGCATGAACCTCTCCATCGAACAGCTCCGGGTGGATGCGGGCGGATTCCGACTGGAACTCGACGCACTGTTGCCCGCGCATGTCACCGGCATTTTTGGTCCGTCCGGCGCGGGCAAGACCACGCTGCTCGACGCCATCGCGGGCTTGATCCGTCCTGCGGCGGGCGCGGTTCGGCTCGGAGATCGGACCTTGAGCGCCGACGGGGCGCGGTCCTGGGTGCCCGCCCATGAACGCCGCATCGGCTACGTGCCGCAGGATCTCGCGCTGTTTCCGCACCGATCCGTCCGGGGCAACCTGCTCTACGGCCGGACCCGCGCCGCCGCTTCCGCTCGCGCCTGGTCGCTGGAAGAAGTCACGGAGCTGCTGGAGATCGGAGGGCTGCTGGACCGGGGCATCAGCGCCTTGTCCGGTGGCGAACGTCAACGCGTGGCGTTGGCCCGGGCGTTGTTGTCCGCGCCCGACCTGCTGCTCCTGGACGAACCGCTTTCCAGCCTCGATGCCCGGTTGAAGCAGCGCATCCTGCCGTTCCTCGTGCGGGTGAAGGAGGCGTTTCCCCTGCCGATCCTCCACGTCAGCCACGACCCGGCCGAGATCGCGGCATTGTGCGACGAGGTGCTGGTGCTGGAGGCCGGGAAGCTGGTCCAGCGGGGCGCGCCGGGCGTGGTTTTTGCGACGGAACCCCGGGCTTGAGCCGCCGGATGCCGGGTTCGTCGAACGCGATGAGTCCGTCTTTGAGCAAGGAACCAAGCGCCTGCTTGAAGGCTTTCTTGCTCACACCAAACGTCATCCGGATCGACTGTGGCGAGCTGTCGTCGTCGAACTCCAACCGGCCTTCGTTGCGGTCGAGCGCTTCGAGGATCTTGTCCGTCACCGAGGCGATGCGCCGATAGCCAGAACCGTCCAGACTGAGATCGATCTTCCCGTCGGGCCGCACTTCGCGGACGAAGCCTTCGAGGCGTTCCCCCAAGCGGAGCGGCTGCGCGACCTCGTTCGCGTAGAGCAAACCGCGATGGGCGTTCTCGATGATGGCCGAGTAGCCCAGCGGCGTGCGACCGGCGATCAACAGCGACACGGCCTGGCCTGGCCGGTAGCTGGCGGGAGTCCGGTCCAGGAAGCGGTCCAACCGCGCCGAAGCCACGATGCGGCCCGAGCGTTCGTCGATCTCCGCCCGCACCACGACCCATTGGCCTTCGCGCAAGGGCCGTGTCTGTTCGCGGAACGGCAGCAGCAGATCTTTTTGAAGGCCCCAATCGAGAAACACGCCGGCCTTTTCATGGGTGCCGATGACACGGAGACAGGCGAACTCGCCCACCTGGATCAACGGCTCTTCGGTCGTGGCCACCAACCGGTCCTCGGAATCGAGATAGACGAACACGTCCACCGCTTCGCCGGGAGTAACCTCGTCGGGCGCGTAGCGGTTGGGCAGGAGAATGGGACCGTGCTCCCCGCCGTCGAGATAGAGCCCCTGAGGCGCGTGGTGGAGCACCTGGAGCGAATTGCGTCTGCCGATTTCAGCCATCGGCGCGGACGCTACCGGGTCGATTCGGGCTTGGCGATGTTTTGGCCGGGAGGACTTGGAACACGCACGGCGAAGCGGGTTCGGGCCTTCCCCCGTAGCGCAGGCTTCCCAGCCTGCTGTATCGCAAGTTTCCAAACTTGCGCCGCGTGGATGTCTCCGTGAGCGCCACCGCCCGATGTCCTGCCGACTTGGAAGTGCGGCGATACAGCAGGTTTGGAAACCTGCGCTACGATCCGACTTGTCCCCGCCTCGGAGTCTGGGTCGCGCCCGTCACTCCCCGTCAGCCGTCGTCTTCGCCGGACCCTTTCCCAGCTCCTCATGGATCGCCGAGAGCAGCGATTTTTCGCCCGGCACATCATAGTCCAGCGACCAGATCATGATCCCGCCCAGGCCCGAATCGACCGCATAGCGGCTCTTCGCCCGGATCGTCGGCAGTCCGTTATACCAGACCGTCTGGCCGCCCTCGTCCTTGCTTTCCGCGCCGGGGAACTCCGCGACAATCGTCTTGTAGGGATAGTCCCGGCTCTTGAACGCCTCGCCGAAACCGTAGCCGTAGAAGGGCACGCCCAACACGGCGCGTTCCTTCGCCAAACCGCGCTTCAGCCAATACTCCACGTTGTCCCGCGCGAACGGCATGGAGGAATGCTGGCCCGGCGCGTTCGGATTCCACGGTCCCGCGCCGTCGTAGGCCATGATGTTCACGAAGTCGAAAAGCCCGAGCGCCGCGTCCGGCACCTGGGCCCCGCCGTAGCCCTTGGACAAAGCGGACGTGAGCAGCTTGCCCTTTGGCTTCAACGCTGCCGCGAGATCCGCGATGAACTTCCCGTAATCCTCGTTGATCGCCGGCCCTTCCAGATCCACGTCCAATCCGTCGAAGCCGTTCGTCTCCACGTAGGCCGACAGCCGGGCGACGAATCCCGCCCGCTTCGCGTCCGCGATCAGGTCGAAGTAGCGCTTCGTCAGCTCCTTGTTCCCCGAGGCCGACCCGCCGCCGATCGACACCAGCACCGGCACCCCGTGCTCCTTCGCCTTCGCCAGCAGGGCGCGGTTCCGGCGGTTGAACGACATCGTGCCTTCGTCGTCCGTCGGGTTCTCGAAGGCGATGTTGAGATGCGTCACTTTCGCGTAGTCGATGCCGGTGGCGAACTTCTCCAGATCGATCCAGTTCGGCACATACGCGACCACCTTCGGCCGGGTTTCCGCCGCTCCCGCAACTGGACCGGCGGAAAGCGCGACGAACAGCAACGGGAGAAAAACGTGGGACAGCAGCTTCATGGCGAGGCCCCATCATGACCTCTCTCCGCATCCAGCCACAAGCCCGCCGCCGTCACCGAAACCGGGGAGGAGGTTCCTCCGCACGCATTGATTTCTCCGATTCGGTTGCAGGCCGCGTGCCCTCATACGGCGGAAAGGCAGGCTGTTGAACGGTCGGCCCAATCGACGTCCTTCCCCAATCTTTTGCGCCCACTTACGCCTTTTCGTGGCCAATCCCGCTAGCCGATCCTTTCCCGCCGAGACGCCACGCTTGCTCCTGGCTTCCGGGTTGCGTAGGAAGGCCGGGCTTGAACGGAGGCAACCACCGGGCCGGTGTGGCGAAATGGCAGACGCACGGGACTTAAAATCCCGGGAGCCTCAAAACTCGTGTGGGTTCGAGTCCCACCACCGGCACCAACCCCGTTTGGC
The DNA here is from genome assembly GCA_946480965.1 of uncultured Verrucomicrobiales bacterium. The sequence continues at coordinate 24,896 of CAMLMI010000014.1, read as the reverse complement.
ATTTGGTCTTGTGAGGGCCATTGGAGAAATCGGCCGTTCTTCCGTTCGTTCGTTCATCGGGCACTCTCTCCCGTCCGCCGGGGGGCGCGGGATCGGGCAGGGCGTCGCGGGCGGGGGAATGTCCGGGGCGGGGAAGGTTTGGCGTTGTGGTCGGGGCGGCGATTGGTCAGAACCGGCGGCGGCAATGGCCGGAAGAGGACGGCGAGGAAAGGCGGCGGGTTCCCGCATCATGGCGGACGGGGACAGGGTTGCTTCTTGTGGTCCGAAAGTCCGGCGGCCGATCCTGCACATCTTCTCACCATGAACAAGCGCATCGCCTTTTCCCTCGTGGTTCTTCCGGTGGCCTGGGCCGCGATGGTGGCGCCGGTCTCGGGCCAGGTGATGCTCCATTACCGGTTCGACGTGGACGGGACGATCCCGGACGGGGGCGAACTGTTGGAGGCGCGGACGGTGGTGGGGGACAACGGACCGATCGCACGGGCGGAGGTCTCGGTGGAACTGCGACCGGTGGCGGCGGGAGAGGGGTTCAACGGGGATCTCCATCTGGCGCTGGGGCACGGCAGCGCCTTGTCCGTGCTCCTGAACCGGGCGGGGAAGAGCGCGCCTGGGCAACTCGGCTACGGGGACACGGAGGGCTTCGCGCTGACTTTCGCCGACGGCGCGGCCAACGGGGACGTGCATGTCTATCGGCAGACGCTGTTCGGCAATGCGACCACGCCGTTGGGCGGTCCGCTGACGGGCACGTGGGAGCCGGATGGTCGGCTGGCCGATCCGGACGTGGTGGTCGCGGGTTCGCCGCGCACGGCTGGATTGTTGGTGCTGGAGCAATTGCCGACCGAGGGCGAATACCGGCTGCTGGCGGCGGACGCTTCGCTCGGGGCGCTCCACATGTTGCGGAGCTGGGCGCTGCATCTCGAGCTGGAGGAGGACCATGTGGGCGCGCTGAACCTCTTCGACACGGAGCTGACGGTGCGGGACGCGGCCCCGAGACTGATCGGGAACGCGGTGAATCTCGGCGGCGGGGTGACGTTCGGCGGGGCGCAGGCGATGACGTTCTCCGGCAACGCCCGTTTGCTGGGATCGCAGGCGTTGCGCGTGGAAACGGCGACGACTTTCAGCGGGGGGCTCGAAGACAGCGGCGGCGCGGCCAAACTCACGAAGACGGGCACGGGCACTTTGACGCTCTCCGGAGCCGGCACCTACAGCGGCGGCACGGAGGTAGCGGAAGGCCGGCTGGTGGTGGACAACACGGCCGGCAGCGCCACGGGCAGCGGAGACGTGCGGGTGCGGAACGGGGCGGAGATCGGGGGGGCGGGCAGCATCGCGGGACCGTTGATCGTGGAGGAAGGAGCGATCCTCAGTCCGGGCGGCGACGACGCGGAAGATCGGATCGGTCGGCTCACGGCGGGTTCGCTGCGGTTGGAGGAAGACTCGATTCTGGTGGTGGAGATGGATTCGGCCGAAGGCTCTGCGGGCGGGTCTCCCGGCCACGACCAGGTCTTTGTGATCGGCGATCTGACCTTGGCGACCACGGCCGTGAAGCCGCTCCATTTGAAGCTGGTCTCCCTCCAGCCCAACGGCCAAGCGGGCGCGGTCTTCGATTTCGACAGCCAAGGCGTTTACGCGTGGACCATCGTCACCACCGGGAGCGGCATCACGGGCTTCGATCCGACGGCGGTGGAGATCGACGCTGCGGAGTTCAGCGGAGGCGCGGGCGGACAGTTCCAGGTGCTGGTGCAGGGCAACAACCTGGTGCTGGCCTACGCGGTGCCGGAACCCGCCACCGGGGGATTGATCGCTCTGGGTGCTGCCTGCTTGGCCTTGGGCGGAAAGCGTCGCCTACGGTTGGCGAAATGAGCGGTAGAAGCGGGCCTCTTCGACGGCCAACGGAGTGTTCGTGACCGCGTAAAGACCATCGGGACCGGCCAAACCGAAACTCAGCGTCGTCCAGGGTCCATCGACGAGGTTCGTCGTGGTTTCCACGCGGTAGCTCCGGCCGGGGATGCCGACGAAGGAGATGCGATAGGAGAGGCCCGGGGTAACGGGCTCGATGCGGAGCAGGGTCAGGCTGGGGCCGATGCCGGTGCCGGAACCCGCCACGACCGTGACCATGCCCTCGGCCTGGTCGCCCAAGGCATCGGTGACGCGGTAGGTGAACGTGTCGGTGGCGGGAGCGGCGGGACCGGCCTCGTAGAGCAACCAGCGGCCCTCTTGCCGGAGGGGGACATTGGCCGCGCTGAGGGCGGCGATGCCGGTGACGGCGAAAGGATCGCCCTCGGGATCGGCGAGGCCCTGGGCCAGAAGGGCGGAATCGATCTTCAAGGGCTGGCCTGGGACGCGTTCGAGCACGCGGACGGGCAGCTCCGGAGCCTCGTTCAACTGAGCGGCGAATCCGGCGCGGTTGACGATGCCGGAGACGGGGCCGGTGTTCAGGCCGCCAAGACCGCCGAGCGAGCCGTGGTTACGGTAGGAGGCGGAGGCGCTGCGGCCGCCGCCGGCGTCGAGGCCGTGGTGGTCGGTCTCGGCGGACCGGGCCGCAGTGGTCGCCAGCAGGAGAACGGCGAGGACGCCCCGGACCAGGGCAGGAGGCGAATGGGTCTTCATGGGGCGGCGATTTCCGGCCAGACGCGCGTTTCGCCGTCCCGCCAGTGGCGGCGTTCGGTTTGGGCGGAGAGGTTGGTCCCGACGGCGGCGCGGAGGTAGCCGCTGGGATACCAGGCCCGGGCCTCGCCGGCGGGTTCGTTGTGGGCCATGGCGATCTCCTCGGCCAACTGGCCGTTCTCGTGCCAGGAACGGAAGACGCCCTCGATCCGGCCCGCGACGATGGTGGCTTCCGAGAGCTTGGCGCCGGAGGGGTGCCACTTGGTGCGGACGCCGTCGGAGACGCCGCTGCGGAAGAATTCGACCGACTGGCGAACGCCGTTGGTGTGCCAGCCTTCACAGGGGCCGTCCATCAGACCGTCCCGGAAAGTGGTCCGGGAACGCAGGGAACCATCGGCATAGTGTTCGACCATGACGCCGGTGAAGGCCTGGTCGGACCCGATCCGATGGATGCGACCGTCGCGCTGGACGAGTTCGGACTTCGGGACGGGAGCGGGCACCGCGTTCCGGTTCCACCGCTGGGTGGCGAACACGATGAAAGCGGCGGTCAAGAGGGCACCCGTGACGATCACCGGGAGTCGGCCACGGGGAACCGGTCGGGGGAATGGGGACGGCGGCGTCATCGCTCGCGGGGCGCGCTACTGGGTGACGAGACGGTAGAAGGCGGGGCCTTGGCCGGACGGAGGGGTGGCGCGCAGTTCGCGCAGCCGGGTGTCCGTGGCGTTCAGGACGGTGGCCGCCGCAGCGGTCTGGCCGACCACCTCGAAGGGGACGGCGGTCCAGGTGGAGAGATCGGTGGAGGCCTGGATCTGGTAGGAACGGCCGCGAATGGCGAGGAACTTGAGCACGGGCTTGCCGGCTTCGAGACGTTCGATCTTCAGGCTGAAACCGTCCTCCTTGTCGAAGGCGTAGGTGCCCGCGAGGTATTCTTGGAGGTTGCTGAGGCCGTCGCCGTCGTCGTCGCCGTCGCCCCGGATGTCGGCGAGGGTGCGGTTGCCGCCGAGGGCGGCGAGGAGGGCTCGTTCCCAGGCGTCGGGCAGGCCGTCGCCGTCGGTGTCCGCGCCGAGGGTGAGATCGAGCCGGGTCTTGCGTCCCGGCTGGCCGAGGGCGGCGAACCGGCCCTGCATCTGGATGGGCAGGTAGTTCACGCCGCCGATGCGGACGCGGATGGAGAACGGCACGGTCGGTTTCAGCGCCGTGGCCTTGTAGAGATCCTCGGTCACGCCCGCGTCCATCGGGACGACGAGGCTGTAGTTCACGCCCGGCTCGTTGCCGAGGATGATGCCGGTGGTGAGGGTCACGCCGGACGCCGCCTCGAAAAGGACGGTGGCGGAACCGGCGGCGAGCGGCGTGCCCAGCTCGTCGCGGATGGTGCCGTGGACGACGTGGTGGGGCGCGGGCGGAAAGGCCACCAGCGACGAGGCCAGCGCGGAAAGGACGACGGCTCCGATGAACCGACGGGAGGCTTGGATCGGGCTTTTCATGGGGAGCACGGGTCAGTTGCCGGAGTAGGAATACGTCACGAAGTGGAGCTGGACGTCGCGCACGGTGCGGATGAAGCGCTCCAGGCCCTCGTTCGGATTGTTCAGGAGCGACTGGCCGGGGATCACGAGCTTCCACTGGCTGTTCCAGACGGAGCGGCCGATGAGCCGGTTGTTGGTGAACTGCGACCGCAGCAGGTCGCCTCCGTAGTAGATGTCCGGCGTGAAGAGCGCGGCGTCCGACACGGGCCGGAAGGCCTGGTGTTTCCGCAGGGTGAAGAGCGGCTCGGTCAGCGTCTGGACCGACTGGTAGAGGCCGCCGTTGGCGAAGTCCGACGCGCCGATGTTGAAGGGCAGCGGGATCGCGAGGTCCTCGACGTTCCAGGTGCGGATGCGGCTGGCGTCGCCGAGCGGCGGGCTGCGCATCGAATCCACGCCCACGGGGATCAGGTAGATGTAGGGCGTGGCGGCCAGGGCGTCGGGATCGAGGAAGGCGAGCGAGGGATCGTTCGGCGACTCGCCGCCGCCGAAGCCGACCGCGCCGCTGCTGGCGATGGGGTTGGCCATGCCGATGTAGCCGTCGAGCGCGACCCCGGCGGCGAAGAGCTTCGTCGCGAAGGAGCTCGGGCTGTAGTAGTGGTCGCCCGCGGCCAAGGGCTGGCCAAAGAGGTTCAATCCCGCCGAGATCGTGGTGCTGAAGGTGATGACCAGGCCCGGGACGGGCAGGCCGTTGCCCGGATCGAGCTGGAGGCAGTAGCGGCGCACGTCGGCGTCGGCCAGGATGTCGGCCATGCGGGAGCGGTGGAGCAGGTCCTTCCAGGCCACGTCGCCCTCCGCGCCGGGGAGGATGCGGAAGTTCTCCGTGCGGAGGGAGGCGGTGGTGCCGTAGGCGTCCGGGCTGTTGAAGCCGAGCCGGCCGCGCACCACGTCCCAGTCGGCCTTCATCTCGGCGAGGGCGCCGGAGAGGCCGGGGTCGCCGGTGTTGCTGCCGGCGAACTGCGGCTCGCCGTCACGGACGACGCCCAATGCGCGGGAATTGACGATGCGGGCCTTGAAGTTCCGCCCGGCCTGGGTGCCGAGGAGGCCGGTCTCGTAGTCGTAGGCGTTGGCCGCGAGCAGCGCATACCGGGCGGAGAGGTCGAAGAGCGTCTTGTAGCGCTCCAGCTTCTCGTTGCGGAAGATGCGGAAGGCCGCGTCGCGGGTGCGGTAGCCCTGCACGACGGCGGCGGCGCGCTGGCGGAAGATCTCGCGCTCGGCCTGGATGGTGTCGCCCTGGGCGACGAGGGAGCGGACGGCGCGCTGCTTGTCGTCGTATTCGCGGAGGCGCTCGTTGATGGTCCAGAGGCGGCCCTGCATGTCGCCCAGCTTGTTGCCGAGGTCATGGACGGCGCTGCGCAACTCCTTCTCGCGTTCCAGCGGCTGGATGCCGTGGAACTCGGCCTGGCGACGGGCGGTGTTCACGGCCAGCTCCAAGGCTGAGATCACCGTGTAGCGGGCCAGTGCGATCTTGTCGAGCGAGCTGGTGGTGACGAACCCGGCGGCTTCGATGGCCGAACGCGCGGCGGAGGTGAGGTCGCCGCCGGCGGCCACGCCCGCGATGAAGCTCTTGGGCACGCCCTCGGCGACGAGGTTGGCCGACTCCACGATGTCGTTCTTGATGGACGACTGGTATTTCTCGAAGAGGTCGTTGGCGAACTTGGCCTTCTCCAGGACCTCGTCCGCGATGAGCAGCCCGGTGTTGATGTCGCGGATGGTGCCGTAGGTCTGGTTGTCGGCCGCGAAGACGTCGAGGGCCTTCTGGAAGACGACGAGGTCCCCGGCGGTGTCGTTGATCGTCTGGCGCAGCCGCATGTGGGCGAGGATGAGCTCGGAGATGGCCTGCTGGATCTGGCCGGGCGCGTAGCGTCGGCTGGTCCAGGCCGAGGGCTTCTCGGCGTAGCCGTGGGGCCCGATGTTGAAGACGATGTTGGTGACGGTGGGGAAGATGTTCGTGACCGTGGCCGTCGAGTTCGTGAGCGAGATCGCCACGACGCTGGTGTAGTGCTTGCTGGTCCAGTCGGACGGGAGGTCGCGCAGCGGGACGTTCCATTCGGTGGTGTTGGAGTAGCTCCAGATCTCCTGGAACTTCGTCTCCGGCAGGTCCACGTAGGCGTAGTGGATCAGATCGGGCCCGGCGTAGCCCTGGGGATACAGCTTGCCGGGCCCGATGTCGTCGGGATAGGGCGTGCCGTAGAGGTCGATGAGGGCGACGGTGTAGGCCTGCTCCTGCTGGGCGACGGTGTTCTGGAGCTCGGCGAGGGAATCCTGTTCGGAGCGCATCAGGCGGGTGACGTCCTTCGCGTCGTCGAAGGAAGCCACGGCGTTGTTCAGGGCGGCGGTCGCGCGCTGGTAGATCTGCTCGAAGTGCGCGCCGTTCTGTCCGGCGACCACGGGATAGGGATTGATGTCGAAGGCGAGGCCGCCTTCGGGGATGCCGAGCGGCGAGAGGCCGCCCTCGGCGTTGTCCATCGCGGTCTGGAGCCCGCCGCCGAGGGTGGCCAGCTCCTGGAGCTCGGGCACGGTGGTGCGGTCCACCTTCTGGATGCCCTCGTGCGTGGGGATCGGGTCCTCGTGCGGGACGAGGGCGTTGCCGACGATCCAGTTCAGATACGAGCCCTGGCCGACGCGGCTGGCCCACTGGTCCATGCCGAAGTGCCGGACGGGATGGTTCGTGGCTCCATCGACGGCGCTGATGTAGGAGCGCTGGGCATTGATGCGGGTGGGCGAGAAGTGCGCCCAGCCGGCCGTGGCGACGGGCTGGTAGTCCTTGCGCCAGGTGAGGTCGAAGGTCTGCCGTCCCGCGCGGGCCAGCGCGGCGGCGGCGGCGGCGAACTTGCGTTCGTCCTGGTAGTCCACCGACACGGGCTGGCCGAGGACGTTGACCGCCTCGATGCGCGGCACCCAGTCGAAGTAGGAGTTCAACAGGAGCGAGTAGTAGCCCTTGATGGCGGTGAGGTAGTGGCCATAGGCGTCGCCGTGGCCCTGCGGGAACATGCGGGCGGCGTCCTCGGCGTTGATGTTGCCGTCGGGCGACTGGTCGGGCTTTTCCTGGATGTTGTAGTTGAGGGCGTAGATGACCTCGCCGGCATCGATGCCCCGGGTGTAGTTCCAAACGAGCCGGTTGTAGACAGGGGTGATTTCGACGCCGGGCTGGAAGACGTCGTCCCTTCCGCGCAACAGGGCCAACTCCTCCTCGAGGAGGGTCGGAACTTGCCCCCGGAAGGCGAAGAGGGCCGTGGCGATGTCGCCGTAGGTGTTGTCGGCGGTGCCGATGCCGATGGTGGGATTGGCGGCGTCGGCCCAGGCCTCGTTGCCGAGCATCATGTAGAGGTCGTTGAGGTAGCCGGCGGCGAGGAGCAGGGCGTCGTTGGCGGGTCCGTAGTTGTAGCCGGACTCGATGCTCAGGCCTCGGCCGCGGCGCAGAACGGTCTCGTAGATCTCGATGAGGCCGTAGTTGTTGATCGTGTCGATGTTGAGCGCGATGTCGCCCTCCCAGCGGCGACCGGCCTGGGTGATGATGCTGACGTCGGTGTTGACCCGGTTGTTGAACAGGTCGGTGATGCGCTGGTTGAAGGGATTGATCCCGGCGAGCACGCGCTTGATCCAGCCCTCGGCCAGGGCGGGGCGGGTCCATTGCGACCAGTCGGCATCGGTCGGCGCGGCCCGGTAGAGCGGATGGTTGGTCGAGATCGGGCGGTAGCGCATGACGACGTAGTTGTCGCCCAGCGCCTGGATGCCCGCGCCGCCGAGGGTGTAGCGGGGGATGTCCGCGTCGATGGCCGTCAGCGAGAGATAGCGCGACATGGTGGCATCGGCCAAGGGCGGGAAGCCGTCCACGGGCGCGGCGATCTTCCATTCGTATTCGTATTCGTCGAAGCGGCCGGCGAGGTCGGCGGAGTGCTGGAAGGTGACGAGCTCGCTGAGCGGGTTGGGCGAGGGGAGGATCTTCAGCTCGCCCCGATGGAGGCCGCCGCCGACCTTGAAGATGTGCATCTCCACGGGGTCGCCGGGCTGGGTGAAGGCGGTGCCGCTGGCCTCCAGCAGGGTGACGTAGCCGCTGCCGGGACCGGTGGCGCTGAGGGCGTAGGAATCGACCGCCGTGTTGGCGTTCTCCACCACGGCCAGGTCGCCCACGCCGATGTTCACGGTGCGGGAGGTGTCGGGCACGTAGGTGCCGGGCGCCAAGGGAAGGTCTTCATGGAAGGTCTCGACCGGGGTGACGAGCGCATTGACCAGGGCCTCCCACTTGGGGCGGTTGGCGGTGTCGGCGACCGGACAGAGGTTGTGGACGGCGGCCAGATCCGAGCCGCGCAGGACGTTCAACTGGAGGTAGCTCTCCCCGAGGAGCTCCTTCTTGTATTGGCCCATCAGGCCCAGGCTGCCCTTGGCGCCGATGTTGGGATCGACGAAGACGCGCTCAACGAGGTGCGGCGGGAGGTCGGGGAAGTAGATCTTGCCCTGGTAGGACTGGCTGCGGATGCCGGCGGGGAGCCGGTCCTCGAACTGGGTGGTGATGTCCACATATTTGGCGCGCGTGGGGTCGTGGAGCACGGCGCTGTGGGCGGCGTTGGTGATGTGGGCGGCGATGGACTGCTGGTAGAGGATGTGGGCGGTCTTGAAGTCGCGCACGCCGGGCAGCTCGAAGGCCGGTTCGGCCACGGTGCCGCCGTAGGGCAGGGTGGCGATGGCCTTGGAGGAATCCTTCGGATCGCGCACGGGCCAGAACGGGCGATAGACGATTTCCAGCGAAGCGGTGGTCTTGGCGGCGGGATCACCGACGTAGGCACCGGTATCTTCGTCGAACGGACGGAGGTAGGGGACGACGCTTCCCGCAGCGGGCGGATTCGCGACCCCCGGCCAGGCGAAGCTCGGCTCCGTCTTGTAGTAGAACCGGAGGGTGAAGCTGTTGGCCGGGGAGGGCGACCGGGCCAGGAACGGGGCGCGGTTGGTGAACGCGATGACGCTGCCGGTGTGGCTGTTGGTGCTGAGGAGCGTGAGCGGGGCCTGCGCGAGGGTGGAGCCGAGGGCGACCACTTCCAGCGCGATGGTGTTGGTAACGCGGGTGTCGTCGTAGAGGTCGCGGACCACGAGCTGGAGGTTGGCGGTGCCTTCGCTGCCCGTCGGAGGCGTGCCCACGAGGGAGAAGCTGTTCACGGAGAGCCAAGCCGGCGCACCGGTCACGGTCATGGCGAGGTATTCGGATTGCCGGGAGACGTGGACCGTGTGGCTGAAGGGCTGGCCGATGACGGCGGTGGCGTCGGGCAGCGCCGAGAAGGTTCCGTCGGCCGGGTGATAGGTGCCCGCTTCGAGCGGCACAAGGCCAGCGTGGGGGCCACGATAGACCCAGAAGTCGTGTTTCCGGTCGCGGTAGGTGAACCGGTTGTAGTGGCCGTAGCGTCCATTGACCGCGTCGTCCGTCCAGCCGCCCGGCAGGTCGCCGTCACCGCCCGTGGGTTCGGTGTTGTAGTTCACGGCGGAATCGCCGCTGCCCTCGACCGGCTTGGCGAGGAAGTTGAGTGGAGGCGGAGGCTGCAGTCGCTGGCCGGCGGAAACGAGGTAGTCGAAGACCCAGCCGGCTTCCGGCTTTTCGCGCAGCACCTTGAAGGTCGCCATGGCGGGGCGTCCGTCGGGATGCAGGTAGTCAACCAGGACGAAGGGATGGGAGGAGTATTCGCCGTTGGTGGAGGTCGTGATGTTCAGGTCGTCGCGGGTGGCGAAGGGCGTGCCGCCGGACATGATGGCGTGTTCCTCGTTCGGATTGTAGCCGTCGAGCGCCGGGTCGTTTTGCGCGTAGATCACGCCGAGGGCCTCGGCGGTGGAAAGTCCGGTTCCGCCGAGCTTGCTCGCGAGGACGATCTCGCGGGGCGAGGCGGGCCATTGCACGGTGTAGCGGCCGATGACGGAGGGCCAATGGACGGTGTGGAACCCGAGGAGGTTGTTGCCCGCATTGGGGCCGGCTTTGGCCGAATTGGTCCGGAACCACCAGACCTCGAGCCGGTTTCTGTCCGGGATGGCGTTGACCGGGATGATCGCGCCGAGGTTGGCCGCCTCGAACCCGGCGGTGAGCGGGTCGCGGTAGATGCCCGTGTTGTAGGAGGTGCCGATCTCGCGATTGATGTGGCCGGAGAGATAGCCGGGGCCGTCGGCGATGTCGCTCTCCGCCGGGGCGTTGATGCGCTGGCCGACCTCGACGGTCTGGTTGACGACGCGCGGCGCGGTCAGCGCGAAGTCCTCGGGCCAGTCGAAGCGGTTGAAGTTGGTGTTCCAGGCCGTGAGGTTGGTGGCGATCTTCTGCGCGGAACCCGCGATGCCGCCGCCGACGAAATTCGTCTTGCGCAGGCTGGAATCCAGCCAGGAGAAGACGCGCTCAAAAGCGACGTTTTCCCCCGCCACGTAGCGGATGAGGGTGCGGTGGACGGGATACTGTTCATCCAGCCAGGTGTAGAACTTGAACTCGGGCGTGAACTTGGCGCGGGGCCGGTCGAGCGGGTCCTGATACTCGATGTTCGGGGCGTTCTCCGGCTGGAGCACCACGGCGGTCGCGGCGGCTTCGGCGTCGGTCGCGGCGGCCTGCCGGACGTAGTGGCTGTAGCGCGAGACGTCGGTCGGCCAGTGGAGCTGGTAGCGGCCGAAGAGCTTGGGCCACTTGAGCCCGGCTTCGCCCTCTTCCAGCCAATGCACGAGATAGTCGTTCAGGTTCAGCGTTTCGCGGATGGCGTAGAACTCGTTGCGGGAAGCGCCGGCGATGGTGTGCTGGTAGGCGAAGGCGGAGCCGACGCCCTGCTGCAGGGGCTCGGGATAGAGCTCCTCCAAGGAACCGTTTTCCGGCGGGACGACGCGTTCGCCCAGCTCGACGGCCACGTCGATGGGGAAGGCCTGCTTGGAGACATCGACGATCTCGGTGCCGAGCGGCACGTAGGTCTGGCCGTCGGGGCGCAGGTCGCCGAGCAGCTCCACGAAGACGCGGCCCTCCGCGTTGTAGGCGAAGATGTTTCCGAGTTGCTGTTCATACCAGAGCGTCCGGAGCTCCGGCAGTGGGGCGTTGGTGCCGCCATCGGTGGGATTGGAGCTGCCGACGCCGACATACTCCTCGTCCACGGTCTTCGGGAAATTGTTGTTGTAAACGATGTTCACCGCGCCGACGCGGGCGGTGGGGACACGCACGGGCAGGCCGATGTTCTGGAAGCTCTTCTGCGTCCAGTAGATCTTCCGGGGCGGCTTCACCGCGCCGCCGGAGACGATGTAGCGCTCGGTGTGGAGGAGGAAGATGTTCGCGCCGTTGGTCTGGAAGCTGACGGTGCCGTTGGCGTTCACGTAGCCGCCCGGCGGGGGATTGGCGGCGGAATAGGGCGTGGCCTTGCGCCAGGTGATGGCGAGGGGACCGGGCTGGATGGCATAGACCTGGCGGGCGTGCGGGCTCCAGTAATAGCCTTGGCCGGCGTGGCTATTGGTCGTGAAGGGCTCCGGCAGCCAATAGGCGGTGCTGGGGACGCCGGAGAGCAGGATGCCCGATTCGTCCTTGTCCGGAGGGGGCACGACCGAGCCGAAGCCGAAGGACACTTGGCGGCTGAGGTAGGGCGCGCCGATCTGGGCGCGGCGCAGGACCATCACGACCTGCCCGGCGACGGAGGCACGGGGCAGGCGCATTTCCGAGGCGATCTCGCCGGAGAACGGCGTGCTGCCCGCCTGCAGGGCGGGCGAATTGCTCGCCGCCAGCCAGTTTTCCAGGGTGAGGCCGGGGACGCCGCCGTAGGCGACCGCACCGCGGAACTGTCCGGCGGTGGGCGGGGTGAAGACGCCAGTGGATTCGTTGCCGGTGGGCTGGAGGCCGTTCGAGCCCGGCGGGTTGCTGGCGACCTGGGAGATCGGCACGCCGGCGACGGACCGGTAGTTGATCCAGGCGTCGCCCTGATGGACGTGGCGATACTCGATCGGCAGGGCGATCTGCCCCGGCGCGTTCGCCGCCCCGAGCAGCAGTCCCAGCCCGAGCAGGGACGTGCGGAAAGTTTTCATGGGCCAGTTCATCGTGGTTTCAGCTTTGGATGGGCGGGCTTTCTCGGTCGGAGCGCCCGGATCGTCGCAACGAACCGGGCGCGGGGGACGGATCTCAGCGTTCGACGGCGGCGGTGACCTTTTCCTGCTGGCGGCGGAGTTCGGCCGTGGCCTTGAGCAGGTCGGACATCTGGGCCTTGAGTTCGGCGACCTCGGCCTTGAGCGCGGCGGTCTCCGCGTCGTGCTGGGTCTTCATTTCCTGCAGGGCCTTGATGGCGATCATGCCGAAGTCGGCGTAGCCGACGGTGAGGTGCTTTTCCTTGGATTCCTTGTCCTCGGTTTCGCCGATCATGTCCGGGAAAAGGGGCTGGAGCTCCTGGGCGATGACGCCCATCGACTTCTTCGCGCCTTCGGCCTCGTCCTTCCAGTTGAAGCGGCGCAACTGGACCTTGAGGGCGCGTTCCAGCACGGGCTCGGCGTCCTGGATGTTCTTCTTCAGCTTGCGGTCGGAGCTGGAGTCCCAGTTGCCGTCGCCGTCCCAGACGATCTGCCGGGTGTAGTCGCCGCTGTTGCCGAAGCCGCCGCCGGTGGCCCAGATGCGGACACCGTTGTTGATGCGGTCGAAGTCCACGACCTTGTTCTTGTCGGAAGGATGGTAGATGCGGAGGTAGTAGGCGGTGACCTCGGCGGTGCGGCCGTTGGGCGTGTCGATGGTCAACCCGGCGGCGGCGTGCAGCCGATCATGGGCGTAGGTGCCGGAGGGATAGACGCTGAGCTTGAGGTTGTTGTCGGAGACGAAGCGCACATGGCCGTCGATGTCGCTGAACATGCCGGAGTCGTTGTCACCACCGTTTCCGGTGAAGGCGTAGCCGTTGTTGTTGCCGCCGCCGCCGCCCGGATAGCCGCCTCGGGCGAGGATACCGCCTCTGACCTCCACGCGGCCGGAGCCCCTGATGCGCATCGTCTCCGTCATGGCCGCGCTGCTCCCGTAGCCGAAGGCGATGTCACCGGCGGAACCGTCGGTGTGGATCTGGAGCAGCCCGCCTTGGATGCCAAAGCCGTAGCTGTTTCCGGACTGGCCCCAGAGGCTGATCTTGTCGCCGAGGACATTGCCGAAGGTGAGCGGGAAACCCGGGGTGGTGGAGCCGCCGAGGCCGAGGTTGTTGTTCAGCACTTGGTTTCCGGAGAAGGTATTTCCGCCGGTGCGCCGGGCGATGTTGCCGCTCAGGCGGAGGTCGTCGAGCGTGCCGCTGGCGATGTTGCCGGCGTTGAGGCCGCTGAGGGCGGAGCCGTCGCCGGAGAAGCTGTTCGCGGTGACGGGGCCGTTCACGCTGACGGTGTTTCCGCTGGTGGTGAGGAGGTCGTTGCCGTTGTCGGTCCGCACCACCTTCACGGCCTGCTGGGCGAGGAAGGCGTAGGGCGAGGCCAGCAGGCGGATGCGGGGGAGGATGTCCACGTTCGCGCCGCCCGCGCCGAGGCCCTTGACGGTCACGCCGACGAAGCGGTCCGAGGCGGTCGGCCCGCTGAAGAGCGTGGAGATGCCCGGGCGGGGCTCGCCGGTGCTGGCGCCTTCGCCGAGCAGGACGCTGAAGTAGCCCTTGTCCACCGTGACGGTCTGCTGCTCGGCCCAGAGGAGGTTGGCCGGGGCGGACGCGCTCTCGTGGTTGAAGATGCGGAAGATGACGTCGTAGTTCTTCGGCGCGGAGTTGCCGAGGGCCACGCCGTTGCCGTCCACGAGGAAGCCCTGGTAGGTCAGGCGTTCCGGCGGGTTGGGCGTGGCCTGGGCGGCGGCGGGGGCCGGGCCGAGGACGAAGGCGGCGGCCGTGAGGGCGAGGCAGACGGCGGGACGCAGCCAGCCAAGGGAAACGGGGCGGGGTTTCATGGTCGTGGGGGCTTGGAGAAACGGGGTCTGGGAAAGGGGGCTCATGGCGTTCACGGGTGGGCGGCTACGGGACGCGGGTCAGGGTGGGGAGGTCGGAGATGCGGGTGAGATGAAAGGCGCCCCGCACGTCGAACCGGCGGGTGTCGGAGGTGTTGCCGGCCCGGGCCAGCCCGAGCACGCGGACGGTTTCCAGGTATTCGCCGACCAGGGTCGTGCCGGCGTTGACGCGGCTGTTGAAGTCCGTCGGCGGGGACTGGACGCTGAGGGTGATCTCCCGGACCAACGTGTAGGACTCCGCGCCCTGCGGCACTTCGGCGGAGAAGCGGGGGTTCAGGTTGTCGTGGTCGGGATGGTAGGTGTGGAGGAAGGGGTTCGAGGCGTGCTCGTTGAAGGCGTTGGTGATCGTCGTCTTCAACACGCCGCCCCGGGCCAGCGGTCCGCTGAAGGTCCAGCCGGGATTGGCCTCGGACCAGGGCAGGTGGGTGGCGCTGACGCGGCGGGACTGGGCCAGCAGCGCGGCGGAGAGGGCGGATTCCTGGTTGGCCACGACGGGGTTGGTGGCGCTGTTGAACCCGGTGTAAAGCCGCTGCCACAGGGTCGCGGGGCCGGTGCCGGGGCTGTGGACGATGAGCCGCAGCGGATAGGCGGACGGCACGGCGGTGAGGTTGGTGACGACGCCGGTCACCACATAGGCGCCGTTGGTCTCGACCACGAGCTGGCCGTTGGGGTCGCGCAGGTAGGACTGGAGATATTGTCCCACCTGGGTCACGGCCGCCGCGCCAAGCCAGAGCCCGGCCTGCGAACCCGCTTCGGCCGAGACGGGCAGATCGACGCGGGTCTGCCCGAGCGAATCGGTCAACTGGAGGATGCCGGCCAGGAGTTCGCCCGGATTCGCCGTGATCGCGGCCCGGTCGAGGCCGAGCACGATCTCAGCTTCCGAGCCCGGCTGGCCCTTCGCCGCCAAGGTCCATGATTGCGGCGCGCCCACGGGCAGGTCGGACACGCCATAGGTGAGGTTCGTGGCGTTCAACGCGCCCCGCACCAGCAGCGGAGGCGTTCCGACGATCGGCGTTTCCCCGGCGGGCGGCGTCTCCGAAGCGGCCAGGCGCAGGGTAACGGTGAGCGGTGCGGCGGTGAGGTTGCGGATGCGGAAGCTGAAGCTGCCGAGCACGCTGCCGAAGGCGGCCTCGCCATTGGCCGCCGCCGTCACCTCGAACGGTCCGTAGTAGCGGTTGTAGATCTCGTCGGCCCGGAGCCAATAGGCCTCGCCACGACGCACCGGCGTGGTGCGCAGGGCGAAGAGGCGGCCGGGATTGTTCGGGCCGAACTCGCCGCCGGCGTAGCGGAAGATTTCTCCCGTGAGCAGCGCGGGCACCGGCAACAGGAAGTCCTCGAAGCCCGGCGGCGTGGCGGGGGCGGTCGGGAAGCCGAAGAAGTTCAGGCCCGAAGTGGACCATTCGTAGGCGGGCAGGACCGGCCGGCCCTTGAGCTGCCAGGTGTAGTTGGCCGTGGAATAGACGAGGCAGGCGATGTTGCCGGAGACGCGGGAAAGCGTGGAGGCGCCGCCGTCGGACCGCTTCCAGCTCGCCCATTGGCTGCCGGAATCGACGGGCTGCTGGGGCGAGCTGACGAACTGGGCGGCCGCCGGATTGGGCGTCCAGCGCCAGACTTCCTCGATGGGAGTCGGCACGGGAGCGCCCGAGCCCACGAGCTGGTCCAGCGTGGCGTGGGAGGCGTCCACGTGCAGGAAGACGGCGTTCCACCCGGCCTTGAGCTCCAGCGTCTGGGTGAGCCATTGCGCGCGGGCCGTCCCGGCGAACAGCGCGGCGAGGCCGGCGAGGAGGGTCAGGAGATTCTGCTTCATGGCTTGCGGTAGAAATACCAGGCGGGTTGCGGGACCAGGCGTTGCAGGGAGGCCAGCGGAGCCGCACCGGCGCGTCCTCCGAAGACCAGCAATTCCTCCCCGGTCCAGGCGGCGGAGGCCCAGGCACGGGCCGTCGGGCCGCCTGCGGTGGTCAAGGCGCGCCACGTTCCGGCGGACGGGTTGAGCGCCCCACCGCTGGCCGTGGCTCCGGCGGCGGTTTCGCCTCCGGCGACAAGCAGCTCCTGTCCGGTCCAGGCCACGGCGTGGCCTTGCCGGGCCGAAGGCGCGCCCGTGGCGGGCAGGGGCGTCCAGGTGTCGCTCGCAGGATCGTAGGACGCGCCATCGCCGAGGGGCGCGCCGTCGTAGCCGCCCCAGACCAGCAGCCGGGTGCCGGTCCACAGGGCTCCGGGCACGGTCCGGGCCGAGGGCGCGCCGGTGGCGGAAAGCGGCTGCCAAACGGAGGCCACGCCGTTGGTGAAGAGCAGTTGTGCGCCGGAATCCAACGGACCCGATTCCCCTTCGCCGCCCCAGACGATCAAGCGGTCCCCGGCCCAGACCACTGCGGCGTTGTAGCGGACGCTCGGGGCTCCGGGACGGGCCACGGTAGTCCAGGAGTTCCCGGCGGGATGCAGCAGCGCCACATCGTTCAGCAGGCCGTCCTGGTTCCGCCCGCCAAAGACGAGGAAGGCGCTTCCGTTCCAAACCACCGCATGGCCATCGCGTCCCGCCGGGGCTCCGGCCATCGGGGACAGCGTCCACTTTTGGGTGTCGGGAGCGTAGCGGCCGCCGGAATTGGTGAAGCCGGACGCCCCATTGCCGCCCCACACGAAAACCTCGCCGCCCGACCAGGCCGCCTTCGCGCCGGTGCGGGCCCCGGGGGCGTCGATGGGCGAAACCTCGGTCCAGGAATCTTCGGACGGATCATAGAGCGCGCCCGCTGCGGAGAAGGCGCCCCCGCCCAGCGTGCCGCCCCACACGAACCAGCGCGTGCCGGTCCACGCCGCCGCATGGCCGTGACGCGGCGCGGGCGGGTTCGCCGCGCCGGAAGCGGTCCACGCGGGCGCGGCGACGCTCAGGAACCGTTCGTAGCCGAGCCCGATCAGCGCCGGGTCCTGCGGCAGGGGCGACACGACGGGGAAGATGGAGGAGTTCGAACCGCCGATCTGCGCCTCCGCGATCTGGAGCCGGTTCGACAAGGCCAGCACCTGGTTGCTCAACACCGTCAGCCGCGCATCGGCCTGCGCGATTTCCGGCGGGAGCCGCGAGGCGGAAACGGTGCCGGTGATGTTCGTCAGGTCGAGCAGCCCCGGCGCGAGCTTCTCCGCCGTGATGGCCGAGTTCTCGACGGTCGAGGCCAGCAGGGCGTGGCCGACGGACCCGAGCGGATGGTCGGGCGTCAATCGCTCGAAGCCGTTGGTCCCATCGTTGAACCAGACCCGGAGAAAGACGGGCGAGTTCGTGAACACGTCGGCCGACAGCGGGGCCATGTTGACCACGTTGGTGTCCCCCAGCAGCACCGAGTAAAGGCCCCGGTTGAGCGTGAGGGCGATCGAGGAATCTGGCGCTCCGTCCAGATCGAGATCCGGCGCGTTGGCCCACAGCGCCTCCGTGCCGAGCTGATCGACGAGCGCGAACTTGAATGCGCCCGGCCCGTTGAACGCGGTGGAGCCTACCAGAATGCGTCCTTGGTAATGGAGCCGACCGGGAACGGCGGCCATCGACTTGGTCCCCGCCGCGATCAGCAGGGCACCGATCAGCAATCTGGTCAGAGAATTCATCCAGGGAAAAAGCCCGCCGTGGAAAAGACTGCGACGGTTTCAGCATACTTATCGGGAATGTCAATGGCTTGATCCCTTCGTTTCCAAGAAAACACGGAGCCGCAGCAAAAGCGGGACACGCGGAGCATTTTCCAACGTTATCGCGCCGTGATTGCCTTCAATTTTGGACACCGCGACGGGCCGGCTGTGACTGATGGATCGAGGTTGCTCTCCGATCAGTGGACCGGTGGTCGGCTCTGACATTGAGCCAGCTCGCTGGGCTCGCGCCCGGTGCTCATTCGGGCACCAAGGCCGGGCCAAAGGGCGAAGGTTTTTCCCGTCGGACCGGCTCAGGAGCAACGCCCGGCGCGAGTCAAATCATCCCTTCCCAAAAATTCCCGTCAGAGCGGCAGCGGTCGCTTGACCTTTCCCGACGGGACACCTATTACCAGCGCCGTTCTTTGGAGTGCCCACCATTAGTAGTGGGTTTTGCGTGGAAGTGCCCCCGGTCAATGGCTGGGGGAGAATAGGGAAGCGGGTGCGGTTTCCGGCTGTTTTTGGACCAAATCCCGCGCGGTTGCGCCGCTGTAACGAGTGACGACGGCCCATCGGCCACTGTGGACGCCCAACGCCCACGGTAAGGCGGGCCCGAGGACGATCTCGAAGCCAGAAGACCTGCTCCCACGCGCTCATCCAAGTCCGGGCCGAAAGCCCGGCGACGGTCGCGCCAACGACCGGATGGGAAGGCCGCTGCGGAGCGTTCCGCCGGGCGGTTCATTTCCCGAAAAATTGTTCCGATGGGGACGCGTTGTCTTCGTCCCTTGAACCTTTGGCGTGTCTTGGTGGACACGCCTGTTTTGCCCATTGAGCCCGCTATGATCGCCGCCGCCGAAACCACCAATCTCCCCGAGCGCGGGGACCAGACGCCCGAATTCATCGAGCGCGAAGAGGGACGCCACGTCGTCTATCAGTTCCGCAACAAAACCTTCCGCCTGGACAAGGCCAAGGCGCGTGAACGGCTCAACGGCAAGCGCGTGATCAACGGCACCCGCAGCGCGGAGCTGAACGTTCTTCCCCTCAAGTATTCCGAGGCCTACCGCATCTACAAACAGATGAAGGCCAACCATTGGGAGCCCGACGTCATCGACATGACCAAGGACGCCCACCAGTGGAACACCGGTGCGCTCTCCAGCCGTGAGCGTTGGATCATCGAAATGGGCGTGGGCTACTTCTCCGCCGCCGAGGGAATCGTGGGCGATTCGATCCTTCACGTCGTCGAGGACAACCTCACCGCCGCCGAGCTGAAGCACGCCTCGCTCCGGCACATCGCCGAGGAGAGCATCCACATGGATTCGCTGCTCCACATCATCGGGTCGCTCAACATCGACCTCGACGAAGTGACGGCGAAGTTCAACGACATCCCGAGCATCCGTCGGAAGAACGACTACATCACCCGCCACATGCCCGAGCTGAAGATGGGCATCGATCTCACGGTCACGGCCAACAAGCAGAAGTTCGCCAAGGCCATCTTCGGCATCACCCAGGTGATGGAAGGCACCCAGTTCTACGCGCTCTTCGCCATGGTCCTGTCCCTCCACCGGCAGAACAAGATGACGGGCGTGGGCCAGATGTTCCAATACACCCTGCGCGACGAGTCGAACCACATCGCGCTCGGCCGCTACATCCTGACCGAGCTGATCGCGGAGAATCCCGACATCTGGACGCCCGAGTTCCAGAACGAGCTGGTCGAGTTCATGCGCGAAGGCGTGGTGCTGGAGAAGGAGTTCGTGGCCGACTGCATGCCGGAAGACGGCGTGGGGATGACCCGCCGCGAGTTCCTCGACTACGTGGACTACAACGCCGACCGCCGCCTCACCTCGCTTGGCCTGCCCACGCTGTCGACCGTGCGGACGAACCCGTTCCCGTGGCTCGACGAGGTGATCTTCCTGCGCAAGGAGAAGAACTTCTTCGAGACCCGCGTCACCGAATACCAGACCGGCGGCAGCGTGAAGAACTCCAACGAGGACGACCTGATCTGACCCGGTTCTGAACCGCAGAAAACGCAGATGGACGCAGATCAGAAAAGACGGGGCGAGATGGCTTTGCCTCGTAGAGTAAGCTCAATCGCCGAGCCCAATCCCCATCTGCGCATTTCTGCGTCCATCTGCGGTTAAAAAAAATCTTTCCAACATGGGAGTTCAACCCGATCACTGGATTCGCCGCATGGCGAAGGAGCACGGCATGATCGAGCCGTTCGAGGACGGCCTCGTGCGCCGCAACGCCGCCGGCCCCGTCATCAGCTACGGCCTGTCGAGCTACGGCTACGACCTGCGCGTCTCGAACGAGTTCAAGGTCTTCACCAACGTCTACAACGCCATCGTCGATCCCAAGGCCTTCGACGACCGGTCGTTCGTGGACATCACCGGCGACTCCTGCCTCGTCCCGCCCAACTCCTTCGCGCTGGCCCGCTCGGTGGAGTATTTCCGCATCCCGCGCGACGTCATCACGCTCTGCGTCGGCAAGAGCACCTACGCCCGTTGCGGCATCATCGTGAACGTCACGCCGTTCGAGCCCGAGTGGGAAGGCCACGTGACGCTCGAGATTTCGAACACCACGCCTTTGCCCGCCCGGATCTACGCTGGCGAAGGCCTGGCCCAGGTGCTCTTCCTCGCCGGCGCCAGCCGCTGCGAAACCAGCTACGCCGACCGCGCCGGCAAATACCAGGCCCAGCGCGGCATCGTCGGACCCCGGGCATGAGCCTACGACCGATCATCGCGACGTCCTCTCGCCGCAGTGGCACAGGCGCCCCCGCCTGTGACCGTTCTCCGGGCGTCCCCGCCCGGAGCCTGTCTGTTTCAACCAAAGATGAACACGGATGGACACAGATGGGACGAGCCGCAGCCCAGCTTTCGGCGAAAGCCTTGGTCCCGATTCATCTGTGTGAATCTGTGTCCATCTGTGGTTTGTCCCTGGACTCTTTCTTCACTGCGGGCGGGGGCGCCCGCAGCACCGACACAGGCGAGGGCGCCTGTGCCACTACGCCTTGGCCGTCGCACCTTTCAGCTTTTCTCCCATGACCTCGCTCCTCGCCGAACCGAAGCTCAACGTCCCAGCCGCGGAAGAACTCCACGACTTTCCGCAGGTGATCCGGCGGGAAACGTCCCTCAACGCCGGCAAGCCGCGCATCGTCCCGTGGCTTGGCCACAAGATCGAACGCGCCGTCGGCGCCGCCTGCGTCGCCACCGGTTTCGACGAGACCATCGGCCGTGAAGTGCGCGCCGCCATCGAAGGCAGCCTGCGCCGTGAACGCCCGCTCTTCGTCCACATCGAGGAGCTCCAGGACCGCGTCGAGCAGACGTTGCTGGAGCTCGGCCACGGCAAGGTCGCGTTGGCCTACGCCAAACACCGCGCCCGCCGCGCTGTCCTTCGCGAAGCCGAAGCCAAGTCCGCCACCGAGCTGTCCGATTCCCAGTTGGAACTCGGCTCCGCCGACCAGCACGCCGACCTCCGGGCACGCGTCGCCTTCGCCAAGCTGAACCTGGAGCTAACTCTCCCGGAAGAGGACCTCATCGGCCGCTTGCTGCGTGGCGTGTCCGTCGAGCTGTCGGCCGAGGAACGCCGCGACACCATCGTGCTCAACGCCAAGTCGCTCTTGGACGTCGATGCCGACGCGCGCTTTTTCTCCGCCCGTATTCTCCTCACCTACATCTACGAGGAGACGCTGCCGTGGCGTGTGACCGACGGATTGGGAGCGTTGAAGGAAGCCCATCGCCGCGCGCTCGTCGCCTACTTGCCGCGCGCCATCGAGCTGGGCCGGTTGAATCCCGCGTTGGCCGAGTTCGATCTCCGTGTGCTGGGTGACGCGCTCGATCCCTACGCCGATCTCCAGTTCGACTTCCTCGGCATCCAGACGCTCTACGATCGTTACCTGATCCACTACCAGGACCGCGCCACCGGCAAGAAACGCCGCCTGGAAGCCCCGCAGATCTTCTGGCTGCGCGTGGCCATGGGCCTCTCGCTGGGCGAGAAGAACCGCGAGCAGCGCGCGATCGATTTCTACGCGCTCTACAAGTCCCGCCGCGCCTGTAGTTCCACGCCCACGCTCTTCAATTCCGGCACGCAGAAGCCGCAGCTCTCCAGCTGCTACCTGCTGTATTGCGGCGACAGCATCGAGGACATCACCGAGACGTGGCGTCGCTTCTCCATGCTCTCGAAGTTCGCCGGCGGCCTCGGCTGCTCCTGGACGGCCATCCGCGGCAGCGGCGCCTACATCCACGGCACCAACGGCGAATCCAGCGGCGTCATCCCGTTCCTCAAGGTCTCGAACGACATCGCCATCGCGGTGAACCAGGGCGGCAAACGCCCCGGCGCGCTTTGCAGCTACCTCGAACTCTGGCACGCGGACATCGAGGACTTCATGGATCTCCGCAAGGAGACCGGCGACGACCGCCGTCGCACCCACAACATGAACACGGCGCACTGGATTCCCGACCTGTTCATGAAGCGGCTCAAGGGAATCTCCGACGGGATTCTCTCGAAGGACACCTCGTGGACGCTCTTCCGCACCAACGACACGCCCGATTTGCCGGAGCTCTTCGGCGCCGCGTTCGAGGCCCGTTACGCCCACTACGAACAGCTCGTGGAACAGGGCCAGATGTGGGGCCGCAAGGTCCGCGTGCTCACGCTCTGGAAGCGGATGATCGAAATGCTCTTCGAGACCGGCCATCCGTGGATGACCTGGAAGGACCCGGCCAACGTCCGCAACCCGCAGGACCACGCCGGCGTGATCCACAACTCGAACCTCTGCACCGAGATCGAGCTGAACACGTCGCCCGACGAAGTGGCCGTCTGCAACCTCGCGTCGGTCAACATCGCCGCGCACCTGCGCAGCGACGGTCGCATCGACCACGACAAGCTCCGCGAGACCGTCACCACGTTGATGCGGATGCTCGACAACGTCATCGACCTGAACTTCTACCCGGTCGAAGCCGCCGCGAATTCCAACCTGAAGCACCGTCCCGTCGGGCTCGGCGTGATGGGCCTCCAGGACGCGCTCTACGACAAGGGCGTGCCGTTCGACTCCGCCGAAGCCGTCGCCTTCAACGACGAGTTCATCGAGGCGCTCGCCTACTACGCCTATAGCGCCTCCAGCGATCTCGCGGCCGAACGCGGTTCCTACAGCAGCTACCAGGGCTCCAAGTGGCAGCGCGGAATGCTCCCGCTCGACACCTTGAACCTGCTCGAACAGGAACGCGGCCAGCCCGTGCGCGTGGACCGCAACGCCCGGATGCCGTGGGACGAGCTGCGCGCCAAGATCCAGCGCCAGGGCATGAGGAATTCCAACTCCCTCGCCATTGCGCCCACCGCGACCATCTCGAACATCCTCGGCACCACCCCGTGCATCGAGCCGGTCTATAAACACATCCACACCAAGTCGAACCTCAGCGGCGAGTTCATCCGCACCAACGACCACCTCGTGCGCGAACTCCAGCGCCGTGGCCTGTGGGATGCCGAGATGCTGGCCGACCTGAAGTATTTCGACGGCAGCGTCCAGCCCATCGACCGCGTGCCGGCCGACGTGAAGCGGCTCTACAAGACCGCCTTTGAGATCGAGCCCACGTGGATTCTCCAGGCCGCCGCCGTGCGCCAGAAGTGGATCGACCAGGCCCAGAGCACGAACCTCTGGCTGGCCGACAACGACGCCCGCAAAGCCAGCTTCATGTATCGCGAAGCCTGGGAACGCGGGCTGAAGACCACCTACTACCTCCGCACGGTCAACAAGTCGTCCATCGACTCCGCCAACCGCGACCGCAAGCCGACCGTCGAAGCCGCCCCGGCCAAGCGCGAAGTTTCCGCAGCCGAGAAGCTGGCCTGCTCCATCGAAGCCATGCGCAACGGCGGCACCTGCGAATCGTGCCAGTGACGCGCTGAGCAATCCTCCTCTTCGTCATCCTCCTCGTCCTCGTCTCCGGGATGGGGAGAAGACGAAGAGGAAGACGAGGAAAATTCCAGTCGGCAGATGCCGGTCGGTTTTGATCTTCTCGGGCTCACCATGAGCCCGAAGAAGACTTCCAAGAAGGAGCTGCCGCCGAAGCTGCGCGGAGAACTGCTCGAAGTGTTGCAGGCCCGCTTCGAGAAAAATCCGCAACGCCATCGCGGCATCCAATGGAGCACGGTCCAAGCCCGGCTGGAGGCCGATCCGGCAAAGCTCTGGTCGCTTGCCGAGATGGAGCGAACCGGCGGCGATCCGGACGTGGTGGGATTGGACCAGAAGACGGGCGAGATCGTCTTCTTCGACTGTTCGCCGGAAACGCCCAAGGGCCGCGTCAGCGTCTGCTATGATCGCGAGGGGCTGGAGTCGCGGAAGGAGCACAAGCCCAAGACCACGGCGATGGACTTGGCGGCGGAGATGGGCGTGGAACTGCTGACGGAAGAGCAA
This sequence comes from uncultured Verrucomicrobiales bacterium, assembly GCA_946480965.1. The sequence goes on along the minus strand of CAMLMI010000014.1, from coordinate 841 downwards.
TACCAGGAGCTGCAACAGCTCGGAGAGTTCGACCGGAAGACTTCGAGTTGGGTGAAGACGCCGGAGGACATTCGTCAACTCGGTGGCGCGCTCTATCTCGAACGCCGCTATGGCCGCATTTTCACCGGGCACAACGGCGCGCAGTCCTACTACGCCGTGCGGGGATTCCGCTCGGTGCTGAAGGTGTGATGGCTGGCCAGCCGGGCCTCACATCACGGCGGCCCAGCCATGAGCGGCGATGATCGTGCGGGCCAGCACAGCGCGGCGGCCGGGTGACACCTGTCCGCGCTTCTGCTTCAAGTCCTCCCGGCGCACGCCGTAGATGAGATCGCATTTGCAGAGAGTTTCCCAATCAAGCCCGTCGGCCGTGTCGAGGATGACCTCGTGCGGATGGGGAGGGCGTGAGACCCGTTTGGAGGTGCACATGATCACTTCGACGAGTTCCTTGCGCTCGGCCCGGTCCGGGTGGGAAACGATGACGGCGGGATGGGACTCCTGCCATCCCTCGGGCTGGCAGGAATAAATCTCGAAGGGCTTCATTCCTCGGGCTCCGGCAAACGGGCGGAAAGGTGATGGCCGAGTTTCGCCTCGGTCTCGTCCCACTCCGGATCATCCGGGAGATGGTCGATGACCGGGATCAGCACCAGCTTGTGCTGGGTCTCCGGCCGCACTCTTCTGACAAGCCAGACGTCTTCCCCATACTCCTGAATGGTGACGACGGCTTCCGGCGGCAAACCGGGAGGCATGACCAAGCGCCGCCGGGAATCGAGTTTGGAGGTGCTCACCGCATTGGACGCATCGGATTCGATCCATGTGCTCATGCGGTGGGAAATTCCCATCG
>CAMLMI010000013.1 GCA_946480965.1 uncultured Verrucomicrobiales bacterium | reverse complement strand
GAATCGGACCTCGAAGCCGGGATGAAGGTGCGGCTGAAGCCGTGGGCGGCGGTGACGGGCATTTTGGTCGATGCCAAGCAGGTCCCTCAGCCCAATGTGGAGCTTTCGCTGAATGGGGATTTTGCCGGAGCGCTCTCCAGCGGAGATCCGTTCATCAATCTGCAAGCCCGGCTGGTGACGGATGCCCAAGGCCGTTTTCTGTTCACCAACGTGCCGCCGACCTTCCTGCATCTGAACCGACTCGTGCCAACCGGGATTGGCGGCGGAAGCTGGACCCACGCGCTCCAAACCTACGTGGAGCCGACTGCCGGCAAGACCAACGATCTCGGCCAACTCCTGCGCGACAGCCCGCCGCCGAAACCGCTCATGGACCGGATGAAGGAGAAGATCGGGCTTTGAGCTGACCGAGCCGGGATGCCGGGTTGCGGCTATTTGGAGCGGCTGAGGACTTCGAGGGCTTGGAGCGAGGCGGAGGTGCGGGTCTCGACGCCGAGGGCGCCGAAGATCTCCAGGACGTGTTTCTTCACCGTGCCTTCGGCGATGCCGAGGATGGAGGCGATCTCGCCGTTGGTCTTGCCTTGGGCGAGCCAGAGCAGCGTCTCGGCGACGCGCGGCGTGAGCCGAAAGGCTTTTTCCAATGGGAGGGCGGAGGAGAAGTCGGGCGCGAAGGTGGGCACGGCGGATTGTTCGGCGCGCTTCAACCGGGAACGGATGGCGGCGAGGAGCTCGGCCTTTTCCACGGGCTTGGTCAGGTAATCGTCGGCTCCGAGGTTCATGCCGGCGCGGATGTCGGGCTTCTCGCCCTTGGCGGTGAGGAAGATGAAGGGGGTGGAATCGGTGGCGGGATTCTCGCGCAGGGCCTGGAGCACGGCGTGGCCGTCCATCTCGGGCATCATGATGTCGCAGAGGACGAGGTCGGGGCGTTCGCGCAGCGCGGTCTCGACGCCGGTGCGGCCGTTCTCGGCGGCGATGGCGTTGAACTTCTCGAGGCGGAGGATGGTGGCGAGGTTCCGCCGCATCTCGGGTTCGTCTTCGATGACCAGGATCTTCTTCATGGCGTGGCGGTGTGCGTGCCGGTGGATTGAGCGCCGCGACGAAGGCGAATTCAAGAGCCGGCAAAAACGCCGGGCAGGCGAACGGTGACGGTGGTGCCGACGCCCGGTTCGCTGGCGATCCCGATGGTGCCGCCGTGGAGCTGGACGCAGCGCTGGACGATGACGAGGCCGAGTCCGGTGCCGGTGCGGTGGCCGACGTTGGAGCCGCGCTGGAAGGCCTGGAACAGTCCGGGCAGATCGGCGGCGGCAATGCCGATGCCGCGATCCACCACGCGGAAGACCGCATCGGCGCCCTCGCAGCCGACGTCGAAGTCGATGGGGCTTTCGGGATCGGAGTATTTGACGGCGTTGGAGAGGAGGTTTGCCAGGATGTGGCGCAGGAGCTGTTCGTCGGCGCGGGCGGTCTCGGGCAGGCAGCCGGGGCCCACCGGGCCGAGGCGGATGGGGCAGCGCTGCTCGGTGGCGGAGAGGGTTTCGTCCACGAGGCGCGCGCAGAGGTCGCGCAGCTTGAGGCCGGAGGGCTTGAAGGACATGCGGCCGGCGTCGAGCCGGCCCAGGACGAGGACTTCCTCCATCAATCCGCCCATGCGGCGGGTGTTGCGGATGATGGATTTCAGGTGGTCTTTGCGCTCGGCGGGATCGAGCTGGTCGAGGTAGTCGGCCAGGATGTCGGCGGAGGACTGGATGATGCCGAGCGGGGTGCGGAACTCGTGGGAGACCATCGAGACGAAGCTGCTCTTGAGCGCGCTGAGCTCGCGCTCGCGTTCGAGGGCCTTGCGCAGCTCGATCTCGGCGCGTTTGCGGTCCGAGATGTCCGTGACCATCGCCTGGATGATCGGGCGGCCATCGATCTGGATGCTGGTGAGGACGATGTCGAGCGGCACGTCGGAGCCGTCGGCCCGGCGCGAGACCCATTCGAAGCGGCACTGGCCCTCGCGCAGGCAGGTGGCGATGTGGCGGCGCGAGGCCCGGGAGGAGGATTCGCCGTCGGGCTGGAATTCGGGCGCGAGCTGGTCCGGGTGCAGGCCGACGATCTGTTCGCGGGTGTAGCCGAAGATGCGGGCAGCGGCTTCGTTGGCGTCGAGGAAGCGGTGCTCGTCGTTGAGCATGACGCCTTGGCTGGAGGACTCGAAGAGGGCGCGGAAGTTCTTCTCCGAATCGCGCAGGGCCTCTTCGGCTCGGCGGCGCTCGGTGACGTTCTCGGTGATGCCCCAGAGCTGCTCGTCTCCGTCGGGCGCGCGCACGAGCACGGCGTGGAGGACGATGGGGACGAGGTGGCCGTCGCGGTGGATGTATTGTTTCTCGAACGGCCCGTAGATGCCGTGTTGGCGGACGGCCTCGAGGACGGCGAGCTCGTCCCGCTCGAAGCGCCGCGGCGTGATGTCCCAGTAGGTCATGCCGAGCAGTTCGGCGACGGTGTAGCCGACGGTGCGGGCGAAGGCACGGTTCACGTGGAGGAACCGGCCCTGCCAGTCCACGCGCGAAACGCCGAGCGGCGAAAGCTCGAAGAGCATCTTGAACTTCTCCTCGGAACGGCGGAGCTCGAGCTCGGCCTGCTTGCGCTGGACGGCCTGGGCGACCTGGCTGGCGACGAAGGTGAGGAGCTGCTGTTCGTCGTCGCCGTAGGCGGCGGCGTTGCGGTGGTCGAGCACGGCCATGACGCCAAGCACGCCCGCGCGGCCGGAGAGCGGCACGCCGAGCCAGCTCGCGGCCGGGTGCGATGCGCCTCCGGCGGGATCGCCCTGGCGGAAACGGACGGGTGCGCCCGTCTCGAGCACGCGGAGGATCATCGCGCGGTCCGCCCCCGCGTAGGAATCGGAGGTGGAACGCTCGTCGTGGCGGCAGGCGAAGCGGACCTCGCCGTCGGCGGCGTCGCGCAGCGCGATGCTGAAGCCGGCGGCCGGCATCAGGCGCTTCACGATCCCGTGGACGCGCGCGTAGAAGCCGGGGAGATCGCCCGCGCCGAGGGCGGCTTCGGCGATGTCGTAGGTGGCCTGCTGGACGAGGGCGCGGCGGTGGCGCTCGGAGTTGTCCAGCACGCTGCCGCGCACGAGGTCGCGGCCGTTGGCGGGCAGGGCCACGAGGCGCATTTCGCAGGGGACCAAGCGGCCGCTGGCGTGGCGGTGCATCCACTGGAAGACAGGCGCTTCTCCCCGGCGGACGCGGCCGATGAACTCGCGCGCGGCCTCGGCGGAGAGCCGTCCGTCGGGCTGGTGCTCCGGGCTCACGTCCCAGGGGCGGAGCTCGAGGAGCGCGGTGCGGTCCAGGCCGTAGAGGCGGGTGGCGTTTTCGTTGCAGTCCACGAAGCGGCCGGTGTGCGCGTCGAGGACGACGATGGCTTCCGGGGCGTGCTCCACGAGCGTGCGGAGCCGAGCTTCGCTGGCGCTGAGTTCGGCCGTGCGGCGGGCGATGCGCTGTTCGAGCGAGGCGTTGAGGTGGCGGATCTCTTCCTCCGCGCGTTTGCGGTCGGAGATGTCGCGGGAAACCGTCAGGAGCAGGACGCGGTCGGGCTGGTCGAGCCGGGTGACGGCGACGTCGAGCGTCGCTTCGGTGCCGTCGAAGCGGTTGACCCGCCACTCGAAGCGGTAGCTGCCGCGCTCCAGGGCGAGGCGAGCGGCCTCTTCGGCGACTTCGCGCGAGGGACGACCATCGGGCTGCAACGGCGGGGCGAGGTCCTCGGGGCGGGCGTTGACCACCTGCTCTCGGTTCGTGGCGCGGAGCGCGGCCTGGGAAGCGGCGTTGGAATCGATGAACACGCCCCGCGCCGGATCGAAGAGCGTCATGGCGTCGGCGCTGTGCTCGAACAGGAGGCGGAACACGTCTCCGTGGGGGGCCGGGGATGGGGGCATGGGTTCAGGGGACATGGGCCAAACGGTTACTACCTCTTCCGGTCCATAGACCGGGAAGGGGGCGCGAAGCTACGAGTTTCGCCCGCAGTCCGATCCTGCTCCGAAGCCGGAAGCGAACCATGAGCCCCGAATTGAATCCCCGGCTGGTGCCCGTTGGCACCGGCGAAACCCTCCGCGCGTTCGGCGACGAGGTGACCGTGAAGCTCGGCCCCGCGCAGACCGGCGGCGCCTTCGCGCTGGTCGAGGCGGTGACGCCGCCGGGCGGCGGCCCTCCGGCGCACTTCCATCTGCACGAGGACGAGGTGTTCATCGTGCAGGAAGGCGCGGTGGAGTTCTGGATCGACGAGCGCTGGCAACGGCTGGAGCCGGGCGGCGTGGCCTACGCGCCGAGGGGCAAGGTCCACACCTTCCGCAACGCCGGAGACCGGCCGTGCCGCCAATGGATCATCGCCACGCCGGCGGGATTCGAGACGTTCTTCGCGCGGTGCGCGGCCGAATTCGCGAAACCCGGCGGGCCGGACATGCAGCGAATCGTCGAGATCAGCGCCGAGCACGGGATCCACTACGTGAAGTAGGCATCAAGGAGCCACGCGGAAGCCGTTGGTCGGGGGCCGGACCGGGAACGGGTCGTCCGCAGGCGCGGGAGTCGCCGGTCCGGAGCCTTCCGCCGGAGCGACCTTGAAGGTTTGGTTGAGGAAAGGGACGCGGCCGTTGAGATACCAATGGCGCAGCAGGAGGGCGGCAAGCAGGGCCAGGATCGCCAAGGCGAGCCGCATCTTGCCGGAACCCGCCAATCCCTTTGCCGGGGCCGGGGTTCTTTCGGGCGGGTCCGCCGCCGCTCCACCGATCGGTTTTGCCTGGGTGCCGCCGGCCAACATCCGTGCCCAGTCGATGTCCTCGTCCGGCGCCAGCGTGATGCGGAAGAAGCGGGACTCGCAGCTCGGCTTGAGGCAGTAGCCTTGGGCAAGGCGCTGGAGGCGGCCGACGGGCGGCTCGGCTCCTTCGGGCAGATCCAAGATCGCGAGCAGGTCGTCCTCCGACAGCCGGGTGCCACAGGCGTCGCATTCGACGACGACGCTGGCGCGCCAGACGGCGTGCAGGCGTTTGCTGGTCAAGCCGGCGGACCACAGGCGGGCGGCCAGCCCGCGCAGCTCGGGCCAGAGCTGTTCGAGCCGGATCTGGCGGGAAATGGGGGCGGGGGCGGACATGCGTTCGGGAGGCGGGTCAGTTGGCGGGCTTATACCACATCCAGTTCGCGGTTTCCTCGTAGGGAAAGAGGAGGTTTTCCCGCAGTTCCCGGGAGAAGTTGTGGGTGGCGGCGTGGCCGTCGGCGAAAAGGATCGGGGAACGGAAGTTGGGCTGGACGTAGCGCGGATCGGAGATGTCCGTGGCACCGATGGCGTAATGCCACTGCTGCCATTGGGCCGCGCCAAGCGCGTTGCCGTAGATCCGCGCGGGCGGTTCATGGAGGACGATGAACTTGGTGGGATCGGGCACCCAGGACGTCGGCTTGCCAGCCAAGGTGCCCGCCATGCCACGGCGAAATCCGCCTCCGGCAGGCACCGAAAGCTCGCCCTCGTTATAGTCGTAGCTGATGCCCAGCGCCTCGTAGCGGGTAGGCTTGAACTGCTGGTCGGGCGCGGACCCGGGAATGAGCCCCTGGCCCTGGTCCGACATGCAGCGGAATACCGCCGAAGGCCGGATGTAGGCATACAACGGACGATCCACCGCCCGGGGAATCACGTTGGCGAGCGCGGGAGCTCCGTCATGGCCTCCGAGCACGTTCTGTTCGGGATAGCGGTCGGCGTAGTCGCCTTGGTAGAGGGCGAGCGCCATTCCGATCTGCCGGACATTGCTGATGCAGTTGATCAGCTTTCCCTGCTCCTTGGCCTTGCCGAGCGTGGGCAACAACATGCTGGCCAAGATGCCGATGATGGCGATGACGACCAGCAGCTCGATCAGCGTGAACCCGCACGAACGAGGGGAAACAATGGGGGAACGACGCATGGCAACCTCCTGGCTCACGGAGGAAAGAAGGGGCCGGCGACCCCGTTCGTCAACCTTCAAGGCCGCACCGTGATCTTGGACCAACTCAGACCGATGCGCGTGGCGTGCGCGGCCAAGGCTTTTTCATGTTCCATCAACACGGCCCGGACCACGGCCGAGTCGTCCGCATGGCCGAACTCGGAAACGGTGTTCGGGATCAGATCCATCTGGCGATGGGCATAGACCAGGGCGAAGGCGGCTCCGGCCACGGCGCTGTAGGGCAGGTCCTCACCGGCCCCCTCGGCGAAGTCCTCGACGACATCCGCCAGGAACTCCAGCTGTTCCACGAGATGCGGGAACTTGGGTGCGTTGATCTGGGCAAACTCCAGCTTGAGCATCGGAAGCTTGCGATGGACCCCCTTCAGAATCCTGGGTGTGACCTGTGCTGCCCCGTGATGGACGAACTTCGCGATTTCAGCCATGCGCGGACAATGAGCGACGCCAAGACCGGTGACAAGCCGGCGTTCTTCAGCGGTCCATCCCGGAGAAATTCCTTCCGGTCCCGCAAATCAGCGCATTGGATTTGGCTGGCCGAGAGCCGGTTAACCCATCTTGTGAAAACTTTCACAAATGCAGATTGACCCGATGTCCCTCCCGTGGCACATCTATCTCCAGATTACGCCAGACAATTTCGGGCCAGTTGAAACCTGCTCTTTGAGGCCCACTAGAATTTCCGGCGGTCGGTCGTTCAAACGTCCACCGGAATCTCCCCGTAATCCCACATTGAACTCGTATACTCCCCGGGCCTTTCGAGCTTCCTCAGCTTGTCTGGCCCGGTTTTTTTGCCCCGACGGGACGGGTTGATCGACGCCTTGCGGTGAAATCGACGGTGCCCGGACTTTGTTCCCTGTCTGCCACTCAGACCTTGTGGGTCCATGAGCGCACTCTAGACAAGATCGAGAGCGGCGGGACGCCTCCTTGGAATCGGCCGGTTTGACAGGGCGGAAGATTTCCGAAAGCCTCGCGACGATGTTTCCGCCGTCCGTGTCGTTTTCGGGCCTGTCGTGTCTTTCTCTGGACCGATTGAGCAAGGGGTTGATCCTCGTTCTGCTTTCCATCTGCACGCAGTCGATCCGTGCGCAGACCAATCTCGTCGAGTTGCGATCATTCGGCGCGACGGCGTTCTCCGGTTCCCAGCCGGAAGCCAAGCTCCTCGCGGCTTCGGACGGTTATCTCTATGGAACCACGCCGTTCGGCGGCAGCAGTGGCGACGGCACGATCTTCCGCATCCGGCCGGACGGCAGCGCGTTCACCGTTCTGAAGCAGCTTTCCTTCACCAACAGCGGCGCGACGCCCTACGCCGGCGTGATCGAGGGCAAGGACGGGTTCCTCTACGGCACGACCTACTCGGGCGGCGCGCGCGGTCTCGGCACCGTGTTCAAGATGTCGAAGGACGGGCTGACCTACACGGTGCTGCGACATTTCGGCCTTTCTTTCGGCGACGGCAACTATCCGCGGGCCGGACTGGTCGAATCGTTCAACGGCTTCCTCTACGGCACCACAACCGCGGGCGGCACTTCGGGGTTCGGCACGGTGTTCCGCATCGCGCGGGACGGCTCGAACTATTCGGTGCTCCGCAGCTTCGCGGGCGGGGAGAACGACGGGGACACGCCGAACTCGGGCCTCGTTGAAGGCCCGAGCCAGGAAGGCTTCCTCTACGGCACCACGCACACCGGCGGGTCGAACGACGTGGGCACGGTCTATCGCATCAACACCAACGGCAGCAGCTTCAAGGTCCTGCTTTCCCCCGCCGCCACGCCGGGAAGCCCCGAGGCCATCGACGGCGGCGTGATCGTCGGCCGCACCGACGGGTTCCTCTACGGCATGAGCCGGTTCGGCGGCACGAACGATTCCGGCACGATCTTCCGTCTCGACCGCAACGGCGGGAACTTCTCGGTGCTGCGGCACTTCGCGCAGTTCAACGACGCGATCTATCCCGGCACCCAACTGCTCGAGGGGTCGGACGGCCTCCTCTACGGCGTCACCTCGCAGGGCGGCACCAACAACAATCGCGGCACGATCTTCACCATCGGGCGCACCGGCACCGGCTACAAGCTGCTCCACCACTTCGGCGCGAGCCTCGGCGACGCCTTCGATGCCGCTTCGCCCCTGATCGAATCGACCAACACCCTTTACTGTCTGACGCGTCAGGGCGGGCTGTCCGGCGACGGCGCGCTGGTGCGGATCGCGCGCGCGGGCACGAACTACGCGGTGGTCTTCGGCTTCAGCTCGGCCGGCGGCGACGGCTTCACGTTGGAGCAGTCGCTCCTCGCGTTGGGCACCAACGATCTCTTCGGAGTGACCCGCGACGGCGGCAAGGACGGCGGCGGCACGGTCTACCGCATCCAGCGCCACACCACGAACTACACCATTCTCCACCACTTCGGACCGGGAACGACCAATTTGCTCAACCCGTCCGGCACCTTGCTCGATGGCCAGGATGGCTTCTTCTACGGCTCGGCGCTCTTTGGTGGCGCGAACGGTTTCGGCGGCGTCTATCGGTTGGCGACCAACGGCACAGGGTTCCAGATCGTCCGGGACTTCACCGCGATCGCGGCCGACGGACGTCTCGCCTCCGGCCCGTTGTGGCTGGGCAGCGACGGCGCGCTCTACGGCACGACCCGGATGGGAGGCAGTTCGTCGACCGGCATGGTCTTTCGACTGGCCAAGGATGGCGGAGACTTCCTGCCGCTCCACAATTTCACCGGGGGCAATCCCGACGGCGCCGGCCCGCAGGACGGGGTGGTGGAGGTCAACGGCATGCTCTATGGAACCACGCCCTACGGCGGTCCGGCCGATTGGGGCGTGCTGTTCCGCGTGGGCACCTTTGGCGACGGCTACCAGCGGCTTCATTCGTTCGGCACGAACGCCACCGATGGCATCGATCCCTCGGGCGGGCTGCTGAAGGCCTCCGACGGTCGGCTCTACGGAGCCACGCGCGGCGGTGGCACCGGAGGATTGGGAGCCCTGTATCGCTTCGATCCTGCGAACTCTTCCTACGCCGTCATCGTGAACCTGACCAACGCATCGACCCAAGGCCAACAACCCGTCGGCCGCCTGGTCGAAGGAGCGGACGGGCTGCTCTACGGCGCGACCAGTGCGGGCGGTTCCTTCAATGTCGGCACGCTCTATCGCGTCGCGAGGGACGGCACCGGCTTCACCACCGTCTATCATTTCGGCGGCGGCGATTCGGGACGCCTGCCTGCGGCCGGCCTGGCCCTCGGCGGCACCGATCTCTTCGGCACCACCTCCGCCGGAGGCACGGCCAACCTCGGAACCGTCTTCCGGTTCATCGCGCCGCCGCCCGCGCCGACCATCACGGCCCATCCGCAATCGCTCATCGTCGCGCCCGGCGCTCCGGCGTTGCTCGCCGTGTCCGCCACCGGCTCCGGCACCCTGGCCTACCAATGGCAGCGCAATGGCGTGGACATCGCAGGGGCCAATGCCGCGACCCATCTGATCGAGTCGGTCGTCTTCGCCGACGGCGGCAACTACCGCGCCTTGGTCAGCGGTGCTGGCGGCAGCGCGGAATCCGGCAACGCCGCCGTGGTCGTCTTCGCCGGGACCAACACCGGCAACGCCCTCCAGCTCCAGCTCGCCGGACCGATGGGCAGAACAGTCACGCTCCAGGCCCGGACCAATCTTCAGCCCGCCACCGCCTGGCAGACGTTCTCGAACGTCGTCCTCCAGGGAACGCTCCGCACCGTGACCGATCCCCAAGCCGCCACGCGCCCGGAACGCTATTTCCGCGCCGTGCTTCCTTGAGGCTGGGGGCGGCCGACCGCGGCCGCTTCCGCCGGGATCAATTGTCTCGCCAGCGCGTGCGGTGGCCGCAGAGTCCGGCCCAAGGTTGACCCATGCGCCTCCTCTACGTCGCCGATCTCCACTACACGCTCCCGCAGTTCGACTGGCTGGTGGCGCGGGCGGGAGAGTTCGACGCGACGGTGATCGGCGGCGACCTGCTCGACCTAGCCTCGCCGCTCGACCAGGACGTGCAGATCGCGATCGTGGAGAAGTATTTCACCCTGCTGCGGAAGAAGTCCCCGCTCGTCGTCAGCTCCGGCAACCATGACGGCGACAGCCGCAACGCTTCGGACGAATCCGTGGCCGAATGGCTGCAACACGCGCGCGCGGCGGGCGTGCATGTGGATGGCGAAGGGTTCGATCTGGGTGACTGGCGCGTCTCGGTCTGTCCGTGGTGGGATGGCGACCAGTCCCGCGCCGAGCTGGAGGCGTTTCTCATGGTCGAAGAAGCCCGGAGGAAAGGTCCTTGGCTCTGGATTCACCACGCTCCGCCCGAAGGCGTGAAGACGTGCTGGACCGGGAAGAAGTTCGCGGGCGACGAGGCGTTGCGCGGTTGGATCGAGCGCTTCCGGCCGGAGATCGTCCTCAGCGGCCACATCCACAATTCCCCGTTCTACGAAGCCGGTTCGTGGATCGATCGCATCGGCGGCACCTGGGTCTTCAATCCCGGCCGCCAGATCGGGCCGGCACCCACGCACATCGCCCTGGATCTCGCCACCATGACGGCGGAATGGACCTCGGCCGAAGGCCGTTCAGTCCGCGATCTCCGGGTCGCGTAGCGTGGTGTCGCGGGGGGCGACGCGCTTACGCGGCTGGCGGTGCATCAGCGTGTCCAACATCCCGTCCACCATGCCGAGATGGTCGTGCCCCTCGAACTGGTGCTTCACGTCCACCAGGTATTTGTTCACCGCGTCGAGACGGCGGGCCAACAGCTCGCAAACGTGGAGACAAACGGCGGCGTTCTGTTGCAGGAAAGCGCGGGGATCATCCACCACGGCGAAGCGCGAGAGCCGCGTGGCGCGGACCGTCGCCGTGTGGGGCTGGTTGAGCAGGACCGCCAATTCGCCGAAGACCGCGCCGGGCTCCGTGCAAGCCGCGACCTTCACGTCCTCTTTGACCACTTCGACCGCGCCCTCGATCAGGATGAACAGCAGCCGGTCCGATCCGCCTTCCACCATGACCGCCTCGCCAGCGGCGAAGTGCCGGACGGGCAGGCTGCGAAGCGATTCGAGAAGGGCCGTCATGCCGAGCGGAGCGAACGTCAAGCCTGCTGGATTGGAAAGGAGATTCCCGTCGCAGCGGCGCAACCCTTCGTCCGCCCCTTACCCGAAAGGAGTATTTTCCAGGCCGCTGGGAGTTCCGCCGATCCGTTTTGTCCTTCTGGAGTGGCATGGTGGCCGTGGCGGCGGAGAGCCACGCTGGCTGCGTCAAAAAACAACACCGCCATGAAAACCACCTGCCTGAACTGGATCGCGGCCGCCGCGTTCCTGCTCTTCGCCTGGAGCCCCCAAGCCTCCGCCGCCCCCATCGACAACTGGCACATCCGCGATGCCGGAACCCTCGAGAGCCTGAACGGCGTGGCCTATGGCAACGGCAAGTTCGTCGCGGTCGGCGACGGCGGCACGATCCTCAATTCGCCCGATGGCGTCACCTGGTCGCCCGTCGCCAGCCCCGTCACGGTGAACCTGCGCGACGTCGAGTTCGGCAACGGCCTGTTCGTCGCCATCGCGGGCGGCGGTCCCAAGACGATGATCACCTCGCCCGACGGCGTCGCTTGGACGCCGCGTCCGGCCAACACGGGCGGCGGCTACTTGGATGCGACCTTCGACGGCACGCGCTTCTTCGTCATCGAGGGCAACGGCTCGTTCCGCCACTCGACCAACGGCATCGACTGGACCACCGGATCGGTCGGCACCGGCGGGCGCGATCCCGCGTGCGTCATCGGCCACAACGGCACCTGGGTCGTGGCGGGCTACGAGACCGGCAACACGAACATGGGGATGCTCTACAGCTCGCTCCAGTCGCTCACCAACTGGGCCCCTCGCCAGTCGATGCTGTCCGAAAACCTCTTCGGCGCGGGTTACATCAACGGCCTCTTCGTCGTCGGCGGCCAGGGCGGCGCGCTCGCCACGTCGCCCGACGGCGTGACCTGGACGCCGCGCAACAGCCAGACCACGGGCTTCATCTGGGACTTCGCCTCGAACGGCAGCTACCTCGTCGCCGCGAGCCAATGGGGCCGGATGCTCTATTCGCAGAACGGCACGGACTGGACTCGCGTCGAGACCGACCTGCCGTGGCACATGAAGGCGGTTGCCTACGGCAACGGCACGTTCGTCTCCGTCGGTTGGGACGGGCAGATCCTCCAGTCCGATCCCGTGCCCGGCACCGATGGCGGCAGCGCGGTGCCCGCCCTGACCATCCAGCGCAAGAACGCCTCACAGGTCGTCGTCTCCTGGCCCTTGGCCGCCACGGGCTGGACGCTGCAACGCTCCACGAACCTGACCACTTGGGAAAACGAACCCACCGCCGTCGTGGCCACCGCCACCGCCCACACGGTCACGCTGAACTGCACCGGCGCGAAATCCTTCCGGCTGCGGAAGTGACCGCCGGATGGACTGACCCGACTTTCGGCACGAACAAAACAGCCCGGCGGATTGCAATCCGCCGGGCTGTTTTGTCTTCCGAGGGCCCCGGGTTGGCAACCCCGGTTGGCCCTGTCTTTCAGGTTCGGGCCATCAATGTCCGGCCTTGATCACCACCTCGCCCCGTTTGATGCGGACGCAGCAGGTGAGGCGGAATTTCTCGGGGTCCTTGTTCCATTGATCCAGGACATCAAGCTCCTCGTCGGTAGGCGGTTCCAGATTCTCCATGCCGCTGACGACCTCGGCCACGCAGGTGCCGCAGGAGCAGTTGAAACAACCGGCTTCCATCTCCACTCCGGCCTGTTCGCCGGCTTCGATGAGGAGTTCGCCCGCAGGCACTTCAGCTGACTTGTTGGCGGGCAGGACGGTGAGTCGGGGCATAATTGGCGCTTAAAAGATTCCGTAGAAATCCGTTGGGAGGAGAGAAATGCGTGTCTCTCGCAATGTCAAACTCCCGTCCCGGTTGGACGGGACGCGGGGCCGCCCGACGTAAACTTTGAAGACGAACATGGAAGTGCCCGTGCCCATCAAGGGGTTCAGTGCGGTCCCCGCCGACGCCCTGCTGCATTCCCTGTCCTGCGAGCTGCGGCAGCCGGTGCAGGCGTTGCCGCAACTGCTGGGGCAGTTGGCAGAATCGTCGCTTGGGGCCAAGCAGCGTGCGGCATTGGAAGCCGCCGCGCAGCACGCCGGCCGCATCCAGAGCCTCATGGCCGACGCCGAGGCCTGGGCCGCCCTGGCCACGGGAGCGCCGCCGCGCTGGAAGGCGGTCTTCTCCGTCCGCGACCTCATCGACGAGGCCATCGAGGCGCACGAGGAACGGGCCGCGCGCCAGCACACGGAGATCCGGTCCCGGCCGCCTTCCCCGGCCACCGACATGGTCCGCGCCGAGGAATGCGTCCTCGCGGTCGTCCTCCAGAAGCTCATCGGCCACTGTCTGGACCACACGCGCGAAGGGCAGATCGTGGTGCAGGCGCGTTGCCAGACCGGTCCCGGAGCGGGCGGGACGCTCGTCTTCGAGCTGCGCGACACGGGGACGAAGCTCGCGCCCGAGGCGCTGGAAACCTTCTTCGAGCCGGGGCGTCCCGGGCCCGATCCGCGCCGGGGCGATTCCGGCTTCGGCCTCGCTCTGGCCAAGTCGCTCGTCACCGCGCTGGGCGGCGAGCTCTCCGTGCAGCCCGGGCCGCTCGGTGGCGCGATCTTCCAGTTCACCCTGCCGGTGGAGAGCGTCCCCGGAGCCGACGCGGACACGCCGAGCACCGTCTTCAACTGCTTCCACGCCTACCTCGTGCAGGACCGGCCCAAGGGCTCGAATCTGCTCCAGACCAAGATGCTCGACTGGTGCGGCACCTGCATCGCCGTGGACGAATCGGCCCTCTGGCAGGAGCTGGACACGCTCAACAAGGCCTCCGCGCGCCAGACCTCCGTGGTCCTGCTCGACCTCAAGACGATGCCGGACAACCTCGATCTGGCCCGGCGGATCTTGAACCGGAAATTCACCTCCCCGCTCAAGCTCGTGGCCATCGCCGACAGCAGCCTGCCGCCGTCGGAAGAGACGCTGCTGGCCAACGGCATCGACGGCGTGGTGTCCCGCCCGTTCCGCGTCGCCGACCTGCGCCGCTGCCTGGAATCGGCCTTCGCCGTGGCCCGGCCCAAGGGTTCCTCCACCGGTCCCTCTCCGGAAAACGTGCCGCTCGTCTTCGACGGCGAAGCCCCGCGCCACCGCGTGCTGCTGGTGGACGACAACCCGATCAACCGCAAGGTCGGCATGAAGCAGCTCGAGCGCCTCGGCTACTTCGTCCAGACCGCCAACAACGGCCAGGAAGCCGTGCTCGCCGTCGAGCGCGAGCCGTGGGACGTGGTCCTGATGGACTGCATGATGCCGGTGATGGACGGCTTCGAGGCCACCCGCCAGATCCGCGCCAACGAAAGCGCCCGCGCCCGCACGCCCGAGGCGCGGCGCACCCTCGTCGTCGCGCTCACCGCCAACGTCAGCGAGAAGCACCGCGAGCTCTGCTTCGAGTCCGGCATGGACGACTTTCTCGGCAAGCCCGTGCTGGCCGACGAACTGAAGGCCACCATCGACCGCCTCATCGCCGAGCCCCCGAGCCCGCCGTTGGCCGAAGGCTGGCAGGCGACCCCGGGTGCTCCCGTGGCCACCGCCGAAGCCGCTCCCCCCGAATCCTCCGGCCCGCCCCAGGGGCTCGATCTGGACCGCCTCAACGAGATGACCGACGGCGACCAGACGATCATCGAGGAGCTGGTGAAGATGTATGTGGACCAGACCGACGGCCAATTCGCCGAGCTGGCGGAAGCCGCCGAGGCCGGCCGCGCGACCGATGTCCGCCGCATCGCCCATTCCGCCTGCGGCGCGAGCAACTCCATCGGCGTCGTCGGCTTCGTGCCCGAGCTGCGCGACATCGAGCACCGCGCCGTCGGCGGTTCGCTGGACGGCGTGCCCGAGCTCATCGTCAAGGTCCGCACCGCCTACAACGGCATCGCCGCGTGGATGCGCGCCAACCTCCTGTCCGCGCCCGTGCCCGTGGCGGAAACGCCGTTGCCGCCCGCGCCGGCGGAGCAGGCGCCGATCAACCCCGCCGTCATCGACGCGCTGAGGATCAGCGAAGGCGCGGAGTTCGAGCTGTTCTTCGCCGAACTGGCCCGCTCCTTCCAAGACGAGGCTTCCCGCCGCACGGCGGAACTGCAAGATGCCCTGAATGCCCGGAACCACGAGCGCATCGTCCCCACGGTCCAGGCCCTCCGCACCGCCGGATCGACCCTCGGCGCGGACCGCGTGGCCGCCGTGTGCCGACAGATCGAGGAACTGCCCAGCGGCGCCGAATGGGACGCCGTCCAGGAACGCGTCCAGCTCCTCGACCAGGAACTGCGCCGCGTCCGCGACCATCTGACCCGAGAACTCGCCCCGACGAAGGGGATCGAAGGATGACCCACGCCAACCGCCAACTCCGCGTCCTGCTCGTCGAGGACGACGCCACGTCCAAGCTGATCTTGGGCCGCGTCCTCTCGCAGCGGTATGAGGAGGTGCAGACCTTCGGCGCGGCGGAGGAGGCGCAGCATTGGTGCGCGGGCAACGTGCCCAACCTCGTCGTCCTCGATCTCCAGCTCCCCGGCATGTCCGGCCTGGGCTTCAGCCAGTGGATTCGCAGCCAGCCCTGGGGCGACGATGTCTATATCCTCGTCGTCACCGGCAGCAGCGGCGCGGCCGATCTCCGGCAGGTGCTCGCGGCCGGCGCGAACGACTACGTCTCCAAGCCGCTCGACGTCTCCGCCTTCCGCATCCGCCTCACCGTTGCCGAGGAGCACGTCCGCCAGATCCTCCGCCGCCGCGAGGTCCAGCTCATCAACCGCCGCATCATCGACGCCGCGCCCGACGGCTTCATCGTGATGAATTCCGGCGGCGAGATCCTCGACGTGAACCCGGCCTTCACCGGCTTGATCGGCTACGGCCGCGAGGAGCTGATCGGGAAGAACCTCGCCGTCATCGAGGACCCCGACCCGCAGGTCGCGCGGCTTCTGTCCACGCTCGGAAACCACACGTCGGCCCATCTCGAAACCCGCTACCGCCACAAGGACGGCAAATGGGTGGACGTGGACATCACCGCCACGCAGCTGAAGGAAGCCGACACCCGCATCTTCGTCTTCATCCGCGACGTCACCCAGCGCAAGCGCCAGCTCGAGGAACGCCTCCGCACCAGCAAACTCGAATCCATCGGCCTGCTTGCCGGCGGCATCGCGCACGAGCTGAACAACGCCCTCACCGCGATCATCGGCAACATCTCCCTCGCGCAGGGCGAAGTGCCGAACGACCGCAAGCTTGCCGGGTTCTTCGGCAAGGCGCTCGACGCCACCCAGCGCGCCGGCCGCCTCGCCCGCCAGTTGCTGACCTTCGCCAAGGGCGGCGAACCGGCCAAGGCGGTCATCAATCTTCGTCAGACGCTCCTGGGCGTGCAGCCCGAACGCATCGGCCTTCCCGCCGGATTGCTCGATCTCGTGATTGGCGACGATCTGTGGATGACCGACGTGGACGAGGTGCAGATCCTCCAGGTCGTCGAGAACCTCCTGCTCAACGCACGGGAAGCCAGCCCGCCGAACACCAGCGTCGTGCTCCTCGCGAAGAACGTGGAGATCAAGCCCGGCCGCAACGTGCGCCTCGCTCCCGGCCGCTACGTCCAGATCTCCGTGACCGACATGGGCCCGGGCATTTCCCAGGACATCGTCTCCAAGGTCTTCGACCCCTATTTCTCGACGAAGGGCAGCGGACGCGGCCTAGGCCTCGCCATCTGCCATTCCATCGTCCGCCGCCACGGCGGCACCATCCAGGTGGACTCGTCTCCCGGAGGTTCGCGTTTCGACGTGTTCCTCCCGGCCGTGACGTCGCTGGAACCGCCCGCGCCGCGCGAACCGGGCGCGCCGCCGCCGCCCAGCCTGCGCGTGCTGGTGATGGACGACGAACCGACCATCCGCGAACTGTTGAGCCTGCTGCTGGAACGCGCCGGGTTCCGTCCCACCACGGCCGCTGATGGCGACGAGGCGCTGAAGCTCTTTTCCGAGGCGCTGCACCGCGATCCGTTCCGTTTGGCCATTCTCGACCTGACCATTCCCAACGGCCTGGGGGGCGTGGAGACCACGCGCCTGCTGCTGGACCAAGATCCCAAGCTCCCGATCATCGTCTGCTCCGGCTACTCGAACGATCCGGTCATGGCCAACTACCGCGACTACGGGTTCAAGGGCCGCCTCCACAAGCCGTTCACGAACGACCAGCTCCTCCAGGCGCTCCAGGACATCACCGCCACGAGGTGAGTGCTTGGCGGCTCCGCGTTCGAAGTTTCGGGAAACTCCGAACTTTGAACGTCGAACACTGAACTCCGAAGCGGCGGTGCCTACAGATGCTCGCCCGCGAGCACGTCGGTTTCCTTCAGCTCCAGTTGGAACGGGTCCAGCGTCATCGGCGTGTCGTGGTCGAGAAACTCCCGGCAGGCGGCGAAGAAATCGGCCTTGGTCGCCACGCGCCGGATGTCGTGCAGGAACTTCCCGGTCGGCTCCACGCCAAGCCCGATGAAGTTCATGTATTTCTTCATCTTCTGCGTCTGCGAGTTCTCCTTCACCACCGGCGGCGCGGTGGATTCCCATAGCTTCTCCACGTAGGCCAGCACGTCGCGCCCGGTCGGATGCCGCAGCGGTTCGCCGCGCAGGTGTTGGCGGATCTGGTCGAACATCCACGGGTTCCGGATCGCGCCGCGCCCGATCATCAAGCCCCGCGCGCCCGTGGCTCCCAGCACGCTGGCGGCCTTGGCGGCGGAATAGACGTTGCCGTTGGCCAGCACCGGAAAGGGCAGCTCCCGTGCGGCCCGGGCGATGAACTCGTAGTGGACCTCGCTCCGATACATCTCCTTCACCGTGCGGCCGTGGACCGTCAGCAGATCGATCCGGTGCTTGGCGAAGATCGGCAGCAACCGGTCGAAGACCGCCGGGTCGTCGAAGCCGATGCGCGTCTTCACCGTGAAGGCGATCTCCACCGCGTCGCGCAACGCGCCGAGAATGGCATCCACTTTGTCCGGCTCGCGCAGCAACCCGCCGCCGGCGCACTTGCGATAGACCACGGGAGCCGGGCAGCCGAGGTTAAGGTCGATGGCCACCACGGGCAGCTTCTGGAGCTTCCTGGCGTTGCGGACGAGCGACGGGATGTCGTTCCCGATGAGCTGGGCGATGGCGGGTTTGCCGGTGGGGTTGCGCTTGATGGCGTCGAGAATCCACGGCTCCAGGTTCGAGACCGCGTGGACGCGGAAATACTCCGTCCAATACACGTCCGGCCCGCCATATTCCGCCATCAATCCCCAGAACGGCCGGTCGGTCACGTCCTGCATCGGCGCGAGCGCGAGCAAGGGGCCGGGCTGGGCCAGGAGCTGGGCAAAGGGCATCGACATCGTTGGTGGGAAAGTGTGTCAGGCGCGAGGATCGCGGGGAACGGGAAAGAGGCGGGCCTCCAAAACAAGAAGGCGGGTCCGAAGACCCGCCTGGTTGGAAAAACGATTCCGAGGAGCGCCGCCGCTCAGGTCTCGATCGAATACATCTTGATCTTGTTATAGAGCGTCTGGCGGCCGATGCCGAGGCGCTTGGCGGCTTCGAGCTTGTTGCCGCCGGTCTCCTTGAGCACCTGGACGATGGTGTTGCGCTCCATCGCCTCCATCAGGGTCAGGTCCTCCACCTCGGCCGGATTCAGCACGGTGGTGATGGAGAGGTCCTGCACGTCCACGAGGTTGCCCTCGGCCATGAGCACGGTGCGCTGCACCTCGTTCTGGAGCTGGCGGACGTTGCCCGGCCAATCGAAGGTGCGCAGCATCTCGGCGGCGGCGGGACTGAAGCCCTGGATGTCGCGGCCGGCTTGTCCGGCGAAGCGTTTCAGGAAGGCGTTGGCCAGCGGGAGTATGTCCTCGCGGCGGTCGCGCAGCGGCGGCAGCGAGACGCTGACGGTGCTGATGCGGTAGTAGAGGTCTTCGCGGAGCTTGCCGTCCTTGATCGCCTGTTCGACGGGCCGGTTGGTGGCGGCGAGCACGCGGCAATCGATCTTGTAGGTGGCCTTGCCGCCGACAGGGCGGACCTCCTTGTCCTGGAGCACGCGGAGCAGCTTGCTCTGGGTGTCCACGGGCATCTCCGAAATCTCGTCGAGGAAGAGCGTGCCGCCCTCGGCCTGACGGAAGAGCCCGTCGCGGTCCTGGGTGGAACCGGTGTAGGAACCCTTCATCGAGCCGAACAGCTCGCTCTCGATCAGCTCGCGCGGGAAGGCCGCGCAGTTCACGCGCACCATCGGGCCCTTGTTGCGCGGGCTCATCGCGTGGATCAGATCGGCGATCACTTCCTTGCCGGTGCCGCTTTCGCCGACGATCAGGACGGAGACGTCGCTGGGGGCGATGCGCTCGAGCGTGCGGAGGACGTTCTTCATCCCCGGGCTCTGGAAGATGGGCGACATGCCGCCGCTCATGGTGGAGAGCGCGCGGCGGAGGGAGCTGGCCTCATCGTTCAGGCGCTTATGCTCGAGCGCCCGCTCGATCATGATGAGGAGCGACTTGTGGTCGAAGGGCTTCGCCTGGAAATGGTAGGCGCCGCGTTTGGTGGCCTCGACCGCGAGGTCGAACGTGGCGAAGCCGGTGAGGACGATCACCTCGGTCTCGGGCCACTGGCGTTTGATCTGCGGCAACAGCTCCAGTCCGTCGCCATCGGGCAGAACCAGGTCCAGCAGAACGATGTCGGGTTGGGGACCGGACGAAAGGCCTTCCTTCAGCTCCGCGGCATTGGCCTTGAGCAACGGATCATAGCCTCCGAGCTGGAGAATAGTGTTCACCAAGACCCGGATTTCGTCCGAGTCGTCAACGACCATGACCTTTGCCTTCATAGAGTTAGTGGCCGCGTATTTTGCACGACTGAGTAAATGTCCGAAAAAGTTCCAAGAATCCCGGGGATCGGTCAACCAATCGTTCCGGATGGGACTGTATCGAGAGCAAATAGGGAAGCAACGGCTCCTTCAGCTCCATCACTTCCACGATACCGTCCTCGGGACAGACGCCGGTCACGCGCAGCGGTGACGCGACTCTGTCCACCGCCTGGTGGTGGGCGGTGTTGACCCGGAAAATCGGGGCTTTTGCGGATCTTTTGCCCGCACCAGTTGCCCAGATCGGAGCCAGCAAGCTGTCCGGTTCCAGCCGCACGTCGTGGACCGGTTCATCCTTTAGGTCACTTCGGTTGTGCTTCAGCGCCTCGGGACGTTGCGTGGGAATATCGACCAGCAACGTGCCGCCGAGGGCGACGTTCAGGATCTGGTGCCCGCGGCAGATGGCGAGTAGCGGCTTCTGTTGGCGGAACACCTCGTCGATGACTATCACTTCCACGAAGTCGCGCGGGAGGTCCAAGGTGCCCAACTTGGCGGCCAGCTTGGCCGGAGTGCTCTTGCGGTAGAGCGCGGGATTCACGTCCTCGCCGCCGGTCAGCAGCACGCCGTCGGCTCGGCGGACCGACTCGGCGATCAAAGCCGGATCGGTTTCCCGGCTCATGATCCAAGGGATGCCTCCGGCGCGGACCACGGAGCGCGCGTAACAGTCCGAAAGGCTCAGCGACGGATCGTCGAATTCGTTGCCCTTCGGTTCGACACTTGGGGTGATGAGGATGAGCGGGGCGTTTTTCATGGAATGGTTTCGGCTGACCCGAAGCCACAAGGGTCTAAGCCCAATCCGCCGCCGCGCAACCCTCCACCCCAGTTTCGGTCTTTGGCCTAGGGCTTCGTCATTCCACTTTCGCCTCGGGGTAGCGTTCGCGGATGCGCTTGAGCAGGCGGCCTTCCTCCTCCGGTCGGAGCATGTTGCGGGCGATGCGGCGACGCACCGCGTCCAGCAGCTCCAGCAGATCCTCCAGCGGCGGGTCCTTGACCGGCTCCCAGTTCTCGAAGCGTTTCGTCTGGTGGAAGATCAACCACTCGCTGCCGCGGTGCTGCGCGTAGGCGCTGAGCTTGGTGCCGTCTTCCAGCCGCAGGGTCCAACCGATTTCCGATTTGTGCATGGCGTATCAATCCGGGAGGTCCACCGCCGCCACGGCCATCGCCGCGATGCCTTCTTCGCGCCCGATGAAGCCGAGCTTCTCGTTCGTGGTGGCCTTGATGCCGACGCGCCTGGGGTTGATCCCGAGGGCCTCGGCGATGGCGAACTTCATCTTGTCGATGTGCGGCTTGATCTTCGGGGCCTCGCAGGCGAGCGAGACGTCCACGTTGACGATGCGGCCGTTGTGGAAGCCCACCTGGCGGGCGGCTTCCTTGAGGAACGTCGAGCTCGGCGCGCCCTTCCAGCGCGGATCGGTGTTCGGGAAGAAATGCCCGATGTCGCCCTCGCCGATGGCTCCGAGGATCGCGTCCGTCACCGCGTGCATCAGCGCGTCCGCGTCCGAATGCCCGTCCAGCCCCTTCGTGTGGGGGATTTCGACGCCGCCGAGAATGAGTTTCCGCCCGGCGACCAGCGGATGCACATCGTAACCGATGCCTACATGGACCATGTCCCGAGTATGGGAAGGCCCCGCCGCCGAGCACGAGAGCAAAGAACGCCGGAGCCTCGGACTCTCCGGGTTCGGGGCTCCTCGGCCTAGTGCAGAATTAGGATGGCCTTGGGCGACCCGGCGCGTTGACGCCCTAAAGTCGCTCTGTGAGCCTCCCGAAAGGTTTTGAAACCAGAAGGAAACACCGTGGACATCCGCAAAGCCATCATCACCGCCGCCGGCGCGAACCAGCGCACCCTCCCCCTCCAGACCCTCGTGGACCGTGACGGCGTCGCCAAGACCGCCCTCGCCGTCATCATCGAGGAAGCCCTCCAGGCGGGCATCGAGGAGATCGCCGTGGTCATCCAGCCCGGCGACGAAGCCGCTTATCGTGCCGCCGCCGGCCAGCACGCCGGGCGGCTCCACTTTCTCGAACAGCAGGAGCGTCTCGGCTACGGGCATGCCGTCTGGCTCGCCAAGGACTTCACCGCCGGGCAATCCGCGTTGCTCATGGTGGGCGACCACGTCTATCTCAGCCGCACGGCCAAGAACTGCGCCCAGCAGTTGATCGAAGTGGCCAGCGCGGAGGAATGCATCGTCTCCGCCGTCCAATCCACCCACGAGAGCAAGCTGCCCTACTACGGCGCGGTGGGCGGCCACCTGGTCGGTCATCGCCAGCACCTCTACGAGGTCGAGGCCGTGATCGAGAAGCCCACGCCCACCGAGGCCGAGCAACGACTGATCGTTCCGGGCCTGCGCGCGGGCCACTATCTCTGCTTCTTCGGGATGCACGTCCTCACGCCGAGCGTCTTCCACCTGCTCGACGAACTGGTCGGCCTCTACGGCGCGAAGGGCGGCGTGCATCTCAGCCCCGCCTTGGCCAAGGCCGCGCGTTCCGAACGCTACCTCGCGCTGGAGATCGACGGTCGCCGCTACGACATCGGCCACAAATACGGCCTGCTCACCGCCCAGATGGCGCTCGCGCTCTCCGGCGGCGACCGCGACGAAGTCCTCACCGGCCTTGTCGATCTGTTGGCCAACCGCTGAGTCCAACCCGCTCCGCCAAGGCCATGAATCTAATTTCGATCATCACCTCGCAGGACGACGCGGTCCGCAACCAGTCGCTCGAAGCCTTCGCCCAGGCCGCCAGCGTGCCGCAGTTGCTTGACGCCTGCGCCGAGCTGGACGCCTTCCGCCGCCAAGCCGAGAACCTCTACGAACGCGTCCGCGCGCTGTTCTTCCTCGCCGCGATCCATCGCTTTCATCTGCCGGCGAAGCTAGTGGCACAGGAGCCCTCGCCTGTGGCCAGTGAAACAGGCGCCCCCGCCTGTTCGGCTCCAGCCCTCATCCCGTTCCACGGTTTCGAGCAGCTCCTCCACCGCCGCTTCGAGGAAGCCATCGACACCTTCCTCGCCGACCAACAAACCCACGGCCCAAGCGACGGCCTCTGTTCCGCCTTGGCCGCCGCCTACCACCGATTGGCCTTCCAGACGCTCGCCGATCAGGTCCGTCGCAGCGTCCGCACCGTGCGCGGCAACCAATGGATGTTCCGCATGGGCCATCCGGCCGACCAGCCGCTCCGCATCCGGCCCGAGCTGCTCCAGCGCTGCGCCGACGGCACTTTCCCGATCCTGCGCGAACAGACGCCCGTGCGCATGGACCTCACGCACTCGGCGTGGTCCGACATTTTCTTCCTCGGCATGGATTTCCCCGAGGGCGCCAAGGTCATCAACATCTCCGTCGATCTCGGCGTCCACGGCCGCGACGCCGCCCCGCGTCCGCCGGTCAACGCCTCGCTCCGCGTCATCGACGAACCCGTGCTGCGCCTGACTTCGGTGGACCTTGGTGCGACCGCCGACATCAGCGCGCTCGGCGACGTGTTCGACTTCGCGAAGGATTACCTGGGTCTGCTCAAGGCCGCCGTCATCGCCTCCGGCATCGTGCCCCCGGGCATCGAAGGCTCCGGCCAATCGCTCGGCGATTTGCTCGCCCGCATCGTCGGACCTGGACGCGGCTTGGAAATCGTCTCCAACGTCAACGATATCCCCAAAGGCTCGCGCCTCGCCGTCAGCACTAACCTGCTCGGCTCGCTCATCAGCGTGTGCATGCGCGCCACCGGCCAAGCGGCGTCGCTGACCGGTCCACTGGAAGAGTCGGAACGCCGCCTCGTCCTCGCTCGTGCGTTGCTCGGCGAATGGCTCGGCGGTTCCGGCGGCGGTTGGCAGGACTCCGGCGGTGTCTGGCCCGGCATCAAGCTCATCACCGGCGTGCCTTCTGGCGACGGCGATCCCGAGTTCGGCATTTCGCGCGGCCGGCTCATGCCCGTGCATCACGTCTTCAGCCGCGACGAAATCCCCGAATCCGCGCGCAAGGCGCTGATGGATTCCCTCGTCGTCGTTCACGGCGGCATGGCCCAGAACGTCGGTCCCATCCTCGAAATGGTGACGGAGAAATACCTGCTCCGCTCCAGCGCCGAATGGGCCGGACGCCAGGACGCGCTCAGCGTGTTGGACGAAGTGATCTCCGCCCTGAAGCGCGGCGACATCAAGGCCCTCGGCGCGGCCACCACGCGCAACTTCCGCCAACCGCTCCAGGCCATCATTCCCTGGGCCTCGAACTACTTCACCGAACAGCTCATCGCCAAGTGCGAGGCGGAGTTCGGCGGCGACTTCTGGGGCTTCTGGATGCTCGGCGGCATGTCCGGTGGCGGCATGGGTTTCATCTTCGCGCCGCATCGCAAACTGGAAGCCCAGGCGCGTCTCCAGCAGATCATGCTCGAGACCAAGCGCGAGCTGAGCGCCTCGCTGCCCTTCGCGATGGACCCCGTTGTCTTCGACTACGCCATCAACGAAAATGGCACCTTCGCCACGCTGTTGACCGACGACGATGCGCTCATGCCGAGCGGCTACTACGCGCTCGTCCTGCCCAAGCTCCTCCGCACTGATCGCTCCGAGTTGCCCGCCAGCCGCCGCACCGAACTCGACAAGTTCGCCACCGCCTGCCGCACCAAGCCCGAGCTGCGCGGCATGGTCCAAACGCTCTTCGACGCCCTCATGCCGCGCGGCAAGTCCGGCAAGACCGACGGTGCGTCGCTCCACGAACTGCTGGAGCAAAACGGCTTCGACCGCGCCCAGCACGAGCAAATCCGTTCCGACCTGAAGGAAGGCCGCATCGGTCTCGCCCAAAACCGGCTCCGGGCCGACACCCGCATCGAGGACGTGAAGGACGAGGACGTGGCGCGGTTGGACGGCGTAGTGGCACAGGCGCCCTCGCCTGTGGCCAGTAGAACAGGCGCCCCCGCCTGTTCACCCGAAGTCTCGTTGTTCACCCCCTTCGACAAAGACCGCCCCGCCTCCATCACCCAACGCAACCTCCCGCACTGGCGACAGGATGGTTGCACCTACTTCGTCACCTTCCGCCTGGCCGACGCTCTGCCCAAGGACGTGCTGGAACGCTGGCGCACCGAGAAGGCCGAGTATTTGAAGCGCCTTCCCCAGCCCGTTTCCGAAGCCGCCTTGGAAGAAGCCACCGCGCTCTTCACCGCCAAGTTCGAGGAAGAATCCGACCGTGGATTCGGCTCCTGCCTCCTGCGCAAGACCGACGCCGCGGACGAAATCGAACGCTGCCTCCGCCACTTCGACGGCCAACGCTACGCATTGGGCGGCTACGTCATCATGCCCAACCATGTGCACGTGTTGGTCAGGCCGCTGGGCGAACATGCCCTCAGCGAGATCACCCAAGGCTGGAAATCGGTCAGTGCACATACGTTCAAGAAGCTGGGCCTGAGCGACGGCGTGGTTTGGCAGGACGAATCCTTCGACCACATCGTCCGCGACGGGCAGCAGTTGGAACGCTTCGGCCGCTACATTGCGGAGAATCCGGTGAAGGCGCGGCTGAAGGACTCGGAATTCCGGCTCGGTTGCGGGACCGGAGGCCGGCAGGCGGGGGCGCCTGCCGCACGGGCCACAGGCGGGGGCGCCTGTGCCACTGCTGCCCTCGGCGAAGCCGCCCTGCGCAACGGCGAACTCGCCGTCGTCACCCTCGCCGCCGGCGCGGGCTCGCGCTGGACGGGCGGTGCCGGCACCTGCAAGGCGCTCCATCCCTACGCCAAGCTCGGCGGACGCCACCGCACCTTCATCGAGACGCACCTGGCCAAGTCGCGCAAAGCCGGCCGGACCTACGGCGCGACGATTCCCCACGTCTTCACCACCAGCTACCTCACGCAGGGACCGACCGCCGCGTTCCTGGAACGGATGCAGCGCTACGGCTACGAAGGCCCGCTGCATCTTTCCCAGGGCAAGAGCGTCGGCCTGCGGATGATTCCCACCGTGCGCGACCTGCGGTTCCAGTGGGAGGAAATGCCCCAGCAGGTGCTCGACGTGCAGCAGCAGAAGGTCCGCGACAGCCTGCGCGCCGCGTTGATGAACTGGGCCAAGACCACGGGCGAAGGCCACGACTACACGGACAACGTCCCGCTCCAGTGCCTCCACCCGGTCGGCCACTTCTACGAATTGCCGAACCTGCTCCGCAACGGCGTCCTCGCGAAGCTGCTCACGGAACGCCCGCAGCTCCGTTGGTTGATGCTCCACAACATCGACACCCTCGGTGCCAGTCCCGACGCCGTGTTGCTCGGCCAGCACATCCAGAGCGGTGCCTGTCTGACCTTCGAGGTCATCACCCGTCGGTTGGAAGATCGCGGCGGCGGCTTGGCCCGCGTGAACGGCCGTCCGCGCCTGGTGGAAGGTCTCGCCATGCCGCGCGAAGAGGACGAGTTCCGGCTGAGCTACTACAACTCGATGACCACGTGGATCGACCTAGACCAGTTCCTCGCCGCGATGGGACTGACGCGGGGGGACGTGCTGGCTGCCGGCGGTGGTAGTGGCACAGGCGCCCCCGCCTGTGTCAGTCCCGCAGGCGCCTCGCCTGCGGACTCGGCAGTTCAACAGGCGGGGGCGCCTGTTGGACTAAACCCCGGCGAGGGCGCCGGGGCCACTAGGGCCGCCGCCGCCCAGGAAAAGATCACCGCCGCCATCCGCGCCTTGGCCGCCAAGCTGCCCACCTACGTGACCGTGAAGGACGTGAAGAAGCGCTGGGGCCACGGCCAGGAAGACGTCTTCCCCGTCGCCCAGTTCGAGAAGCTCTGGAGCGATCTGACGGCCCTGCCCGAGATCAACACTAAGTTCGTCGTCGTCCCCCGCCTGCGTGGCCAGCAGCTCAAGGACCAGGCCCAGCTCGACGGCTGGCTCCGCGACGGCTCGGCGGCGTATGTGGAGGAGCTGTGCGAGTGGGAATGAAGAGACTTCTTATCCAAAGATAATGAGCCACGATCTTCCACCCCAAGAGAACGCGGAGCAGTATTGCAATCGTATTCTAGCCGCGATGCAAAAGAAGGCGGACCACAACAAGACAGAGTCGCTTAACGCGTTCCTGTTGACGATCGTAAGCTCCCTTGCCGCTCCTCTTTTCGTCACTTTGGGAGACACGACATTTGTTGGGAAGGTCGTCCCATCAATACTCTCCCTTGCTGCGGCCGGTTCGACAGCATGGCTGCAACTAAGGAAGCCTCAGCAGTTGTGGTCTCTCTATCGTTCAGCTCAACGGGAATTGGAGCACGCACAGGTCCAATATCGGTTCAAGTTGGGGGACTTTGAAAATGCCGAGAATCCAGAAAAGATCCTCGCCGACAAGGGCTCTCAAATTGCTCTGCATGTTCACCACAAGTGGACTGCCCTTGTTCCTAATCCAGAGGGCATCGGAGGTGATCAGGGGACGAAAAAGAAACGATGACAGGCCGAAGCTGGAGACGATATGGAAATTAGAAGCACTCGGCTGAACACTCATTTTGGAGAGTTTGATTTCTACTGCTTCTCATGGGGGCTTCATGAAGAGGACAACATTTTGTGTTTGGCCAATCGCCCTCCCCAAGACGGTTGCTTGGTTAGAATCCAAAGCGCGTGCTACACTGCTGAAATTTTTCGAAGCCTAGACTGCGACTGCCATGAGCAGCTTGAAACCAGTCTCAAGCGTATCAGTGTCGATTCTGGAATCCTGATCTACATGCTTTGCGACGGAAGGGGGGCAGGTCTCCTGAAAAAGATAGAAGGATTGGAATTAGGACGGATCAAAGGGCTAGACACATCAGACGCCTACCACGCTCTAAACATTCCCCAGGATCCTCGGGAATACAGTCGAGCGTTCGAGATCCTCGCTCATTTTGAAGTCAGATCGGTTCGCCTATTCACCAACAATCCACGGAAGGTTGAGGGGCTAGTGAAGATGGGAATTGATGTCACTCGTGAACCTTTGGAAATCGCTGCGACCGTTCACTCGGCTGGATACCTAAAAACAAAGACCGAAAAAATGGGCCACATGATGTCGCAGTTCATGCGTTAGGTGTGGATCGGGGCGAATCGCATGAACCCACTGGTCGCCCCGATCTTCGTTCTCTGGGTTCTCTTGTTTCGATTGGGTGGATGTCGAACTGATCCTAGGCGCATGAGGGCCGTGAGTCCTATTGCCGTTTCTCTCGCTCTGCCCGGCCTCGTCTTCTCCGCCTACTACACCAAGCTCCTCGGGGAACCGATCTGGCTCTACCAGTTCCGCTCCTGGCCCTTCACCGAACTCTTGGCCGCCGGAAGCGGGTTGCTCTTCGGATGGCTCCAGGCGGAGGCGATGCGCCGGGAGAAGCTTCGGCGTCGGATCGGCAAAGCCACAGTCCCGTTGCTCGGGCTGTTCACGGTTCTGCTGCCGTTCCTGAAGCCCGTCGTCGGACCGATCCGGGAAACGTTCTACGACCAATGGCGGGGCGAGGTTTGCATGCAGTCCACGCCGTCCACCTGCGGCCCGGCGGCGGCCGCCACGATCTTCCGCCATTTCGGCGTGACGGTGACGGAAGCGGAACTGGCGAAGGAGTGTTTCTCCAGCCGCACCGGCACGGAGAACTGGTATCTGGCTCGGGCCTTCCGTCGGCGCGGATTCACGGTCGAGTTCGCCCGGTTCGACGAGGTGAGAACCGGCCTCCCGGCGCCCGCCATTGTCGGAACCCGCGTCGCTGGCCGGGGCCATTTCGTTCCGGTTCTTTCGGTCTCCAACGGGATCATCGCGCTGGGCGACCCGATGGTTGGGCCGCAAACCGTGCCCGGAGAGGAGCTGGATCGGTCAGGGAGTTTCACGGGGTTCGCGATGCGCGTCCGCCCATCCGCCGGTCCTTGAGGGGCCCGACCAGGCTTCGTTGGCCCACAGGGTCGGGCGAAATTCGTCGGACGTTTGTGGCGAACGGGTGTCCTTAATGGGGCCTTAATGCAACGGCCGCTAGGCTGTGGGCATGTTCAATCGGCTCTTCCTCCACCTCGCCAGCGGCCCGGCCGTCGGCCTCACCCGCGCCTGAACCATGTCGCCTTCCACCGAGACGCGGGAAACGCGGGAGTTCGCCCGGGAGATCAAATTTCGCCTCTTGCCGGAGCTGGCCGAGGCTGTCCGAGAGTGGGTCGGTCCTAGGTTGCAGGGCGATCCCAATGCCTCCAGTCCCGACGGCTCCGGCTATGACATCACCAGCCTCTACTGCGACACGCAGGAGTTCGACGTGTTCCAGCGCCGGGGCTCCTACGGCCGCAGCAAATACCGCATCCGCCGCTACGGTCGGAGCGAGGTGGTCTTCCTGGAGCGGAAGATGCGGACGCAGGGCAAGCTGACCAAACGCCGGTCGATCATTCCGATGGAGGAGCTGGCGCGGCTGGAGCGAGTAGGCGTTGACCTTGGAACTGGGCGTCCCCTCACCCAGCCTTCGGCCACCCTCTCCCCATCCGATGGGGAGAGGGACGGGGTGAGGGGCTTC
>CAMLMI010000012.1 GCA_946480965.1 uncultured Verrucomicrobiales bacterium | reverse complement strand
TGGGAAGGTGGTCAAGGCGCTGTTGGCGTAGGGAGAGAAACGACGAACGCCCAATTCCGAACGTCGAGGGCGGCGCGGCCATTCGCCGCATTCATGCGGTCCAGCGTCCCGGTTCATCGACTTATCAGCGGGCAGCTCAGGGGCGATGAGCGCAGGTTGTTTCGCCGGGCGGGACTGGAATTCCGCTTTTCCCACCGGCCCCCGGCGGATAGTCGTCTTGCCACGCATGAGCACCACGACACCTCAGGTTTGGGAACGGTTCCAAAAGCACTACCGCGAGTTTCCCTCCGCCGGTCTTTCCATCGACATCAGCCGCGTGGATTTCCCCGACACCTTTTTCGCCTCGATGCAGCCCGCCATCGCCAAGGCCTTCGCCGCCATGGCCGAGCTGGAGAAAGGCGCCATCGCCAATCCCGACGAGAAGCGCATGGTCGGCCACTACTGGCTGCGTGACGCGGCTCTCGCCCCGACCAAGGAGATCGCCGCCGAGATCGAAGGCACCTTGAAGGACATCGAAGCCTTCACCGCCTCCGTCCACGCGGGCGCGATCAAAGGCGCTACGGGCAACTTCAAGAACGTCCTCGTCATCGGCATCGGCGGTTCCGCGCTCGGGCCGCAGTTCGTGGCCAATGCGCTGGGCCATCCGAAGACGGACAAGATGAGCGTCTTCTTCTTCGACAACACCGACCCCGACGGCATCGACAAAACCCTCGCCCGCCTCGAAGGCCGGCTCGGTGCGACGCTCGCGGTGGTCATCTCCAAGTCCGGCGGCACGCCCGAAACCCGCAACGGGATGCTCGAAGCCAAGGCCGCCTACGAGAAGGCGGGCCTGGACTTCGGCAAACACGCTGTCGCCGTCACCGGCATGGGCAGTGCCATGCACAAGTTCGCCACGGCCGGAAACTGGCTGAAGAGCTTCCCCATGTGGGACTGGGTCGGTGGCCGCACCAGCGAACTGTCGGCCGTCGGTCTTTTGCCGGCCGCGCTCCAAGGCCTCGACATCCGGGGCATGTTGGCCGGGGCCAAAGCGACCGACGCCGTCACTCGCGTGGCCGACGTTTCGGCGAATCCCGCCGCGCAGCTCGCGCTGTGCTGGCACTTCATCGGCGGCGGCAAGGGCGCTAAGGACATGGTGGTCCTGCCCTACAAGGATCGCCTGGAACTCTTCGCCAAATACCTCCAGCAGCTCGTCATGGAATCGCTCGGCAAGGAGCTGGACCTCGACGGAAAGGTCGTGAACCAGGGCATCGCGGCCTACGGCAACAAGGGCTCCACCGACCAGCACGCCTATGTGCAGCAGCTCCGCGAGGGCGTGAACAACTTCTTCGTCGTCTTCGTGGAAGTGTTGCGCGACCGCGCCGCGTCCAGCATCGAAGTGGAACCAGGCGTGACCACGGGTGACTTCCTCAGCGGCTTCCTCCTCGGCACCCGTCAGGCGTTGCACGAGAAGGGCCGCCAATCCATCACCATCACCGTGCCGGAAGTCAGCCCCTTCACCGTTGGCGCGCTCATCGCGCTCTTCGAGCGGGCCGTGGGCTTCTACGCGTCGTTGGTGAACATCAACGCCTACCACCAGCCCGGCGTCGAAGCGGGCAAGAAAGCCGCCGCCGGCATCCTCGCGCTGAAGTTGAAGGTCGCCGCCCACCTCAAGGCCAACGCTGGAAAGAGCTTCACCGCCCCGGAACTGGCCCAGGCCATCGGTTCGGACGACATCGAGACGATCTTCAAGACCTGCCTCCACCTCGCCGCGAATGCCGAGACCGGCGTGAAACGCTCGGGCCAAGGCGCGTCGTCGAAGTTTGGTGTCTGAAGCGGGAGAAAGACGAAGTTCTACAAAAGCCGCCGATCATGGGATCGGCGGCTTCTTCGTTTCTTGGAACGTTGCCGGGAGACGATTCCGCGCGAACTACCGCGCGGGCGGAGAGTTGGTGCTCGGAGCGGGCGTGAAGGCGCGGAAGCGGAAGCCTTCGTCGGTGGTTTCGCCGGTGGCGACGGAGAAGCCGAGGTGGCGCGCCACGGCCTCGATGGGCGGATGCAGCTTGAAGTCGAAGACGGGCGGGGCGTCGGCCTTGGCCGAGATCAGCATCGACCAAAGGCGTCCCAGGAGGGTGATGTCCACCGGGCCTTCGGCGATCTGTTGCACGCCTTGCAGCCGGAGCCGAAGGGATTCGCGCGGGGCTTCGTAGCTGAACCATCCGGTGTCGAGCCCGCCGACGCGGTTCGCCGCTTCGGCCAAGCCGGACAGATTCTTCAACGCGGGGGCGTTGGTGTCCGCCGGTTTCAAGAGCGCTTCGACCAACGCTTCATCGGCGCTGATCGCCACATAACCGGCGATGGGCGCGAAGCTGTAGCCTTCGTCGTCGGAAATCTTGGCGCGATGGAGGCGCGCGCCCTCCACGGTGCGGACGGAGACCGATCCGGGCTCGGGGCTCAACGTGTTGGCCAGCACCCGAAGGGCGTTGGCCAATCGACCGGGAGCGGGTGAACCAAGGAGAACGACGCGAGGCGGAAAGAGCAGGGCGTCGAGGGTGTTGGTCGTGGGGAGCGGCTGGTAGAGGACGACGTCGTCGCCCAGGTATTCGAGCAGTTGGCTGCGGAGATCGTAGCCGGGGTCTTCGTCCTTGCCGGCGGCGTCGAGGATGAGGCGGAGAGCGCCGTTGGCGGCGGGTTCGGCTTCCACGACGAAGGCTTCAAGGCCGCTGAGAAGTCCTTTCAGATCGAATCGGAGGCGCGTGGCGCTCAAGGCAGAGCGGGGCACGAAATCAGGCGGACGGCTTTCCTCGGAGCGGAGTTTGGCGAACTTGGGAAAACCCTCCCGCTGCGCGATGGGCGAGGCGACCGAGAAGTCCAGCAACGTGCCGGAGGAATCGCTCTTGAGCGCGAAGGCGGCGGCCTGGACGGAGGTGAGACCGAGAAAACGGGCGATGGTTTCGGGACGGATCGGAGCTTCCAGCGAAGCGAGCTGTCGGCGCAGCGGAGGCAGCAGACGTTCGCCATCGAGCCAAGCCTGGACCAGGGCGTCGGCAAAAAGATTCGTGCGGACGGAAGCGAAGCGCGGGCGGAGCGCGACGGGACCGGGGTTGGTGGCCGTGTTGCGGTCCAGCACGCGTTCCAACGCGGAGGCGGAGGACGAGAGAAGCAGGAGGGAGCCGGATTGGCCGAGATGCCAAGTGATGGCGTTGGTGCCGGAAGCGACGGCGCGGAAAAGCGGGTTGTCGGGCGTCTGGGCGGTCCAGGTGAAGAAGGGCGTTTCGCGGAGCGTATTCGTGCCGAAGGGACGTTCGCGCTCGGTCCATTCCTTGGTGAGGAAACGCAGGCGCTTCGCGAGCTTGTTGGTCGCGTCCCCCACGTCGGCCCAGGCGAGGAGCGCGGGGCGGGCGGCGTTCGTGCCGGTCCAGTCGTTCTGAACCAGAGCCAAGGTCACCGGGCCGGTGGCCATGTCGGCGAATTCGTCGAGCGGGAATCCGAGCCAGGCTTCCAGCGGCTGGACCACGCCGTTGTCCAGCGAGGAGGCGAAGTGGCTGCGGAACGGCGCCATCGCGGGATCGCGCCAATAGGCGGTGGCCGCGCCGTTGGTCAGCCACGCGCGGAACGCGGGCATATCGGCCACGGTGGCGAAGGCGAGCGTGTCTTCCGGGAGCAGATCCTCCGTGGCGCGGGCGGCGTGCGCGCGTCCGGCCAGGAGACAGAGAACCACCAGCCAAACCGCGGGGCGAAGGTTCCGGATCGAAAACATGCGCGGGAAGCTAGCGGCGGAGCGGGGCGGGAACAAGGCGGGTGGATCAGGCCGCGCCGAGCAAACGCCCGTCCTCGATCCGCAGGGTGCGGCCCATCTTGGCCGCGAGGTCGGGGGCGTGGGTCACGACGACGAGCGTCACCTGCTCCTCGCGGTTCAGCTCGGCGAGAAGCTGCGACAGGGCGTCGGCCGAGGCGCGGTCGAGCGCGCCGGTCGGCTCGTCAGCCAGGAGCAGCGCGGGACGGTTGATGAGGGCGCGGACGATGGCGGTGCGCTGGCGTTCGCCGCCGGACATCCGGCCGGGGAGGTGGTTCAACCGATGGGAGAGGCCGACGCGATCAAGCAGGTGCCGGGCGCGTTCGACCGTTTCCTTGCCGGGCTTGGCATGGGCCAGCACGGGCACGAGCACGTTCTCCAGCGCGGTGCAGTGCGGCAGGAGATGGTGCATCTGGAAGACGAAGCCGATGCGGCGGCTGCGCAGCGCGGCCAACTGGTCGTCCGACAGGCTGCCGACCTCCTCGCCGTCGATGCGGACCGAGCCGCCGGTGGCGCGGTCGAGCGTGCCGATGATCTGGAGGAGCGTGCTTTTGCCGGAACCGGACGGGCCGACGATGGCGGTGGAAGAGCCCGCTTCGAGGACGAGGTCGATGCCGCGAAGCACACGCACCGGGGCTTCGCCGGCGGAGGCGTATTCCTTGGACACCTGGTTCAGCTCGAGGATCGGCTTGGGGCTCGACATGGTGGGAGACGGATAGCATCGGGCCGCGCGGGCACCAAAAAAAAACTCGGGGGGCGGCGTTCGGCCGCCATCAGTCAAAGATGACGGTGCGGTTGCCGCAGAGGAAAACGCGGTCCTCGAAGACCAGGCGCAGGGCGCGGGCGAGGACCATTTGTTCCACGTCGCGCCCGGCCTGGGCCAGGTCCTCGGCGGCGTGGGTGTGGTCCACGGGGATGACCTGCTGGACGATGATGGGGCCGGCGTCGAGCTCGTCGGTGACGAAGTGGGCGGTGGCGCCGATGACCTTCACGCCGCGCTGGAAAGCCTGGTGATAGGGCCGGGCCCCGACGAACGCGGGCAGGAAGCCGTGGTGGATGTTGATCAGACGGGCGGGGAAACGGCCGACGAAGGCGGGGCTGAGCACGCGCATGTATTTCGCCAGGACCACGTGGTCGGGCCGGTGGCGTTCGATGGCGGCGAGCACGGCGGCCTCGTGCTCCTCCCGGGAGCGTTCCTCATGGCCGATGAACTCGAAGGGGAGATCGAACTTCCGCACCAGGTCTCCGAGGAAGGGGTGGTTGCTGATGACGCCGGTGACGGTGGCGTTCAACTCGGCGAAGGCGTGGCGGACGAGAAGGTCGGCCAGGCAGTGGTGCTCCTTGGACGCGAGGATAACCACGCGCCTGGGTTCCAGCCGGGACAGTCGGACATCGGCGTCGGGCGGAAGGACGGCGCGGAGCCCGGCCACGAGCCGGGCCTCGTCCACCGCACCGTCGAATTCCGTGCGCATGAAGAAACGCGCGGCGGTGCGGTCCACGAACTCCTGGTTGCCCACGACATTGACCCCGGCATGGAAAAGGACGCCGGTGATGGCGTGGACCAGACCGGCACGGTCGGCGCATTCGACGAGCAGAACCCGGGACAACATGGCCGGACTCTGCCGGAGCCCGCTTTTCCGGGTCCAGTCCCGGGAAGGGAACGGAGCGGCGGAGGGCGCAAATTGTCTCGCCCCTTCTCTGGACAATCCTAAATCGTCGGCAAGCATGTCGGCGCTTTTGACGAGCATGAGCCGGTTTTCCCACATCCTCGGAGCGATGGTCGCGGCCGCGACCTTGGCCGCCCCGTCGTCGGTGCTCCTCGCGGCGGAGGCCGTCGCCACGAAGCCGGTGACGACGAAGGCGCTGCGGGCGGCGGACACCTTCGTGCGCAGCGGCAGCGCGGCGCGGCGGAACTACGGGACGGAAAAGACGATGGAGCTGCGGAGCGCGAACCGCGACCGGGTGAGCGAGGCCTACCTACAGTTCAACATCGACGGCTTCGAGCCGACGCTCACGAACGCCACGCTCTGGATCTACGCGATGCTGGACCAGCCGGGGCGCGTGTCCGGCGTGGTGCGGTCCTTCGGCGTGGCCCCCCTCGACGAGCTGGCGGTGAACTGGTCGAACCGACCCGAACACGTCAGCAACATCGGCCGTTTCGAGGTCACGGGCGTTTCCCCCGTGTGGTATCAGGTGGATGTGACCCGGTATCTCCAGGAGCAGGTGGCCGCGGGCAACCCGCTGGCCTCCATCGCGCTGATCCTGGCGGAGGAGGGCGAGACGCGGATCGTCGTCCAGTCCCGCGAATCCGTCGGCTACCAGCCGGAGCTGACGGCCACGCGCCCGCCGTTCCAGGCGCGCATCCAGTTCCTGCCGGAGGGTTCGGCCCCGGCGACGGACTGGCGTGCGGACCACGGCAAGGTCTTCGGCCGGCGCGCCAACGGCCTTTCCTATGGCTGGAGCTACGACGTCTCGAAGCTGTCGCGGGACCGGGCCAAGTCGGCGATGGCGGACGTGGCCGGAATCAAACCGCCGTCGCGGCTTCATGAGACTTTCTGTCCGGTCGATGCATTGGGTGTGCAGGAACAGCCCAAATGGGAGATCGCCGTGCCGAACGGGCGCTACCGCGTCCGCATGATCGTCGGCGACGTCGAGGACGCCGGTGCCATCTACGCGATGGCGGCGGAAGGCGCGCTCGTGGTCAGCGGCCTGGCCGGAGGGACGAACCGCTGGTTCGAGGGCACGGCCAGCGTGGACGTGGCGGACGGACGGTTGACCCTGACCGATCATCCCCGGGGCAGCGGCAACAAGCTGTGCGCCGTGGAGATCGTGGAACTGGAAACACCTTGATGGAACCCATGGACGAGTCGTCGGGCGGAGCGTCGGAACGTTGGCGCAACCGGGTCGCGGTCGATGAAGGCCGGGGCGTCTGGCTGGTCGAAGAGGCGGGCCAGGACCGGCTCGTCTGGCTGTTCCGGCTCAACGAGACACAGCGGGCCGATGCCCGGCTGCTCGACGCCATTGCGGCGCATCTCGTCCGCCTGGGCGAACTCCGGGAACCCCAGCTCGGCGCGCCCATCACGGGCGACGCTGAACTGCGCGGCGCGGGCGAAATCGGTTTCGCGGTGCCGCCCGGCAAGCTGTGGGGCGACGCCTTTCCGCTCGGGACCAGGACGCCTTGGGCCGAGGCGAAGCCGTGGGCCCTTTCCCTCGCGCGGTTGCTGGAGACGGCGGCAAGGCACGGATTGATCGACGGCAGCCTGCATCCGGGCCGGGTTTGGCTGACGGAGGACGGGCGCATTTTGGCTCCGGGCTTCGCGCTCGGGCCTTTGCTCGATCCCGCCGCCCAGGGCGACGTGCGCCAGATCTGGTTCAGCCCGCAGGCGGTGGACGGCTATCCCGTCACGGCGGCGGACGACCGCTACAGCGCGGCGGCGCTGATCTACCAGATGGTCACGGGCAACGCGCCGCTCGACCCCGACAACCTCGTTTACGAGATCCGCTACGCGGTGCCCAAGACGCCCGAAAGCGCCGGGGCCAGGATTCCGGCCAAGGCCTCCGAGGTGCTCATGGCCTGCCTGGAAAAGGCCCCGACCAAACGCCCCGGTTCGGCCGCCGCGCTGTTGGCGGGGTGGAACACGGTCGATGCGCCCGCGCCCCAGCGCGGCAAGACGTTCACGCCGGCGGAATTCGATCCCAGCCTCAGCCAAGCGGCCAGCTTGCCTCCGCCGCGCCTCGCACCAATGCGGCCCGCGTTCCTGCGGCCCGAGGTCTGGTTCGCCACCTTCGTGATGCTGGCCGCGCTCGGCATCGGCGGCTGGATGCTCTGGGTCTCCTGGCCCAAGGCAAAAGGCCCGCTCGATCCCAACAGCGAGGAGGCGCTCATCGCCAAGGGCCGCGAGCTGGATGCGGAGATGCTGCGGGCCGCCGCCGCCAGCGGCGCGACCAACGGCATGGTGGACATCCAGGCGCTGACCAACGTGGCCGGACTGGCCGCGCCGACCATTCTCAGCAACGCCGTCGCCGCGCCGACCCCGACCAACGCCCCCAGCGCCGAGGACCGCCAGCGCGACGAAATGCTCCGCCGGGAAAGCGAACGCCGGGCGGCCGAGATCATCGCGGAGGCCCGCCGCCTGGCCGAGGAGAAGCTCCGGGCCGAGCGCGACGCGGCCGAAAAGCTGCGCCAGACGGAGACGGCCAAGGAGGAGTCCAAGTTCGTCCCCGTCTTCAACGGGCAGGACCTCGCCGGATGGACCGGCGACACCGCCTACTGGTCCGTGCAGGGTGGCACGCTCACGGGCTGGATCGGCGGAGACGCCCCGCCGGGCACCATCGGCTGGCTCACCAGCTCGCAACCGGCCGCCGGAGACTTCGAGCTGCGCGGGCAGTTCCGCATGAGGCTGCTGCGCGACAACCGGGCCGGCTCCGCCGCGATCATCTACCGGGGAACGGCCGGCGGGCGCGACGGCTACCACTTCCTGCTCGGCTTCGATCCCGCCGTCGTCGGCTCCGTGGTCGGCAACTCCGGGCGCGGCATGATCGCCCAGCAGGGGCAGATGACCGAGCTGGGCGAGTCGCCGACGGCCAGGCCCGTGGCCTCGGACCTGCCCGGCGTCGAGGCGGCGCGGCGGGCGATCCGGCTGAACGACTGGAACGAGTTCCGCATCACGGCGCGGGGCGACACCATCACGCACGAGATCAACGGCAAGGTCGTCGCCGTGCTGAGGGACAAGTCGTCCGTGCGGCCCAGGTCGGGCACGTTCGCGCTGCGGGTCGGCGGCGCCTCGCCCGCGTGCGTCGTGCAGTTCCGCGAACTGAAGCTGCGGCGGGAGTGACGCCTTTGGCCGCCGGGAATCAACTGTAGAAGACACGGGCCACGCGGAACGACTTTCGCGTGGCCCGCGTTTTCTGCGGCGAGATGGTCGGAGCTGAAACGGAAAAGTCCCTCATCCCGTCGGACGGGCGTGAGGGGACTCGTTCGTTAGACCAGCCGGTTCCAGCCGTTGGCCCGGCCTACTTCTTGAAGAGGTTCTTGATCCCCTCGGTGGTCTTGTTCAGCGCCTTGTCGGCTTCCTTGCCCAGGCCGCTGGCCGCTTCACCGCCCGAGGTCAGCCCCTGCTTCACCACTTCCGTGACGCCGGTGAGGATCTTGCCGAGGATCTCCTTGGTCAGTTCGCCCGCCGTGATGCCGTCGCCGGAGGTGCCGATGTTCTCCATCGTCAGGGTCGGCATCGGGAGCGAGGCCGCGCTGCCGCCCAGCACGGTGGCGCTGAGGTTGATCTTCGCGCCCTCGATGTGGATGCGTTTCACCTTGAAACGCTTTTCCGAGGCGGGCTTGTCCGCCGGGGTCTCGGCGGGCTTGTCGGAGCCTTCGCCGCTGACGTTGGCCAGGAGCGCCTTGAGATTGCTGTCGAGCAGTCCCTTGTGCTCGTAGGTGATCTCCGGGGCCTTGATCGTGATCTCGTCGATCTCGATGACGTCGGACAGGACCGAGCCGGGTTTCACCTGGACCGTGACCTGGCCGACCTGGATGGCGGAAGGCGTCTTGAAGCCCTCGGGATTGCCCACGAGCAGGCCCTCCAGGTTCACCCGGCCCGCCATGAGGCTGAACTGGGCCTTGTCCAGTTTGACCGTGGTCTTGGTGACCATCGGGCCGACGGTTTCGACGCCGGACTTCACGATGCGGTCGAGGAACAGGACGAAGGCGAAGACGCCGACGACCGCGAGCACGGCCAGGACGATCAAGCTGCGGACAAGGATCTTTTTCATAGGAGGCTCCAGGTTCGGCCGGAAGCTAGGCCGCCCGCCGCCGTTGCGCGAATCCTTTCTCGGACGTCGCCGGGGCCGGGCGGGAACTTTCCATTGGCAGCGAGCGGGGCGATTTGCCAGCGTCCCGCCACCAAACCATCCCTGCCACGCCATGAATCTCACCCGCTTCCGCACGCTCCTGTGCGCCTCGGCCTTCGCCGCTTCCGGTCTCGTCGCCACCGCCCACGACGCGGGCGCGCCCCACCACCATGCGGCCGTTTCGACCAAGCCCTTCCCGTTCATCACCGAGACGACCGGTCCGGTGAAGCTGCCGACCACGCGGCTGGAACCCGGCACGAAGGTCACGGGCAACGGCTACTGGAAGTTCATCGCCCGGCGCGATCTCGCCCCCACGCCCGAAGCCGCCATGCCGCACCGCACCAAGGCGCACGGCACGCTCATCGTGGACAAGGAGTCGGGCAACCTCTACTGGCCGCTCGTGGGCGCGGGTTGGATCGGCTACAGCAACGGCCTGGCCTCCGCCTGGATGATCAAGGGCGACGCGGCCTTCGACGCCGGCACGGTGCACGGCGCGGATCTCTGGCCGCGCAAGGGCAAGGCCCCGTTGGTCGCGGCGGCGGACAACGTCGCGGGCAAGCTCTACCTCACCGACACGACCTTCCAGCACGCGAAGGTGCTGTCCGTGCCGGACGGCGCACCCTACACGAAGAAGAACTTCAACCCCACCGACGCCGCATTCGTCAGCGCCGACGAGGTGTGGTTCACCGACGGCTACGCCCAGGCGTGGCTCATGCCAGTGGACGTCGAGTCGTTCAGCTACGAAGGCGCGTTCTACGGCGGCAAGAAACTGTCCGGCACGCCGCACGGCATCACCTATCGGCCGCAGGAAAAGGCCATGCTGGTCGCGGCGCGTCCGGAAGGCCTGATGAAGCGGCTGCCGTTGAAGACCGGCGTGGTGGACGAGATCGCCGGTTTGCCCGCCGGCAGCACGGTCTGCGACTTCGACATCTGGGGCGACTACGCGCTGGCCCCGTGCTTGAACGGCCCTGACCGCAGCGCCGGTCCGATCTACCTCATCAACCTGAAGAAACGCGCCGTGGTGGCCACGATCAAGGTGAAGGAAGAGCTCGGCTATGAGGACGCCCAGCACATCCACGACGCCTGCTGGTATGTGACCGGCAAGGGCGACCAGCAGAAGGTCTTCGTCGTCTTCACCAACTGGAACCCCGGCGGCATCGGCGCGATCCAGTTGGTCAACATCCCCGACTGATCCGGGCCGAGCCGCGCCATGATCCGGCCAATCCAGCAACGTGTCGGCGTCTGGCGGAGAAGCCTGGCGACGGCGTTCTGGCTCGGACTGCTGGGCTGGGCTCCGAATCTTGCGGCGGCCGAAATCGCTGCCGATCCGCCGGTGGTCACGGGCGGCACCAACGCGGCGTTGTCGGCCGTGGTGCGCGAGCCTGCGCCGGGCACGGCGGTGTGGTTCGAGTGGGGCCTTTCGCGGAGCTACGGTTCGAACACCGTGCCGCAGGCGGTCGAGCCGGCGGAAGAGGCGGTCTTTGGCGCGACCTTGGAAGGCCTTTCTCCCGGCCGCGTCTATCACTTCCGCGCCGTGGCCACGAACGGCACGGGCCGGTTCACCAGCGGGGATCGCTACTTCATTTCGCCGGTGCTGGCGTTGAAGGGCGACAATCCGGCGACCAGTCTGGTCCACCGCGTCTATGTCGATGCCGGGCTCACCCAGACCGGACCCGTGGCGGCGCTCGGAGCCGGGTTCTCCCATTCCTTGGCGATCAAGGCGGACGGAACCGTGGGCGGCTTCGGGCTGAACACCTTCGGCCAGGCGTCTCCGGCTCCGGGCCTGTCCAACGCGATGGCGGTCGCGGGCGGGTTTCTCCACAGCGTCGCCCTGGGATTGGACGGAACCGTTCGCGCGTGGGGGCAGGGGGCCCAGGGCCAGACCAACGTGCCGCCGGAACTGACCAACGCCGTGGCCATTGGCGCGGGCGAATACCACAGCCTCGCGGTGGCGCACGACGGCGCGGTCTTCGCGTGGGGCAAGAACGACGGCGGGCAGACGAATGTTCCTCCGGGCTTGGGCCGCGCGGTCGCGGTGGCCGGTGGCGTTTCTCACAGCTATGCGTTGCTCGAAAGCGGAACGGTCGTGGGCTGGGGCGCGAACGACGCCGGGCAAACCAATGTGCCGCCCGATCTGACCAACGCCGTGGCTCTGGCCAGCGGGCGGAATCACGGCCTCGCGTTGACGGCGGGCGGAACCGTGGCCGCGTGGGGCTTCGGCGCGTCGGGCCAGACCAATGTGCCGTCAGGACTGAGCAACGTGGTGGCCATCGCCGCCGGCTACTACCACAACCTCGCCCTCCGTTCCGACGGCACGGTGGTTTCCTGGGGATTGAACAACGACGGCCAGACCAATTCCTCGGTGGCGCTGTCCAACGTCGTCGCCGTCGCCATCGCGGCCGGCGGGTATCACAGCCTGGTCCAGTCGATCGACGGCGCGGTCGTGGGTTGGGGGCGGAACGACTATGGACAGCGCGCGGCTCCGGCCAGCCTGAGCCAGCTCGGCGGTTCCTATTCGGTCCAAGGCACGGTGGACACCAACACCGTGGGGCAATACGAGCTGGTCTATCACGTCACCAATCATCTGGGCGGCGCGAACAGCCTGCGCCGCATCGTGGAGGTCATCCCGAATCCGCCACCCGTGCTCTCGATCCAACGGACCGGCACGAATGCCGCCACGATCAATTGGGTGCCGAACACCCCCGGCTTCATCCTCCAGTATCGCGACTCGGTCACGGGCGGCGTCTGGAACGCGGCGGCAAGCGGAGCGACGAACCCCGTCGTCCTTGGCCTCACGAACGCGCCCCGGTTCTTCCGCGTGGTGCAGCCCTGAAAGAGCCCGTCCTGCAAACGGCCTTGGCCGTCATCCCCGCAGGGTGCCCCTGCGAGAAGCTCCCGACGGATCGCGCTTCCGCCCTTTCAAGGCGGGTTCTCCGGAGCGGTTCCGGCCAGGAGGATCATCAGCGCGATGACGAGTCCCCACAGCAGCAGCCCGATCAGAGCGGTGAAGCCGGCGGTCAGATACGTGTGGGAGCCTTTCCGGTGGAACAGGCCGCCGAAGCGGAACCGTGTCTTCGGCACCGTCCTGTCCCACGGATCG
This sequence comes from uncultured Verrucomicrobiales bacterium, assembly GCA_946480965.1. The sequence continues at coordinate 16,679 of CAMLMI010000012.1, read as the reverse complement.
CACTTCACCGAGCCGAAGGTCAGGATGGGAACGAGCAGCGCGCCGGTGCGGTAGGCGACCATGTGGATCACGAATTCGCCCACGATCTGGACCAGGATTTCTCCAAGGATGCTGCCGGGCATGTCCGTGACGTTTGTGGACGAGAGCGGGTTTGTCCAACCGCCGCGCCGCCGGATATTCAAACGAACCTCGCCCCCAAATCGGGCGGGGCGGCGCGGGCTTTTCACCGCCTTGAATCTTGGCCCAGCATCGCGCCATGCGCATGACCCGACGCCAGTTCCTCGCCAACGCCTCCCTCCTGACCGCCAGCATCATGACCGGTTGCAGCGCGCCCGCGCCGCGCCGCCGCGTATCGCCCAATGCCAAGCTGAACCTCGGCGTCATCGGCGTCTCCGGGCGTGGCGGGGAGAACCTGGCGGGCGTGGCGGGCGAGAACATCGTGGCGCTGTGTGACGTGGATTCGACGCGGCTGGCCGAGGCCGCGACGAAGTTCCCGCAGGCCGCGGGCATGTCCGACTACCGTCGTTTGCTCGACCGGACAGATCTCGACGGCGTGGTCATCAGCACGCCCGACCACACCCACGCGGTCATCGCCGTGGCCGCGCTCCAGAGCGGACGCCATGTCTATTGCGAGAAGCCGCTCACGCACACGATCTCCGAGATGCGCCGCTTGATGGACGTGGCCAAGCGCTCCGGCCTCGTCACCCAGACCGGCAACCAGATCCACGCCACGGGCAACTACCGCCGCGTGGTGGAGAAGATCCAGGCCGGAGTCATCGGTCCCGTCAGCGAGGTCCACCACTGGGCCGCGAGCGTGTGGGAAACGAAGCCCTGGCCCGCGACCGGGCAGCCGGTGCCGAGCACGCTCGACTACGAGAACTGGCTCGGCCCCGTGCAATACGCGCCCTACAGCCCCGAGTGGGTGCCCTTCAACTGGCGGCGCTGGTGGCGCTTCGGCGGCGGCACGCTCAGCGACTTCTGCTGCCACCACATGGACCTTTCCGCCTGGGCGCTGGACCTGACGCTGCCCACGGTCATCGAAGCGGAAGGTCCGAAGCCCGACGCGCATTGCGTGCCGACGGGGCTGCGCGTCCGCTACGAGTTTCCGGCCAAGGGCAGCCGCCGCGCCATCACCATGTTCTGGCACTCCGGCGAGAGCCGTCCGCAGGTGGCGGGAGTCCCGGACCTGTCGAAGTGGGGCGGCGGCACGCTCTTCGTCGGCTCGAAGGGCATGCTGCTCTCCGACTACGGCCGCCATCTGCTGCTGCCGGAGGACAAGTTCAAGGACGTGCCCGCTCCGGCCAGGACGTTGGCCGATTCCGTGGGGCACCATGCGGAGTGGATTCGCGCGGTGAAGGGCGAGAACCTCGCTTTGCCGCAGTTCGCGAAGGACGGCCCGACCAATTCGCCCTTCGCCTACGGCGGGCTGCTCACGGAGATCGGCCAGCTCGGCAACATCGCCTTCCGCACCGGCAAGCGCATCGAGTGGGACGCCGCCCGGATGCGGGCCAAGGGCGTGCCCGAAGCCGACCGCCTCATCCACCACGAATACCGCAAGGGCTGGAAGCTGGGCTGAGAATCCGGGACGCCGCGCCGTCCGGCCTCGGTCCGAGCCGGACGGCGAGAATCCACTTCCCACCCGGCCGGTGTGGTTTACATACACCGGCAGCATGAAGTCCGTTTCCGTAGGCATCGTCGGCGCGTCGGGTTACTCCGGTGAGGAACTCGTCCGCCTGCTCCTGAACCACCCGCACGCCGAGCTGACCACCGTCACCTCGCGCCAATACGCCGGGCAGACGCTGGCCCAGGTGTTCCCGAGGTTCGCCCATCTTCCCAAGGCCCGGGCCATCCGCTTCACGGAGTCCAGGCCCGAACTGGTCGCCAAGACCGCGCAGGTCGTCTTCCTCGCGCTGCCCCACGGCGTCGCCGCCGAATACGCCGTGCCGCTGCTGGAGCAGGGCTGCCAGGTCATCGACCTCAGCGCCGACTTCCGGTTGAAGAGCCCGGCCGTCTATCAGGAGTTCTACGGCCACGAACATCCCGCGCCGGACCTGCTGGCCAAGTCCGTCTATGGCTTGCCCGAGGTGTATCGGGAACAGATCCGGACAGCGTCGCTCGTGGCGTCGCCCGGCTGTTATCCCACCAGCATCCTGCTGCCGACCCTGCCGTTGATCCGCGCCGGCCTGATCAACCCGAACAGCATCATCGCCGACTCCATGAGCGGCGTCAGCGGCGCGGGGCGCAAGGCGGAGATCGACTACCTCTTCTGCGAGTGCAACGAGAGCGTGCGCCCCTACGGCGTGCCGAAGCACCGGCACCTTTCCGAGATCGAGCAGGAACTGGCCGTGGCCGCCGGCAGCCCCGTGGTCATCCAGTTCACCCCGCACCTCATCCCGGTGAACCGCGGCATCCTCACCACGCTGTATCTCGCCCCGGCCAAACACTTCTCCACGGCGGACGAAGCGGCGGCGTTGAACCAGGCCATCGCCGAGACCTACGCCAAAGCCTACGCCGACGAACCGTTCGTCCGCGTGCTGGAAGGCAAGGCGCTGCCCGACACCAAGAACGTGGTCGGCACCGCCGTCTGCGAGTTCGGCTGGCGGCTCGATCCGCGCACCGGCCGGTTGGTGGTGATGAGCGCCATCGACAACGTGGTCAAAGGCGCCTCCGGCCAGGCAGTCCACAGCCTGAACCTGATCTGCGGTTATCCGGAGACGGCGGGATTGCTTTGAAAGGCGGACATGAAGTCCAGCAACCGTCGAAGGAAGGTGGCGCTGGGCGGAGCCATCCTGCTTTTGCTGGGTTGGTGGCCCCTCTTCTATGCCCTTGATCGTCCCGGCATTGCGGAGTCCCACGAACAAGCATGGAGGACGGCTCGGGATCTGATCAGGGTCAATGCTTGGATGGACGCTCCAGGGTCTCTTTCGGATCATTTCCGTCCCAGAACATGGCTTTGGTATTTCCGGGGGAGACCCACGCCGTCGAGCCTCTACTCTACGATGTTTCACGAAGAGAAAGAGCTGATCTGGATGGGTGTTTTCGACACCGAGGATATTGTCCTGACCAACCGCGTCGCGGACGAATTCGGCGAATGGTTGAAGCAACCCGGTGCCCGGGACTTTGATCTGGAAGAGAACATTGCCAGCATCCGGCTGGAGGGAATCAACAAGGTTCGACTGTCAGGAAAAACCACGGACATCCGGGCAATGACGAAGGCTATCCGTGCTTGGGACGCCGAAGGGGCGGTCAACTGGGAGTGAACGGATGCCGCCTACTTGACCGTCTTGCTTGCCGGGGAAGGCTGCTTTTTCTCCGTGACACCTTTTTGCTTCAGCACCGCCGTCATGGCGATCAGCAGGATGCCCGCGAGCACCAGTCCTCCGAAGAACAGCATGAACATCCGGGCGGCGCTGGCCTGGTGGCGATGGCGAACGGTCGAGGGCTTCATGGCGTCTTGCCGAAGAACGTAGCGGGATCGCCCGTCCCGGACAATCTCCCTGATTGTCCGTCGCGGCCCGCGTGGAGGTGCTCAAGATTTTCACCGTTTGCCTTCGACCAAGGTCCGGCTCCAAGCTGTGCGGGCATGATCGCGTTGATCGACTATGATTCCGGCAACCTCCGCAGCGCCCACCGGGCGTTGTTGAAGGTCGGTGCCGACGTGACGGTGGTGCGGGACGGCAAGGCGCTGCGCGAGGCGCACGCGGTGGTGCTGCCGGGCGTCGGCGCGTTCGATGACTGCGTGAACGCCCTGCGCAAGCAGGAGCTGCTGGGCGCGGTGAAGGAAGCGATCGATGCCGGCAAGCCGTTCTTCGGCATCTGCGTCGGCTACCAGGCGCTGTTCGAGCGGAGCGAGGAGTTCAACAGTTGCGCGGCCGGCCTCGGCGTCTTCGGCGGCAGCGTGGTGCGGTTCACCGAACGGCCCGGGCTGAAGATTCCGCAGATCGGCTGGAACCAGCTCACGATCAACCGGCCCGATTGCCCGATGCTGAAGGACGTGAAGGACGGCAGCTTCGTCTATTTCGTCCACAGCTTCTACCCGCAGCCCAAGGAGCCCGGCATCGCGGCCACGACCACGGAATACGGCGACACGTTCACCTCCGCCGTCTGGCGCGACAACGTCTTCGCCACGCAGTTCCACCCGGAGAAGAGCCAGGACGTGGGGTTGAAGCTGCTGGCGAACTTCGTGGAGTTCGCGAAGCGGAACTGAAGGTGGATCAAGTCGAACGACGTTGCCCGGTCCTTCGCTGATGTCCGATACGGCCCACAAATGGAAATTGGTGACGGAATATCCCGTCACAGAATACCGCTGCGGTGCTCGGGCGGGTGAATCGGTCAGACTGCGTCAACGCATTGTGGTGACCAACCATCGCGGCAAGCCCACCGGCAAGGTGCATGAGGCGGGCGAGATTTGGGTGGTTTTGAGCGGGGCAGCGGAACCGCCTGTGGTCCTTTGGCTGCGTCAACCCGATGGAGAACGGCAGACTTGGGATGATGATGCCGGCTTTTGGGATTGGTTTGAACGGATCGAACCCATCGGGTCCGACCCTGACGGGTGCTCAGGGAACTGAAGCCACTTTTGGCCTCTTGCCGTTGTCGTTGGTTGTAGCCCACGTTCCCTCCCTAAAATCTGAATCTCATGCAGCACCGTTTCATCACCGAAGCCGAGGCCCTCAAGGAAGAATTCAAGGGACGCACCAACTACTGGCTCTGCCGCCCCGAGATCGCCGAGGCCAAGGGGCTCCAGCTCTGCCGCGCCGCGTTGCCGGGCGGGGAGGGCCATCCCTTCCACACCCATCCTGAGCTGGAGGAGATCATCTACGTGCTTGAAGGCGAAGTGGAGCAGTGGGTCGAGAAGGAGAAGCGCATCCTCAAGCCCGGTGAAGTCGCCCACATCCCGGCCGGCGTCGTCCATGCCACCTTCAATCCCACAAGCAAGGACGCGGTCATCCTCGCGATCCTGACCCCGGCGGCGTCCAAGGGCCCGTTCCTCGTCGATGTCAGCGGCGAAGAGCCGTGGCGTTCGCTGCGGCCCAAGGCCACGACCTGATCGGTCCGAGCGTCTCGAACGAACGGGTCGTGGCCTTGGGCCGGTCCGTTCTTCAACCTTTGCCGGAGCGCGGGCTTGCTGCATCTTCGCCGCCATGTCCGATCAATCAGAAGCTCCGTTGGACCGTCTCTGGCGCGAGTATGGGTGCATGTTCAAGGCTTGGGACGACCTGACGTTGGCGCGTTGGATGGCCCAGACCCTGGGGCAGCTTGAGGCCCATGCCTGGCGCCTGTCGCATCCGCTGGTGGGCTCCTATCGCCTCGCGGCCACGCTGGCGAACGACCGCGACATCTGGCTCAAGCGCATCGTCTCCGTCCCGGCCGCCTACCAGTTGGCCGAGTGCTGCCGCGCGCCGCTGCTCCCGCTCTTCACCCGCGACGTGGCCGACAGCGGGCTCATCTGCCAGCACTGCGGCGGCACGGCCGTGGCCTTCGACGACCTGCCCGAGGCGGTCAAGCCCGCCATCAAGGACTGGGCCGCGCGCTACGGGCCCGTCCACCAGGTGGCGCATTGGGACGACCGCCAGCGGAAGCGTTCGGGCGACTACGACAAGGCCTTCGAGGACGCGGCCGAGAAGGCCGAGAAGCTTCTTTCCGAAGCCGCCACCGTCATCGCCCCGGCGCTGCTCCACCACTTCTCCGCCGTGATCTGGGAGGACCAGGACGAATGCCTTGATGTCCGCGCCGAGGACATCGAGATCTGCTGAGGCCCGCCGATGCGCATCACCCGCAAGACGCTGCTCGTGGTCGCCACGAGCCTTTTCCTGCTCATGCTGCTGGGCGTGGTGGTTGTCTGGCTGGCCATCGATCCGGTGATGAAGCGGTTCCTCGTGGCGGCGGTGGAGCAGCAGACCGGGCTGAGCGCGACGGTGGAGGAGTTCCGCTTCCGCCCGTTCTCGGGCGAGGTGCAGATCCGCCGGATGAGGCTCTACCAGCCCGCGACCAACGGCGGCGCGCTGGTCATGGACATTCCGGAGGTCTTCGTCGCGCTGGACCTGGCGGCGGCGGAGACGAACCGGCTCCAGTTCCGCGAGCTGCGGCTGGACATCGCCGAGGCGAACATCTCCAAGGAGCTGGCCGATCCGGCGCACTGGGAGCACCTGACCAATCCGGACTCCACCAACCGCACCGAGGTGGCCTTCGGCGGCATCGACAAGCTGACGCTCTCCATCGGCACGCTGCGGTTCCCCGATCCCGAACGGCCGGAGAACCTGGTCGATCTGCCGATCAACCTCCGCAACCAGACCTTCACCAATCTCACGGCGACGAACCTGGAAGCCGTGGCCTACTTCATCTCGATCAAGGCGGCCGCCAGCATGATGTTCCAGCCCTCGGGCGGCGGGCTGTTCTGAGCCGCAGGGAAAGTCCGGCGCGGAGGTGGCCTGAAGCGGTGGGACGCCCGCTGGAGGAATGCGTTGAATCGCCCGGCTCTTCGGCCATATTCCCCGCGATTCCCACGACTCATTCCGTGCCATGCCGAGCCATGCCTTTTCCTCGGCCCCATGCAGGGGCGTTTTCTCCCGGATGTTACGGTTCCGCGTCGGCCTGTTGGCGCTGATGCTCGCCCTGCCGGCCATGGCCCAGGAGGTCCTGGTGCCGACCGGCTCCTTCTGGCGCTGGCGCAAGGGGACGAACGAGGTCTCCACGCCCGCCTCCGCCTGGCGGACCAACGGCTTCAACGACTCCACGTGGACCATCGGCAACGCGCCCTTCCACTACGGCTCCAACCCTTCCGGCGGCGACGACGGCGTCACGGGCGGCACGCTCCTCCCGGACATGCGCAACCGCTATCGCGGCGTGTTCCTCCGCACGACCTTCACCGTGACGAACCGCGCGAACATCGCCTCCGTCCGGCTCACCGCGAACTACGACGATGGCTTCGTCGCCTGGATCAACGGCGTCGAGGTCGCCCGGGCCAACGTGAACGGCGACCCGACCTTCACGTCCGTCGCCACCGCTTCGCACGAGGCCGATCCCGCCGTGGTCTTCACCGTCGGGCCCTCGCCCCAGTCCTACCTCGTGGACGGGCTCAACGTGCTCGCGGTCCAGGCGCTGAACCAGAACCTGAGCAGCTCGACCGACTTCCGCTTCGAGACGTCCCTCGCGGTCACGCGGGTGGATCTCTCCGTGCCCACGGTGCTCAACGCCGTGCCGGTCGCGGGCGCGACGGTCGGGGCGTTGACGCAGGTCACGGTGAATTTTTCCAAGGAGGTCTTCGGGGTGGATGCGGCGGATCTTCTCATCAACGGCCAGACGGCCGATCTCGTTTCCGGCAGCGGCCAGAGCTACACCTTCTCCTTCGCCCAACCGTCCGCCGGTCCGGTGGAGATCACCTGGAGCGAAGGCCCGCTCATCACCGACTCGCTCGGGCAGGCCTTCAACCCGCTCGCGGCCGGAGCCACCTGGAGCTACCTGCTGGCGGACATCGTCGCTCCCACCGTCGCGGAACAGGCTCCGGTGCCCGGCGCGATGGTCAGCCAGTTGGGCCAGCTCGAAGTTTCCTTCAGCGAACCCGTGCTGGGCCTGGACGCGGCCGATCTCCGGATCAACAACGTCGCCGCCACCGCCGTCACCGGCTCCGGCGCGGGCCCGTATGTCTTCCACTTCACTCCGCCGCCCGCCGGAACCGTCCAGTTCGCCTGGGCCGCCGGGCACGGCATCATCGATGCGGCCCAACCGGCCAACGCCTTCACCGGAACCAACTGGACCGTGACGCTCAATCCCGCGCTGCAAACCGGCAGCGTCGTCATCAACGAGTTCGTCGCCGCCAACCGCAACGGCCTCCTCGACGAGAACGGCGAGGCCCACGACTGGATCGAGCTGCGCAACCGGGGCAACACCACCGTCAACCTTGCGGGCTGGTCGTTGACCGACGACGAGGACGTGCCCGGACTGTGGACCTTCCCCGCCGTCAACCTCGCGCCCGGCCAGTTCCTCGTCGTCTTCGCCTCGGGCAAGGACCGGCGCGTCCCCACCGGCGGTAACCGTCATCACACGAACTTCAAGCTGAACCCCGACGGCGGTTATCTCGCGCTCTTCAATGCCGAGTCGCCCCGCGTGGCCGTCACCGAGTTCCCGCTCGAATACCCGGAGCAGCGCAACGACCACTCCTACGGCCGCGACGCGGGCGACAACTGGCGCTACTACGCCACGCCCACGCCAGGCACGGCCAATGGCGCGACCACGCTCACCGGCGTGGCGCAGGAACTGGCCTTCACCGTGGGCAGCGGCTGGTTCGATGTCCCGTTCAGCCTGTCGATCTTCTCGCCCGATCCCGGCACGACCATCCGCTACACGCTGGACGGTTCCGAGCCCACCGCCTCGACCGGCCTCGTCTATGCAGGACCGCTGAACATCGCGGAGAACACCGTGCTGCGCGCCGCCGCCTTCAGGACCGGCCTGCTGCCGTCGCGGGTGAAGACGCGCACCTACCTCTTCCTCGACCAGGTGATCGCCCAGCCGAACAACCCGGCCGGATTCCCGGACAACTGGGGCACGGGCAACTTCAACTTCCCCGACGGCATCATTCCCGCCGACTACGAGATGGACCTCGACCCCGTGCGGGTCGATCCGAACAACGCCGCTTCCGCCCTCGATCCGGTGAAGCTCCAGCGGTTGAAGGACGGCCTGCGCGAGCTGCCGATGGTGTCCATCGTGATGAACCGCGACGACATGTTCGGCGCGACCGGCCTCTATCCGACCTCTTCCTCGGCCAACAAGAACAAGAACGACAAGGAATGCGCCGTGGAGATGGTGCTGCCCGACGGCACCTCCGCATTCTCCATCGACGGCGGTCTCCGTCTGCACGGCAACGCCAGCCGCGATCCGCACAAGAATCCGAAGCACGGATTCAAGCTGCTCTTCAAGGGCGACTACGGCCCGTCGGATCTCGAATACCGGCTCTTCGAGGACTCGCCGGCGGAGGAGTTCGACGACCTGATCCTGCGTCCCGATTTCGGCACGAGCTGGCGGCATTGGTCCGACTCTCCCTCCGAAGGACTTGGCGCGCTCCAGCGTAGCCGTGCCAGCCGCACGCGCGACGCCTGGTGGAAGGACACCTTCCGCGACATGGGCCGTCTGGGCAGCCACAGCCGCTACTTCCATCTCTTCATCAACGGCCTCTATTGGGGCGTCTTCGACTTCACCGAGCAGCCGACCGACAGCTTCGGTCCGAACTATTTCGGCGGATCGAAGGCCGACTACGACGTCTATGACCAGGGCGCGCTGAGCAGCGGCACCTCGGCCGCCTACAACGCCATGCTCGGGCTCACCGGCCTGGAGAACGCCGCCGCCTACGAGCAGATGAAGCAGCGGCTCGATGTCCCTTGGTTCATCGACTACATGCTGCTCCAGTTCTACGTCGGCGCGCAGGACTGGGGGAACAACAAGAACTGGTATGCCATCCGCAAGCGCGTCCCCGGTCCGGAAGGCACCTTCAAGTATCTCCCTTGGGACGGCGAAAACATCCTGCTCAACGAGAACATCAACCGCGTCTCCACCACCGATCTCCCCAGCGGCCTGCACCAGAAGCTGGACGACAACGCGGAATACCGCCTCGCCTTCGCCGACAGCGTGCAGAAGCACCTGCTCTCGCCCGGCGGCGCGTTGACCGCCGAGGGCAACATCGCCCGCTGGCACAAGTGGCAGGCCATCCTGGACAAACCGATCGTCGCCGAGTCCGCCCGCTGGGGCGACTACCGCCGCGACGTGCATCCGTATCAGAACGGCTCCTACGAGCTCTACACGCGCGAAGCCCATTGGATGGCGGAGAATGCGCGGATGACCAATTCCTACTTCGTCAACCGTCCCGGCATCGTGCTGAACCAGCTCCGTGCCGCCGGGCTCTATCCGAACGTCGTCGCGCCGACCTTCGGCCAACACGGCGGCCGCGTTCCGGCTGGCTTCGCCCTCGCGATGTCCGCTCCCGCCGGAACGATCCACTACACCACGAACGGCGTGGACCCGCGCGTCTCGGGCAGCGGAGCCGTCGCCGGATCGGCCCGCGCCTATGCCGGTGCGCCCGTCGCGCTCGGCTCGTCGATGACGGTCAAGGCGCGCGTGCTCCAGAACGGTGCCTGGAGCGCGTTGGTCGAAGCGGACTTCTCGGTCGGCGAACTCGGCCTGCCGCTGCGCTTCACCGAGATCATGTATAACCCGCCGGGCGGCGACGCCCATGAGTTCGTCGAGCTGCGCAACGTCGGCCCGACGCCCGTCGATGTCGGACGCTTCAGCCTCGAAGGCGTCGCCTTCACTTTCAACGAAGGCACCATCCTCCAGCCGGGCGCAATCGTTCTGCTGGCTTCTTCCGCCAACACCAACGCCTTCAAGATCCGCTACCCGGGCGCGGTCTTCGCCGGAACCTTCGACAACAGCCTGTCCAACGGTGGCGAACGCCTCGCGCTGCTCGACCGCGACGGCGTGGTCGTGACGGCGGTGAACTACGACGACGCCAACGGTTGGCCGCTCGCGGCCGACGGCGGCGGGGCTTCGCTCGAAGTGGTCGATCCGCTGGGCGATCCCAATTCCCCGGCCAATTGGCGCGCCAGTTCCGTGCCCCACGGCACGCCCGGTGTGCCTCCCACGCCCTTCACGCTCGGCGCGGTGCAGTTGAGCGAAGTCATGGCCGACAACGTCTCCGCCGTGGGCAATGGCGGGCAGTTCTCCGACTACGTCGAGCTGGTGAACACCGGCGCATCCACGGTCGATCTCTCCAGTTGGAGCCTGAGCGACAGCAGCGATCCCCGCGCGTTCGTTTTCCCCAACGGAACCTCTCTGGCCGCCGGGGCGCGGCTCGTCGTCTGGTGTGATTTGGCCTTTGCCGCGCCGGGCCTGCACACCGGCTTCGGTCTGGCGAAGAGCGGCGACCAGGTCTTCCTCCACGACGCGGCCACGAACCGCGTCGATGCCGTGGCCTTTGGCGCGCAACTGGCCAATCTCCCCATCGGCCGGGTGAACGGCGTCTGGGTGTTGAACACGCCCACGCCCAACGCCGCGAACCTCGCCGCTGCCACCGCGCCCGCGTCGCAGCTTTCGATCAACGAGTGGCTGGCCAATCCGCTGACCGGCGCGGCCGATTGGATCGAACTGTTCAACCGCTCCACCACCGCGCCCGCCGCGCTGGCCGGTCTCCATCTTGGGGCCGACACCTCGCTGCAACGCCTGCTTTCGCTCTCCTTCATCGCGCCGGGCGGACATCTCCAGCTCTGGGCCGATGAAGGCCCGGGCGCGGACCATCTCCAGTTCAAGCTGGCTGCGGGCGGCGGCACGCTCGTGCTGCATGACAGCGCGGGCGCGGAGATCGAGCGCGTGGTCTATGCCGCGCAGCCAGAAGGCGTCTCCAGCGGCCGTCTGCCAGATGGGTCGCCGAACACCGTCGCCTTCCCCGGCAGCGGCAGCCCCGGTGCTTCCAACTACGTCTCCAGCTACACCGACCCGGTCTTCAGCGAACTGCTCGCGCGCAACGTCCGCACTTTTGTCACGCCGTGGGGCGGTCGGGCCGATTGGGTCGAGCTGCACAATCCCGGAGCCTCGGCCGTTGCTCTCGGAGGCATGGCGCTTGGTTTGGAGGCCGACGGTTCGGACCGCTGGGTTTTCCCGGCCGGAGTCCAGATCGCGGCCAACGAGCGGCTCGTGGTCTATTGCGCCGCCGATCGCCGCGCCTCGACCGTGCCGGAAGCCGGGCTCAACACGGGTTTCAATCTCCCGGGCACCGGCGGCGATCTCCACCTCTTCAACGCCGCCGGTCAGGTCGTGGACCACGTCGGCTACGGCTTCCAGTTGGACGGCCGTTCCATCGGCCTCAACAGCGGCGAGTGGCGCTTGCTGCATGAACCCACGCCCGGCCGAACCAATGCCGGTCCCGCTGCGCTCGGCTCCGTCGCCAATCTTCGGATCAACGAATGGATGGCCAGCGCCGCCGATGGCATCGACTGGTTCGAGCTCTACAATCTCGACGCGCTGCCGGTGGACCTCGGCGGTCTGCTGCTGACCGACGATCCGTCGGCACCCGGCATCGAGCAAAACCCGATCGCGCCGCTTAGCTTCATCGCCGGTCGCCGTTGGGTGACGTTCATCGCCGACGGCGACGCGTCGCTAGGTCGCGACCACGTGGTCTTCAGCCTGGGCAGCAGCGGCGAGACGCTTCGGCTGTATCGCCCGAACCTCGGCTTGATCGACGCGGTGGATTTCGGCGCGCAGACGCTGGGTGTTTCTCAAGGCCGCTTGCCCGACGGCGCGACGAACGTCGTCTCCTTCCCGGCCACCGCCTCGCCCGATGCGGCCAACTGGCTGCCGCTCGGCGAAGTCGTGATCAACGAGGTCCTCGCCCACACCGACCCGCCGTTGGAGGACGCCGTCGAGCTGCACAATCCCGGCCCGACCAACGTCGTCATCGGCGGCTGGTATCTGAGCGACAGCGCGGCGGACCCGAAACGCTTCCGCATCCCCGACGGCACCACCCTCGCGAGCGGCGGTTTCCGCGTTTTCTACCAGAACCAGTTCGGCCCGGCCGACGGCGAGGACGACGTTCCGCCGCTCTTCAGCTTCAGCTCGGCCCACGGCGACGAGCTGCACCTCTCCGAAGCCGATGCGCTGGGCAATCTCACCGGACGTCGCGCGAGTGTTTCCTTCGGCGCATCGTCCAACGGCGTCTCCTTCGGCCGCTGGCTGACCAGCGTGGGTGTGGACTTCACCGCGATGGCCAACCGCACCTTCGGCATGGACGCGCCCGCGAGCGTCGCCGCGTTCCGCACCGGCACGGGAAAGACGAACTCCGCCCCGCTGGTCGGTCCCGTCGTGATCAACGAGATCCACTATCGCCCGCCCACGCTGGCTCCGAGCGAAGCCATCGGTGCGGACGCGGAGTTCATCGAGCTGCAAAACCTCACCGGTTCTCCCGTCACGCTCTACGACGTGGCGAATCCCGCGAACGTCTGGCGCTTGGCTGGCGGCATCACCTTCGACTTCCCCGCGAACACGAGCATTCCGGCGAACGGCCGGCTCGTCGTGGTGCCCTTCAATCCCACGGGCAATGCGGCGGCGCTGGCCGCGTTCCAGAGCCGTCATGGCGCGGGCGCGACGCTGGTTGGTCCCTACGCGGACCAGTTGAGCAACGACGGCGAGAGCGTCGAACTGCTGCGCCCCGACGCGCCCCAGACCGCGCCGCACCCCGACGCGGGGTTTGTCCCCTATCTCCTCGTGGACCGTGTGGTCTATGGCACCAACGCGCCCTGGTCTGCTGCGGCGAACGGTGGCGGCGCTTCGCTGCAGCGCCTCGTCGCGTCCGCCTACGGCAACGATCCGGCGAACTGGAAGGCGGAAGCCCCCACCACCGGACGCGGCAACGACGAACCCGGCGGCGACGCCCCGGTCATCGCCACGCCTCCGTCGGCCATCACCCTCGCTGCTGGTGGCAGCGGTTCGCTGGAGGTCGTCGCCACGGGAGCGGGGCCGTTGGCCTACCAATGGTTCCTCGGCGAAACGCTGTTGCCCGGAAAATCCGGCGCGTCCTTGGCTTTCAACCCCGCGTTGCTGGAAGACACCGGCAGCTACCGCGTTCGGGTGACGAACAGCTTCGGCGTCGTCTTCAGCGCGCCCGTGGCCGTCACCGTGCTGGCCCCGCCGACGATCACGGACGATCTCGACGACACCGTCGTCATCCAGGGCCAGCCCATCACGTTGCGCGTGACCGCGACCGGCTCCGCGCCGTTGACCTACCGTTGGCAGCGCGGCGGTTCGGATCTCGACGTGCCGTCGCAGGATTCGCTGGCCATCGCCGTGGCGCAGTTGGTCGACGCCGGCAGCTATCGCTTGGTCGTCAGCAACGCCGTGGGCTCGATCACCAGCCGCGTGGCCACGCTCATCGTGCGAGTGCCGCCGACGATCACCGCGCATCCGGCCGGAACCGTCGCTACGGAAGGAGAAACGATCACGCTCCAGGTCAGCGCCACCGGCGAAGCGCCGCTCACCTACCAGTGGCGCAAGGGCGATCAGCCCATCGCGAACGCGAACCAGCCGGTGCTGGAGCTGGCGGATCTCGCTCCGGAAGACGCCGGTTCCTACAGCGTGCGGGTGGCCAATGCCGTCGGCGAAGCCTTCAGCGATCCGGCTGAGGTGGTCGTGGTCGAAGCGATCCGTTTCGGGGCGCCGCAGCGCCTGGGCGATGGCCGGTTCTCGACCGTGCTGAGCGGTCCTTTGAATCAGGGCTACTTCGTCGATGTCTCGACCAACCTGCTGGACTGGTCGGAGCTGACCTTCCTCACGTTGACCAACGGTCCGGCCACCCTGATCGATCCCACCGCTCTCCAGTTGGACGAACGCTTCTACCGGGCGCGCAAGGCGGAGTAGGAAGGGCAACCCCTCGGCGCCGCGCGCGGATCATGCGTTCTGCTGAACCGCGCAGCCAAGGTTCAGCCGCCTACGACTCGTCGGCGGCGATGACGCGGAGGATCTCCTCCAGCGGGGCCTCGCCCTTGAGCGCGCGGTTCAGGCCGTTCTGCCACATGGGCTGCATCCCCTGGTTCACGGCGATCTGGTGGAGCTGCTTGGTGGGGATCTTCTGCATCACGGCGTCGCGGAAGACCTGGTCCACGAGGAGCATTTCCGTGACGGACTTGCGGCCGCTGAACCCGGTTTCCATGCAGTGGCGGCAACCGGCGCCGCGCCGGAACATCGCGGTCTCCTGGGCCTCGGCGGGGACGAGCTTCAGCAGGCTTTCCTCGGGTTCGTAGGGCTCGGCGCAGAAGGTGCAGTTCTTCCGGATCAGGCGGACGCCGAGCACGCCGATGACGGACGAGGCGAGGAGGAAGGGCTCCATGTCCATGTTGATCATGCGCGCGAAGACGCCGGCGGTGCTGCCGGAGTGGATCGTGCTGATGACCAAGTGGCCGGTCAGTCCGGCCTGCACGGCGATGTTCGCGGTCTCGGGATCGCGGATCTCGCCGACCATGATGACCTGCGGGTCCTGGCGCATGAGGGAGCGGAGGGCGACGGGATAGGTGAAGTCCTTCACCTTGTTGACCTGCGCCTGGGAGACCATCGGCAGGTTGAACTCCACGGGGTCTTCCACGGTGGCGATGCTGATGGTGCTGCCGTGTTTGCTGATCATGTGGCAGAGCGCCGAGTAGATCGCGGTGGTCTTGCCGGAACCGGTGGGGCCGTTGAGCAGAATGAGGCCGCTGGGCTTGGCGAGGAGTTTCTTGAACTTCTCCAGCGTCTCGTCGTCGAAACCCAGCCCGGCGAGATCGAAGCTGCGGTTGCTGGGGTCGAAGAGGCGCACGACGATCTTTTCGCCGCGCGTGGTGGGGAAGATGGAGATGCGCTGCTCGACTCCGCCCAGCTCGGGATCGCTGGGGGCGTGGCCTTCCTGCGGGATGTCCGACTGGTAGGTGATGAGGTTGGCCATCACCTTGAAGCGGCCGGAGATCTTGTCCATGAGCTCCAGCGGCAGGTGGACCAGTTCCTGGAGCACGCCGTTGAGGCGGATGCGGACGACGAGCGTGCTTTCCCAGGGCTCGATGTGGATGTCGCTCGCGTTCGCCTGGATGGCGTCGAAGAGCAGATACTTCACGAGCACGCCGATTTCGATTTCGTGGCGGGCGGATTCGGATTCGAGGTAGCGGACGGTTTCGCTCACAGGTGCCTTCCTTTCGCGGCAGAGAGGTAAGGGGAGCGAAGCGCGGATGCCAGCAACTTCTCGTGTCAGGAACGAAAAAAGCCGCCGACGCACGGGGCGACGGCGGCTCGGGTTCCGTGGAGACGATGTTACTTCGTCTTCAAGTAGGCCGCGATGTCGGCGAGGTCCTGCGGGGTGAGGCCCATCTGGTCGGCGCTCAACATGAGCGAACGGCCAAGGCCCTGGACGGATTCGACGCGGTTGCGTGGAACCATCTGGGTCAGGCCGCCGGCGGAGACGACAATGGTCGGATCTCGGTCGGTGAGGACGATGCCGTCGATCTCGTCGCCGTTCTTCAGCTTCACGGTGGAGCCTCCGAAGCCGTGGGCGATCTCGTCGGAGGGCTTGATGATGGCGTTCAGCAGCACCTCGGTGGTTTGGCGCGAGGCCCAGCCCGTGAGGTCGGGACCGAAGTCCACGCCGGTGTCTCCGACGCGATGGCAGGAATAGCAGGCGGAGACTTTCTGCGCGCCACGTTGCACGTCGCCCTTGAGCTTCGCGACATCGGCCACGGTGTAGGTGGGCGGCTCGGGAGCGGCGCTGGAGACGGGCGTGAGCTCGACGGCGTCGGGGTTGTAGATGCCGCGCGATTTGAGGGCGGCGTCGAGGCCGTGGTCCTTCCACTGGCCGCCCTTGCGGTTGAGCAACCACCAGATGGACTCGGCCTTCACGGCTCCGTCGGTGCCGGCGGCGATGTCGAGCATGGCTTCGGCGGCTTCCTTGGAGGCGTTGAAGCCGATGGCGGTGGTCGCGGCTTTGCGGTCGGCGACGGACAAGGACTTGGCCAAGGCGCGCGTGCGGAAATCGGCCACGCTCTCCGGCGTGTGCAGGCGCCAGGCGAGGCCGGCGAACTGCGCGGACCACTGCGTGGCGTCGGGATGGTTCAGCTTGGGTTTGATGTAGGCATAGATCTCCGACTCCTTGCCGGTGCAGCCGGTGCCCCAGGCCTCGAGGTAGGTGC
>CAMLMI010000011.1 GCA_946480965.1 uncultured Verrucomicrobiales bacterium | reverse complement strand
CTGGACGGTGGAGGCCCGGGAATTGTTGTCGGCGCAGGAGGCTTTGGAAGTCGCTCGTGAGCGGGTGGTCCGCTTCCTGACGGAGATGGGCGCGACCAACCACACGATCTCGACGATCCAGATCACCGAAATCCGTCCCCGCTCGGCAAACTACGGAGACGATCCGCTGCCGGTTTCTGGCTACCGCCTTTCCCAGGATGTCGAGGTGAGCCTCGACGACGTGGACCTCGTGCCGAAGCTCGACGTGGGCTGCATCGCTCTGGTGAAGGACGGAGTTCTCTTCCGGACCACATCGCCCCAGTTCATCTACCGCAAAGCTGGCGAAGCGAAGGTGGAAATGCTGGCCGAAGCCACGGACGACGCCATGGAGCGAGCCCGGCAGATCGCCGGCAAAGGCAACCGCACGGTGGGACGGCTCCGGTCTGCACGGATGGGCGTGTTCCAGATCAACCCGCTCCACAGCAGCCAAACCAGCTGGGACGGCAACAGCGACACCACGGCGCGGGACAAGACCATCACTTCGGTCGTCACCGTCGTCGTCGCCCTCGATTGACCCATGCCTCTCTTTTCCCTCCAAACCGTCGCAAAGGCCTGTTCGGGCCGCCTTCTGGGCGGTCCGGACAGGCTGACGGTGGAGCGCGTCTGCACGGATTCCCGCGCGGTGCGGAAGGGCGATCTCTTCGTCGCGCTCCAGGGCGAGCAATTCGACGGCCACGACTTCCTGGCCAAGGCCGTGGAGTTGGGCGCGGTGGCGCTCGTGGCCGAAGAACGCGCGACGGCGAAGTTTCCCAAGAATGTTCCCATCGTGGTGGTGGCTGATGGTCGGCGCGCGTTGGCCGATCTGGCACGGGAACATCGCAGCCAATTTTCCATTCCCGTGATCGCGGTCTGCGGCTCCAACGGGAAGACCAGCACCAAGGAACTGATCGCGTCCGTGTTGCGCGAGGCGGGGCCGGTATTGGCCAGCGAAGCCAGCTTCAACAACGACATCGGTGTGCCGCTCACGCTGTTGCGCCTGACGACGGAACACCGGTTCGCCGTGGTCGAGGCAGGCACGAACCATCCGGGCGAGCTTGCGCCATTGCTCGATCTCATCCGGCCAAAGCTCGGTGTGCTCACCAGCATCGGCCGCGAGCATCTGGAGTTTTTCCACGATCTCGAAGGCGTGGCGGAAGAGGAAGGGAGCGTCGCCGCAGCGCTGCCCAAGGACGGTTGCCTGATCGTCAACGCGCAGACGCCGGGCCTGGGCTCCATCCTGGTGAGGAGCAAGGCCCCGGTGGTGACGGTCGGAGTGGACGGGCGGTTTGATTTTGCGGCCGGCAACGTGGCGGTCTCCGAGGGGGGAACCCGCTTCCGTGTGTGTTGCCGACGTCCGGAGCTGGACGGGGACTACTCCGTCCAGCTCTTGGGCCGCCACCATGTGGCCAACAGCCTGCTGGCACTGGCGGTGGGCGCGGAGCTGGGGCTCAACCGGGAAGAAATTGCCCGGGGCCTTGCCGCCTGCGCGCCCGCCAAGATGCGGCTGCAATGGGACAATGTGGGCGGGGCCAAGGTGTTGAACGACGCCTACAACGCGAACGCGGACTCGATGATCGCCGCGTTGCGCACGTTGGCGGATCTGCCGGCCGCCGGTCGGCGCATCGCCGTGCTGGGCAACATGGGGGAGCTGGGCGACCAGACCGCCGAGGCCCACACCGAAGTGGGCCGCCAAGCGGCCGGATCAAGACTGGATTGGCTCGTGGCGGTCGGCAGCAACGCCGGCCTGACCGTGGGCGCGGCGAAACAGGCGGGGTTCCGGAAACGGACAGACTCCGTCGCGGATGTGGACACGGCCGTGGCGTTGCTGGCCGGAGAACTGAAGACCGGGGACGTGGTGCTGTTGAAGGCCTCCCGGTCGGCGAAACTGGAACGGGTGTTGGAGGGGCTGCGTGCGCGGTCCCGGGAAACGACGGTGACGGCATGAAGACGAACTTGAGCAAGACGGACGGGTTGCCCCTGCGCTGGGCGGGGACGGGGTTGATCGCGCTGTTGGGGCGCGAGGACGAGCGGACGGTCGCGGCGGTGCGTCGGCGCCTGGGGCGCCTGCGTCGGCCGGAGAACGATCCCTTCGCCAAGAGCCACGGGCCGAGACACGACTGACGAATGCTGTATTACCTGAGCCAAGCCATCCTGGAGGCCGCGAAAGGCACGGAGTGGGAATCCACCGTGAGTTTTCTGCGGCTCTTCGGCTACATCACGTTCCGCGCGGGCGGGGCGATGCTGACGGCCTTGGCTTTGAGCTGGTGGCTGGGGCCGTATTTCATCGGCTGGCTGAAGGAGCTGAAGTTCGGCCAGGACTACGCGGACAAGGCGGAGGAGGGCGGCGACCTCAAGACCCGGCTGTTGAGCAAGAAGGGCACGCCGACGATGGGCGGCGTGATGATCGTGCTCATCCTCGACCTTTCCGCGCTGCTCTGGACGCAGTGGAACACGCAGATCCAGCTCACGATGCTGCTGGTGCTGGTGCTGGCCGGGCTCGGCTTCTACGACGACTACGCGAAGATCACGAAGCAGAACAACAAGGGCGCGAAGTCCCATGTGAAGCTCTGGGTGCAGTTCGCCCTCGCCGGCTTCGTGGCCGCATATCTGTGGAAGGTGAAGCCCGAGCTGGTCTCCGAGGTGATGGTCCCGTTCTACAAGGAGACGTTGCTCGTGGGCACGGCCGGGCTGGTCGTCGGCGTCCTCATCACGCTCTTCACCATTGTCGGCAGTTCCAACGCGGTGAACCTGACCGATGGCCTGGATGGCTTGGCCATCGGCTGCACGGTGATCGTGTCCGGCGTTTTTCTCGTGCTCACCTACATTGCGGGCAACGTGAAACTGGCCGAGTATCTGGCCATCCCCTACGTGGCCGGGTCGGGCGAGCTCGCGGTGTTCTGCGCGGCCATGGTCGGGGCGGGGCTCGGGTTCATGTGGTTCAACTGCCATCCCGCGAAGGTGTTCATGGGCGACACCGGTTCGCTCGCGCTCGGGGGCATCCTCGGGATCATCGCCGTGCTGATCCACCAGCCGTTCCTGCTGGTGATCGCGGGCGGCGTCTTCGTGATGGAGGCGGTGTCGGTGATGCTCCAGACGTCTTGGTTCAAATGGACCAAGCGGCGGACCGGGACCGGGCAGCGGCTGTTCCTGATGGCCCCGATCCACCATCATTTCGAGAAGAAGGGCTGGTATGAGTCGCAGGTCGTGACCCGCTTCTACATCCTCTGCGTGGTGTGCGCCGTGGTGGCGCTCGGCAGTTTGAAGATCCGTTGAAATGGCTTCGTTGAACGACAAACAGGTGCTGGTGATCGGGCTGCACGAGGCGGGCCGCGCGGTCGTGCGCCGGCTGCTCGATCTCGGCGCGAAGGTTTCGGGCGTGGACGGCTACGACGCCGCCGAGTCGCGCGAGGCCGCGGCGCCGTTGCAGAAGGCGGGCGCGCGCCTGGCCTTCGGCGCGGCGCGCTGCCCGGACGGGCCGTTCGACCTCGTCGTCGTCTGTCCCGGCGTGAAGGGCGAGGCGGAGTTCGTCGCCGCCGCCGAGGCCAAGGGCTGGCCCGTGATCAGCGAGCTGGAGTTCGCCTACGAGCAGATGTTCTGCCTGAACATCGCCATCACCGGGTCCAACGGGAAATCCACCACCGCCCGCCTCGTGGCCAAGCTGCTGGAAGGTGCCTCCCGCAAGACCCGCGTGGTCGGCGGACCCGAGGCCCCGCTCTGCGAGGCGGTCGGCGCCTCGCGCGACCTGGACTATTTGACGGTCGAGGCGCTGGCCCCGCAGCTGGAGCGCACGGTCTATTTCCGGCCCTCCGTCGCGGTGCTGACGAACATCGTGCCCGACCATCTCGACCGCTACCGGAGCCTGCCCGACTACGTCCAGGCGATGGGCCGGATCTTCGCGCGGCAGCAATCCTTCGACTGGGCGATCCTCCAGACCGAAGCGCTCGCGCACTTGAGAACGCTGGGGATCAAGGTGCCCGGCAAGCTCATCACCTACAGCGCCCGGAACCAGCGCGCCGACATCTTCCTCGACCGCTCCCTGATCGTCAGCCGCATCGAGGGCTGGGAAGGGCCGCTCTTCGACCTCGACCGGTGCCGGCTCCGGGGGCCGCACAACGCGGAGAACATCATGGCCGCGCTGGCCGTGGGCCGCGTGCTGCGCCTGCCGCTGAACGAGATGGTGGCCGCGCTGGAAGCGTATGAGCCCGCGCCGCATCGGTTTGAGACGGTGGCGGAGATCGGCGGCGTGCGCTTCATCAACGACTCCCGCGCCACGAACCTCCAGGCGCTGACCTGCGCGATCGAGTCCCTGCCGGTCGTTTCGGGCGGCCACGCGAACATCTGGCTGCTGGCCGGAGGACGGGACAAGGGCCTCCCGTTCCATGACGCGGGACCGCTGCTGTCGCGGCGGGTGAAGGGCGCTTTTTTGTTCGGAGAAGCGCGCGAAAAGCTGCGCGCGGCATGGAGCCTGTTTACACCTTGCAGCACCATGGACACGCTGTTAGAAGCCGTCACAGAAGCGTCCCGCAACGCCGTTTCCGGCGACGTGGTCCTGCTTTCCCCGGCCTGTTCCAGCTTCGACCAGTTCCAGAGCTACCAGCAGCGGGGCGACGCGTTCCGCCGGGCGGTGGCCGATCTGGCGGACGCATCCGGCGGACGCCCGGCGACGGCGGCCCGCGACGAAGAGCAATCCGCCACCCATTTAACCACCGTCACCGGGGCTAGAGGCAACCCGGAGGGCGGCAAGAAATCACCTCACTGACCGCGACAACCGACCCACGTCCCATGAGCACACCGAGTCCGCTAGTTCCGCAGGGATCGATCCAGGACGCCCCGAAAGGGCGCCGGAACCTTCCCGTCCTCGTCTTCTCCGTCATCGGCCTGCACGCCGCCGTCCTGGTGGTGGGCCTGATGATCGGCTGCAAGCCCGAGACTACCAAGTCCTCCGACCCGCTCGCCGAGTATCTGGCCACGAACACGGCCCCGTCCTTCGTGACCGATTCCTCCAACGCGGTGGGCAACGCCTCGCTCTCCAATCCCTACGAGCTGCCCGGCCAACCGACCGCCGCGCCCGGATCGCTCGTGGGCGGGGCCTACACCAACCCGCCCGCTCTCGGCGCCACCTCCGCCGCGCCCGTCACCGGCTTCGCCGATCCGCTCGTGCCCACGCCCACGCCCGGGGGCGGCAGCGGCGTTGTCGGCACCCCGGTGCCCGCGACCGGCGGCTATAGCGCGCCCGGCACCCTGCCGATGGATGGCGGCTTCGGTTCGCCTGCCGTGGAACCCGCTTCGTCGTCCCTGACCGAGCACAAGGTGAAGAGCGGCGAATCTTTCTCCACCATGGCCAAGAAGTATGGCGTCTCGGTCAACTCGATCGTCGCCGCCAATCCGAACGTCGATTCCCGCCGCCTCAAGGTCGGCCAGGTCGTGCTCATCCCGGCTTCGCCCCGCGGTGCGGCGGCTCCGTCGGCTTCGGGCGAAAGCGCCGCTCCGGCCGCCGCCACCACCACGGGCAGCTACGTCGTGAAGTCCGGCGACAACCTGACCAAGATCGCCGCCAAGCACGGCATGACGGTCAAGGCGCTCAAGAGCCTCAACGGGCTGAAGTCCGACCGGATCAACGTCGGCCAGAAGCTCAAGGTCACGGTCAAGGCCGCTGCTCCCGCTCCTGAAGCGGCCGCCCCGGCCCCGGCCTCTGCCGCTCCGGCCTTTGGCACCGTGCCCGGCCAGGCTCCTGTCTCCAACCCGGCGGTTCCGTCCAATCCCGGAACCGGACTCTAAACCCGCAGGAACGATCAGACCGAGAACCCGATGCGCCTCCCCATCACCATCCTGGTGTTCTGCGTGGGCGCGTTGCTGGCTCTCGGTCTGACGATCCTTTTCAGCGCGGAACTCGGCGGCAAGGTCCACTACTTCAAGAACCAGCTCGTCTGGTGCTGCCTGGCCCTGCCGCTCGGGCTGGTCGCCGCGTCCGTGCCCTATCAGCAGTTGCGGCGCTGGGCCTGGGTCATCCTGCTGCTCGCCGTGGTGCTGCTCGGCCTGACGCTCGTGGTCGGCCGGACCATCAACGGTGCCCGTCGCTGGCTCGGTCCCGAAGGCGGGCCCTATCTCCAGTCCTCCGAGTTCGCCAAGATCGCCCTGATCATCGCGCTGGCCTGGTATGGCGAACGGTTCAGGCACAAGATGCGCACCTTCCTCCACGGGGTGCTCGTTCCCGGCGCGATCATCGGCCTGGTGCTGGGGTTGATCTTCGTCGAACCCGATGTCGGCACCACGCTGCTGTTGGCGGCGGTGGCGGCGGTGGTGCTGCTCACGGCCGGGGCGCGTCCGGCCTTCTTCCTGCCGCCCGTGGTGGCCGGATTCGTCGCCATCGGCGTCTTCATCGCCCGCGATCCAATGCGGTCGGACCGCATCTATTCCTGGATGAACCTGGAGGAAACCCGTCTCGGCGTCGGGCTCCAGGCCTACCAGGCGCAGGTCGCCATCGGTTCCGGAGGAATCACCGGACGCGGCCTGGGCGAAGGTCGGCAGAAGCTCGGCTGGGTGCCCGAGCACCACACGGACTTCATCTTTTCGGTCGTGGCGGAGGAGCTGGGCCTGATCGGCGGGCTGGCCGTGCTGCTGGCCTACGTCGGCATCGTCTTCACCGGCGCCTGGGTGGCGCTGCACGCGGCCGACCTGTTCGGCACCCTGATCGCGATGGGCATCACCACACTGATCGGGCTCCAGGCCTTCATCAACATCGGCGTCGTCACCGGCACGCTGCCGAACAAGGGCCTCGCGCTCCCCTTCATCAGCTATGGCGGCTCCAGCCTCGTCTTCATGCTCGCCGCCATCGGTCTCCTGCTGAACGTCGCGCGCCAGACGCGCTCGGCCGAACGGAGGCCCGCGAACGACGAGGCCAATCCATTTTCCGACGCGGCTCTTTCCGAGGCTGGTTGATGCGAACCCCCAATCCCAGACCGATGGTGGCCATCGCCTGCGGTGGCACGGGCGGACACCTCTTTCCCGGGGTGGCCGTGGCCGAGCAGCTGTTGCTGCGCGGAGCCGCCGTCACGCTGCTGGTCTCGCCGAAGGAAGTGGACCAGCAGGCGGTCGCCACGCTGCGCGGCGTCGAGGTCGTGACCTTGCCCGCCGTCGGTTTGTCGGGCCGCAACTACCTCGCCTTCGCCCTCGGTTTCCTGCGCTCGCATCGGGCTTCGCAGAAGCTCTTCCGCCGCATCCGTCCCGTGGCGGCCCTCGCGATGGGCGGCTTCACCAGCGCGGCTCCCGTGTTTGCGGCGCACCGGCTCGGCGTGAAGACCTGCCTGCACGAGTCCAACACCATTCCCGGCCGCGCGAACCGCTGGCTGGCCCGCTGGGTGGACGACGCCTTCGTCTATTTCCAGGAAACGGCTCCTCGCCTCGCAGGCCCACGTGTCCACGTGGTGGGAATGCCCGTGCGGCCGCAGTTCGAAGCGATGGACGCCGAGTCCGCCCGCATGACTTTGGGGCTTCGCCCCAACCGTCCGACGCTCCTCGTCATGGGCGGCAGCCAAGGCGCTTCCGGCATCAACCAGCTCGTGACCGGCGCGCTGCCGTTGTTGAAGGAGAAGCTGCCCGACTGGCAGTTCATCCATCTGGCGGGCGCGGCGGACGCCGACAACGTGCGGCAAGTCTATGAACGGCTCGGCCTGAAGGCCGTGGTGCGGCCGTTCCTGAGCGAGATGGAATACGCGCTGGGTGCGGCCACCTTGAGCGTCAGCCGTTCCGGCGCGTCGTCGCTGGCCGAACTCGCGGCCATGCGCGTGCCCGCCGTGTTGATCCCCTATCCGGTCGCGGCCGACGACCACCAACGCGTGAATGCCCGGGCCTTCGTGGACACCGGCGCCGCTTGGCTGCTGGAGCAGGGCAAGACTTCTCCCGGAGAACTGGCCGTGCTGCTGGGGCGGATCGCGAACGACCCTGCGTTGGTCGGATCCACCAAGGTCGCGCTCAGCCGTTGGCATTTTCCCGGAGCCGCCGAGGCCATCGCCGATTTCATCGCCCGCGAGGCGGGCTTGGCCCAGCGCGACCCGTCGGTGCCCGAACCGATGCGTCGAGAAAGTCCGCGCGCGGCTGAATCGTCCTCGAACCGTTTGTGTCCGACCTCCTGACCATGAACCCGGTGGAAACATCGCCGAACGAAGACCGGCTGGCCGCCCGCGCGGAAGATCTCGCCGCGCGCCTGGCTCCGGGCACGGTCGTTCGCGCGCGTGAACCGCTGGCCAAGCGCACCACGCTGCGCGTCGGCGGACCGGCCGATCTCTTCGTCGAGCCGCAGAGCGAAACCGATCTGGCGCGCGTGCTGGCCTGGGGTGCGGAACACGGCCTGCCCGTGACGTTGCTGGGCCGGGGTTCGAACCTCGTCGTGCGCGACGGCGGGGTGCGGGGCGTGGTCGTGTCGCTGGCGCACGAAGGTCTGAGCCGCATCGCGGTGGACGGCACGCGGCTGCGCTGCGGCGCGGGCGCGCGGTTGAAGGCGGTATCGAACGAAGCGCGCAAGGCCGGTTTGACCGGCTTGGAGTTTCTCGAAGGCATTCCCGGCAGCGTTGGCGGCGCGCTCCGCATGAACGCCGGGGCGATGGGCGCGGAGACTTTCCAGTTCGTCGAGCGGCTCCGCTTCATGAACCGCGTGGGCGAGGTGACGGAGCTGCCGGTGGCCGAAGTCGCGGTGGAGTATCGGTGCTGTCCTTTGCTGAAGACCCACATCGCGCTCGGCGCGGTCTTTGTTGGCCAGCCCGCGACGCCCGAGGCCATCCGCGCGCGCATGGACCAGTTCAACACCAAGCGCTGGACCAGCCAGCCGCCGCAACCGAGCGCGGGCTGCACCTTCAAGAACACGCCCGTCATCCCGACCGGCAAGCTGGTCGAGGAGCTCGGCCTCAAGGGCACGCGCGTCGGCGGCGCGATGGTCTCGGGCGTGCACGGCAATTTCATCGTGAACCTCGGCGACGCCACCGCGCGCGACGTGCTGGCCTTGATCGAGAAGATCAAGACGTGCGCCCGGAACGAGCGCGGCCTGGAGCTGCACACCGAGGTGGAGATTTTGGGAGAAGACTGAGATGAGCGTTCTGAACATCGCCGTGTTTCGCGGAGGCCCTTCGGCCGAACGCGAGGTTTCGCTCCGCACCGGAGCCGCCGTGGCCAAGGCGCTGCGTTCGCTCGGCCACGTCGTCACGGAGATCGATCCCGTGCCCGGTCGGCTGGAGCTGCCCGCCGGCACCGACGTCGTCTTCCTGGCGCTCCACGGCACCTACGGCGAGGACGGCCTGGTGCAGAACGAACTCGATCATTTGGGCGTGCCCTACACGGGTTGCGACGCGGTCTCGAGCCGCATCGCCTTCGACAAGGTGCTGACCAAGCTCGCCTGTCTGCGCGACGGCGTGCCGACCTCGCCCTTCGCGGTGCTGCACAAGGGCACGACCGCCTGGCCCGCCGGGCTGAAGCCGCCCACCGTGATGAAGCCGGTGCGGCAGGGCTCCAGCGTGGGGCTGTATTTCCTCGACGAAGAGTCCGGCATGGGGCCCGAGTTGGCCGGAGTGTTGCAGCACGACACCGAGGCGTTGATGGAGGCCAAGGTCGTTGGACGCGAAACCACCGTCGGCATCCTCGATGGGCGCGCGTTGCCCGTGGTCGAAGTTCGTCCCAAGAAGGGGAACTACGACTACCAGAACAAATACACCGCCGGAGCGACCGAGTATCTCTGTCCCGCGCCGTTCGACGAAGCGACCACCCGCGCCATCCAGGCCGCCGGGCTCGGAGCCTTCCGCGCTGTGGGCGGACGCGACTACGCGCGCGTGGACGTGATGGTCGCGGCCGACGGTTCGCCCGTGGTGCTGGAGGTCAACACGCTGCCCGGCATGACCGAGACGAGCCTGTTGCCGAAGGCCGCCGCCGCCGCCGGGATCGATTACCCGCAGCTCTGCCAACGCATGGTCGATCTTGCCCTGCGTCGCGGTGCCCAACCCGTTTCCACCCGATGAACTTCTTCAAACGCCGCAAACGCCAGAACCGCCGCGTGCCGCGCGACGTGAACCTCGACGTTCGCCTGAGCAACGACCAGGTGCGTTCGCGCCGGATGCGCGTGGTCGGCCGCGTGCTGGTCGTGGTGTTCGCCGTGGCCTTCGCCGGATTCATCCTGGTGCGGGGCGGGGGATCGATCGCCAACTACCTGCTCTTCGAGAACCCAGCTTACACGCTGAAGCACGTGCAGGTCGCCACGGACGGCGCGCTTTCGCCCGACCTCATCCGGTCGTGGATGAAGTTGTCGCCGGCGCAGAACCTCTATGCGCTCGACCTCGCACGGGTGGAGCGCGACCTGAAGCTGGTGCCGTGGATCAAGCGGGTGGAGATGGAGCGGGTCTTGCCCGACACGCTCAAGGTCCGGGTGCTGGAGCGCGAGCCGGTGGCCCAGTTGGTGACAGCCGTGCAGATGCCGGACCGGAGCGTGCAGCGTCGGGTCATCCATGTGGACGCGACGGGTTGGACGATGCCCGAACTGGACAATAGCCGTCGCGCGGTGCCCTTGGCCGTGCCGGAAAACTACCCGGTGCTGACCGGGCTTTCCCTGTCGGACGCCAGTTCCGGGCGGACGCTGGACCAGCCGGGGGTCGTGGCCGCGCTCGATTTGATCCGCGAGTTCGACACTTCGCCGATGGCCGGAATGGTCGAGCTGGCGGAGATCGACGTGGGCCGACCGGGCCTGCTCCGCGTGATCACGTCGCAGCGCACCGAGGTGTTCTTCGACGCCCAGGACCTGCCCAAGCAGCTCGGCCGCTGGCGCCAGATCCACGACACGCTTTCCGCCTATGGCAAGGCCGCGTCGTCCATCGACCTGTCCATCGCCAACAACGTCCCCGTCCGCTACGTCGAGGCGAGCAACGTCCCGACCGTTCCGCAGCGTTCCAACCGTCCAACCCGCACCCGGCCCCGCCATGTTTGAGCGCACCCCCCAGATCATCGTCGGCCTGGAGATCGGCACCTCCAAGGTCTGTGCCGCCGTCGGCGAACTCAACGAGAACGGCGTCCTCACCATCGTGGGGCTGGGCCAGGCCAGGTCGCGCGGCGTGCGCAAGGGCGAGATCACGGATCTCGACGCCGCCGGCGAGGACGTGCGCGCGGCCCTGACCGAGGCCGAGGCTCTCTCCGGCGCGGAGATCCGCTCGGTCATCCTCGGCATCACCGGCAACCACGTCTCCGGCCTGAACAACCGCGGCTCCCACCCCATCGTCTCGGTGGACCGGCTCATCACCGAGGAGGACATCCAGGACGTGATCCGCAACGCCAAGGCGATCAACATCCCGCCCGACCACCAGGTGCTCCACGCCATCCGCCAGCACTTCACCGTGGACGGCCACGCCGGCGTCGCGAACCCGCGCGACATGGCCGGGTCGCGCATCGACGTGGACATGCACGTGATCCACGGCAAGGCCAGCCGCATCGAGAACCCCATCCGTGTGGTGAAGGGGCTGCAGCTCGACGTGGACGGCGTCGCCTTCACCGGGCTCGCCTCGTCGCTCGCGCTGCTCAACGCGGAGCAGAAGGAGATGGGCGCCATCGTCGTGGACATCGGCGGCGGCACCACGGAATACGCTGTCTATTGCCGGGGCATCATCAAGCACACCGGCGTCATCGGCGTGGGCGGCGACCATGTGTCCAACGATCTCGCCTACGGGCTCCAGATCCCGCTGAACCAGGCCGAGTCGCTGAAGATCGAGCACGGTGCGGCGATGGTGGACGACTCCGTTCGCGGCAAGACGATCCACCTGCCCGGTTCCGCCGGGATGCCGGTGAAGACCGTGAACCTCGAGAACCTGCGCCGGATCATGTCCGTGCGGCTGGAGGAGATCTTCGAGCTGATCGCGCGCGATCTGGCCAAGCAGCGCATCCTCTCCCAGGTGCGGGCGGGCGTCGTGCTCTGCGGCGGCGGCGCGCGCATCGCGGGGATCAGCGACCTCGCGGCCCATGTCTTCGGGCTGCCGGTGGCGGTGGGCCAGACCACGACCATCAACGGGCTTTCCCAGGCGCTGGAGCAGCCGGAGTTCGCCACGGCCATCGGGCTGGTGAAGTTCGGCTCCTTCCAGGCGAAGACGAAGCGCGCGGGGCTTTTCCGGTCCTTGCCACGCAAACTCGGCGATCTCTTCGGCGGCAAATTCTCCCTGTGACCGATCCCATGCCGGACCCAACTGCCATGAACCTCTCCTCCCACGAATCGAGCGGGCCGCGTCTGACCGTCGTCGGACTCGGCAAGGCGGGCATCCAGGTGCTGAACCGGCTGGACGTGCCCGGCCGGAGCTTCGCGGTGGATTCCGACCAGACGGATCTGGCGGCAGCCAGGAACGCGACGCCCGTGTTGCTCGGCCGACAGCGGACGCGCGGCATGGGCACCGGAGCCGATCCCGTGCTGGGCATGGCCTTGGCCGAGGAAGCCGCGCCGGAGCTGCGCGAACACTTCGCCGGATCGGACATTGTCCTCGTGGTCGCCGGATTGGGCGGCGGCACCGGCACCGGCGCGGGGCCGGTGTTGGCGCGGCTGGCGCGGGAAAGCGGCGCGTTGACCATCGGCGTGGTGGTGACGCCGTTCGAGTTCGCGGGCAGCCGTCGTCTGGAACTCGCCGCGATGGGCGTGCGCGACTTCAAGGTCCAGTGCGATACGGTGCTGGTGCTGGCGAACCACCGGTTGAGCAGGCTGCTGAACGACAGCATGACCCTGCCCGAGGTCCACGGCATCAGCGACGAGCACGTGGCCCACGGCGTGCGGGGCATCTGCCGGTTGATCGACCGGCGCGGGATCGTGCCGCTCAGCCTGCCGGAGCTCTGCCAGGTCACGCGCGGCCGCCATGCCGAGAGCGCCTTTGCCCACGCCGAAGCGTCCGGTGAAGCGCGGCTCCAGATCGTCCTCGACCGCCTGCTCAAGCATCCGTTGCTCGAAGGCGGAAAGCTTTTGGCCGAAGCGGACGAGGTGATCGTCAGCGTGCAGTCCGGGGAGGATCTGACCCGCGGCGAGATCACGAAGCTCTCCGAGCAGATCCGCCGCGCGGCGGACCAGGCCAACGTCACTCTGGGCGCGGCGTGCAGCGCCGACATGGCCGGGAAGCTGGCCGTGACCCTGATCGTCGCGAAGCGAGAGGGCGTGGTGCTGGACGGCGTGCCGCCGGTGCCGCCTGAGATCGTGCCGACGGAGCTGTTGGCTGCCGACGAACCGCAGGAGCCCCGGGCGCCGTCGCGCTTCACCGCGCCGCCGCCGGTGCTCCTGCCGGAGGAAAAGAAGCGAGAACTCGAGAAGGCCCCGGCATCCGTCCGCCGCAAAGCCAAGCGCTACCACGCCGAGCAGCCCGAGCTGGCCCTCCAGCCGGTGTCCAAGGGCCGCTTCGACAATGCGGAGCCCACCCTGGCCTACGGCGAGGATCTGGACATCCCCACCTACATCCGCCGGAACATCATGCTGGTGGATCTGCCGTCGCTCAGTTGATCCGGGCTGGTAGCAGTGTGGCTTTTCGCCCGGCGGGCGAAGTCGAGGGCGCAATTTGTCCAGGAGAGCCTTGGGCGAGGAGGGCTCAACCTTGGACTCGGAGCGGCCGATACTTGGTGAAGCCTTCCATCGGGGAGGCATCATGCCATGAAGACCGCCTCCATCCTTCTCGCCGCCGCCCTCGGATTCAGCCCGTTGGAGAGTCTCCGCGCCGCGGATTCCGGAGCCGATTCCGCAAAGCTCCTGCGTCTCCTCCAGCAGAGCACCCTAGCCCTGCTCAAGGAAGGCAACGTCCGCCACGCCGACGGCCAGTCCCAGCATCCCAACCAGACCGTGGAACGCCGGGAAGCCCTGGCCAAGGACGGGCAGGAACCCCTCGCGACCGTGTTGGCGTGCTCGGATTCGCGCGTGCCGGTGGAACAGATTTTTGATCGCGGCTCGGGCGACATCTTTGTCATCCGGGTGGCCGGGAACGTCGCCGGCGTCAGCGAAATGGCGTCGGCCGAATACGGCGTCGGCCACTTGGGAACACCGGTGCTGGTCGTGATGGGCCACACCAGGTGCGGCGCGGTCACGGCCGTGGTCAAGGGCACGGAGCTGCACGGGCACATCGCGGCCCTGGCCCAGTTGATCAAACCGGCGGCGCACAAGGCGCTGGGCGAGACGCCCGATCCCGAGGACGCGGTGCCCATCGCGATCCAGTTCAATGTCTGGCGACAGATCGAGGCGCTCTTGACCGAGAGCGAGGAGATCCGAAGCGCCGTGAAGTCCGGCAAGACCCAGGTGGTGGGCGCGGTTTACGATCTTTCCTCGGGCAAGGTGGCTTGGCTCGGCCAGCACCCGCAGTTCGACCGCATCATGGCCGCGCCGCTGCAGGACACCGTGGCGCAGCGCGCTCCGGCGGCGGAGCACTCCGCGGGCAAATACGTCGATACCGGCGTGCCGGAAGCCAGGCCCCCAGCGGCGAACCGCAGCCCGGGACCGGTCCCCCATCCTCCGTCCAAGGCTCCGGCCGCGAAGCCCGAGCCGGGGCATCCGGTGGCCAGCCGCGGGCATTGACCGTCCGGCGGCTTGATTCGGCCTGGGGCTGGACCAAAACTGGCCGCCATGACCGACGCCGAAGTTCTCCAGGTTTTCCGCGACACCGGTGCCCTCTTGGAAGGGCACTTCGTCCTCCGCAGCGGTTTGCACAGCCGCCAGTTCTTCCAATGCGCCCTCGCGCTCCAGCAGATGCCGATCGTCGAGCGTCTCGGAGCCGCGCTTGCCGCCAAGCTCCGACCGCTAGGAGCCGTCACCGTCGTCGCGCCCGCGATGGGTGGATTGGTCATCGGCCAGGAAGTGGCCCGCCAGCTCGGGCTGCGCTTCATCTTTGTGGAAAAGGAAGAGGGCAAGCTGGTGCTGCGGCGCGGATTCAAGATCGCGCCGGGCGAGAAGATCCTCGTCGTCGAGGACGTGGTCACGAAGGGCGGTCGGGTCCAGGAGACGATGGACATCGTGCGGGCCAACCAAGGCACTGTCGTGGGCGTGGGCATGGTGGTGGACCGTTCCAACGGCGCGGTGAACCTCGGAGTGCCGACCCTGAGCCTCTTGGCCCTGACAGTGGAGGCGTTCGATCCTGCGAATCTGCCGCCTGATATGGTCGGCACGCCCGCCGTGAAGCCGGGCAGCAAGTGATTCGCATGAGTTAAAGTTCCGGGGTTGGAGGCATAAAAAGTTTCGTTTTGCGCCAAGGGGTGACGTGCGTAGTTTGCGCCATGCAAAGCGATCCGGGCTGCTTGTCCGCAGCCTCCTGTGAAACGACCCAGATGAAGTCCAAGCTCCACGACAAGCAGAACGAACGCGACCATCGCGACCTCCGCATCGACAAGGTGGGCGTGCGCGGATTGAAGTTCCCCATCCAGATCCGCGACAAGGAACGCGCCCACCAGCACACCGTGGCCACCATCGGCATGTTCGTGGACCTGCCGAAGGAATTCAAAGGCACCCACATGAGCCGCTTCATCGAGGTGCTCAATTCCCACGGCCCCGTCGTCCATGTGGAGAACATCACCGACATCCTCCACGCGATGCAGAAGAAGCTGAACGCCCAGTCGGCCCATCTGGAGATGGAGTTTCCCTTCTTCCGGACCAAGCGCGCGCCTGTTTCGGGCAAGGAAGGCCTGATGGACTACGAGGCCCGCTTCGACGCGACCGCCACGGGCAAGGATGTGGACTTTGTGCTCACGGTGAAGGCCGGCGTGACCACGCTGTGCCCGTGCTCCAAAGCGATCAGCCAATACGGCGCCCATAACCAGCGCGGCACCGTGACCGTGCAGATCCGGTCCAAGCAGGCGATCTGGATCGAGGACGTGATCTCGCTCGTCGAGGCGTCTGCCAGCAGCGAGCTGTATTCCCTGCTGAAGCGGGAAGACGAGAAGTCCGTCACGGAACGGGCCTACGAGAACCCGGTCTTCGTCGAGGATCTGGTCAGGAATGTGGCACTTCGGCTCAACGCGCATCCGGACGTGACGTGGTATAAGGTCGAAGCGGAGAACTACGAGAGCATCCATTCCCACAACGCCTACGCCTGCATCGAGAAGGGTTGATGCGGGGGGGGGAGTCGGTGTAAGTGATTGATGCTTAGATTCGTGGGTTGTCTTTTTGGATAAGGGGCTTTCTCGAAGATTTTAGTGGCATCGAAAAAGCGTGCTGCTACAGTCTCGCACCCTCGAAACGGCAGGGTTATCCGTTTTCGAGGCATTTTCTTTGTCTGAAAGAATAGAACGTCGCCGTGAGCGCTAAGAAGAAAGCAACCGAGAAGAAGCCCGCCGCCGACAGCGGCCGCGTGGTCAGCGGGGCCACCGCAGCTTCGATTCTGGGCGCGATTGGTCGCACCGCCAAAAGTGCGCCGGTGAAGGTGAAGCCGGAGTGGCAGAAGTTCTATGCCAATCTGGTCGAGCTGCGGGATCGCCTGCGTCTGCAGATGAGCGGCTTGGCCAAGGATTCCGCCGTGGAGATGGACAACTACAGCCTCCACATGGCCGATTCCGGCACGGACAATTTCGACCGCGATTTCGCGTTGAGCCTCCTCTCGTCCGACCAGGACGCGGTCTATGAGATCGAAGAGGCGATGAAGCGCATTGAAAAGGGGATCTACGGAGTCTGCGAACTGACCGGAAAGCCGATCCCCAAGGCGCGTCTGGAGGCCATCCCGTGGACGCGGTTCACGGTGGAAGCCCAGGCCCAGCTGGAAAAGGACGGCGCGCTTCGTCAGCGCCGTCTCGGTTCGCTCGGATCGGTGGACAGCGCCCAAGGCGCGGAACCGGACACCGACGACGACGACGACGAAAAGCCTTTGAAGGAAAAGGAATAAACCATGCCTCGTGAAATCGTAACCATCGAATGCACTGAAGCGCGGAAGGAAGGCAAGTCGCCTTCCCGTTACACCACGACGCGCAACAAGAAGCTTAAGCCGGAGAAGCTGGAACTGAAGAAGTTCAATCCTGCCCTCCGTCGCCACACCGTGCATCGGGAGATCAAGTAGCCATGCCTCGCAAGACCAATACCGACAAGAAGTCCGAACGTGGACAGCGCACGGAGCGCCGCACGCCCCGTCCGAAGCCGAAGATCGACTTCACGATCGATACGATCGACTACAAGAACGTCACCCTGCTTCGCCAGTTCGTGACGGACCAAGGCCGCATCCTGCCCCGCAAATACACCGGATTGCCCGCGTCCTATCAGCGCAAGGTGACGCAGTGCATCAAGCGCGCCCGGCAGATGCTCCTGATGAAGTAAGTTTTTACGGCGTTTCGCCGACCAAGCCCGCAGCTGAAAAGCTGCGGGCTTTCTTGCTTTGTCCAAACTCCACCACCGTCTTTGGTCGATCCAGTCGGAACTTGGACCAACCGGCATTGGTGGCAAAAATCCACCTGCCTCCGGGACGGAGCGTAAGAAGGAACAGCGTTTGGAGCAGCGAGGACGGAGGGAATCAGGCCCCGGCTTCGGGAACCCAATCGCCTAGGCGCAGGAACTCGCGGACCTTGCGGCGTTCGTAGCGGTTTTTCTGGGGTTTGGCCGGACGGCTGTCGGTCTGGCGGAACGGATGTTTGGAGCGGACGACTTCAGAGATGGCGTCGTTGGATTTGGTCATAGCGATTCATCCTTTCTTACCTTCCAGTGAGACTTGGGAAGCCTCAGGCGTGCCACGCCTGCCCTTGAGAACGGGAGCCACAAACGCGGTGTTTTGGCCGTGTCTTGTCCCTTTCACGGACGTTACCGATAGCAACTTTTCGTAAATGGGCAAATGAGCACTGCTTCAAGTGTGCATTTTCCGCCAAGCTGGCCTTTTCCCCTCTGGACTTGAAGTTCGCGCTCCGTAACGTGGCGGTCCGATGCAGCGCAAACTCACCCTCGGCCATTCGCCCGATCCTGACGACGCCTTCATGTTCTACGGGCTGGCCAAGGAACTCATTCCCACCCACGGCTTTGAGTTCGAGCACATCCTCCAGGACATCCAGACACTCAACGAACGGGCGACCCGGGGCGAACTCGACATCTCGGCCGTCAGCATCCACGCCTACGCCTACGTCAGCGACCAATACGCCTTGTTGCCCAGCGGAGCCAGCATGGGTGACGGCTACGGGCCGATGCTGGTGGCGAAGCAGGTCTTCTCGAAGGCCGAAGTGGCCCGGCGAAAAATCGCGGTGCCCGGCGAAATGACCAGCGCGTTCCTCGCCCTGCAACTGTGGCTCGGAATTCCGGCCAAGCAGATCGACTACGTGGTCGTGCCTTTTGACCAGATCTTCGCGGCGGTTCGATCAGGAAAAGCCGAGGTCGGTCTGATCATCCACGAAGGCCAGCTCACCTACCGCAACGAAGGCCTGCACGTCTGCGAAGACCTCGGCGTCTGGTGGGGACGGGAAAACAACGGGCTGCCCCTTCCGCTCGGCGGCAACGTCATCCACAAGCGCTTCGCCCCGGAAACGCGGCGGTTGATCTCCAAGATCCTGACCGACTCCATCCAGTTCAGTCTCGACCATCGGCCGGAAGCAGTGAAGCACTCGCTCCAGTTCGCCCGCGACATGGGCATCGAGCTGGCCGACAAGTTCGTCGGCATGTATGTGAACCACTGGACGCTCGACTACGGCGAGAAGGGCCGCGAATCGATCCGCCGCTTCCTCGGCCGAGCGTTCGAGCAGGGGATCATCCCGCACCGGCAGGAACTGGAGTTCGTCGTGTAGCGAGCCGGGTGGGGCGAAGCTATTCGAGGTTGAAGAACTTCTTTTCTATCTTCGCCAGCTTGGTGGAGAGCTTCTTCACGTTCTCGTCCGGCGGCAGAAAATACGCGGCCCAGGCCGGACGCTGCTTCATGCGCTCCAGCGCGGCGTAGAAAGCGCAGACCGATTCCGGCCCGTAGCCGGCGTTCAGCGAGTTTTCGGCCCCGGCTTCGACCGCCTTCTGCCAATCGGCCTTCTTCATCACGGCGGCGATGGGCGATTTGCCCGCGAGCTGGCCGGAGTATTTCTCGTAGTGGCCGAGGTATTGGTGGGACAGCTCGATGGCCACCACCATGCTGACCATCTGGGAAAAGTAGGTTCGCTGGTTGTTGACCACATGGGCCTGCGCGAACTTGGCGTTCTGCGCGTCGGGCAGTTCCGGCAAGCCCTTCGCGGGATCGATCGTCCCGAGCGTGGCCAGATAACGGTCCAGATAGCCCGGCTCCACACCGTCAAAGGCGCGGGCCCGCGCGATGCGGTTCATCAGCTCGATGAAGCCCGTCGAGACGGTCACGACCCGCAGCGGGCGGCCCTCAAAGTCGAATTGCCCGGCCTGCACGTAGGGCATCGGCTCCGTTTCCAGAGCGATCGGCTGCGGGGCCAGTCCAGCCTGCTGCTTCGGTTCCAGCACGTTGAACAGCATGGAGCCGATGCGGACCGTCTCGGAGAATCCGGACAGCTTGTCCGGGGCGGCGGCGTGGAGGGAGAGCGTGGCCAGAGCCACGGCGACGGCGATGCGGGACAAAAGTTTCATGAGCGGGCTTCCATGCCGGACGACGCCTGAATTCTCCGTCCTGGAGGACGCGTCCCGAGTTCCTATCGGTGGCCCGACTCCGCGCTTTAGAGCTGATCCGGATAACCATCCCAGCTTTCCTTGGACCGTGCACAGCGACGGCCTCGCGCAAAGGCCACAAGGAACGCGAAAGAGGATGGATCCTTTCTGTCTTTGCCGCCTTTGCGAACTTGGCGTGAGGTTTCTTCTGCAATGGCTTCCGCCTCTGCAGGGCTGTGTGCCACCGTGGCCGATCCGGTTTCCCCCTTTTGCCGCGCCGAGGCCCGTGCTACCAACTCGCCCCGTGCGCACCGAAGTGCTGAAAAACGTCAGCCGTCTCGTCGTTAAACTTGGAACCGGCGTCCTGACCGACGCCCAGAAACGCCCCGACCTGGCCCAGCTCCGCCAGCTCGTGGCGCAGATGGCCGCGCAGCGGAAGGAGGGCAGGGAAGTCGTCCTCGTCACCTCCGGCGCGGTCGGGGCCGGCATGGGCGTGCTCGGCCACGCCAAGCGCCCCAAGGAACTCGCCGAGCTCCAGGCCTGCGCCGCCGTCGGCCAGTCCCGACTGATGACCACCTACGAGCAGCTCTTCGCCGAGCATGGCCTCGCCGTCGCCCAGGTGCTCCTCACCCACGACGATCTCCAGCACCACGACCGCCACCTCAACGCCCGCAACACCCTCGTCACTTTGCTCGGCCACGGCGTGGTCCCGATCATCAACGAGAACGACGCCGTCTCCTTCACCGAGATCAAGTTCGGCGACAACGACAAGCTCTCCGCCCTCGTCGCCGCGCTCCTTCCCGCCGACCTCCTCGTGATTCTCACTACGGTGGACGGCGTGATCGAAAACTTCGGCCAACCGGACCAGGCCACGTTGCCCGTCATCGAGAAGATCGATTCCGTCGTGGAGAAGATGGCTGGTGGCACCACCAGCGAGACCGCCGTCGGCGGCATGGCCTCCAAGATCCAGGCGGCCAAGATCGCCGTCCGTTCCGGCATTCCGCTCGTCATCGCCTCCGGCCGCAAGAAGACCGCGCTGGCCTCGATCCTTTCCGGCAAGGAAGAGGGCACGCTCTTCGTGCCCCAGCCGCGCAAGCTCGCCGGGCGCAAACGCTGGATCGCCTTCTTCCACCATCCCAAGGGCACGCTCGGCGTGGACGCGGGCGCGAAGAAGGCTCTGCGCGAGGACAAGAAGAGCCTGCTGCCACCCGGCGTGAAACAGATCGACGGAAATTTCGACGCCGGAGAGATCGTCCGCATCTGTGACGCCGACGGCACCGAGTTTGCCCGGGGCATCGCGGGCGTTGACTCCGAGACGCTTCGCTCCGGCAAGGCGGGACGCATCGAGGTCGTCCACCGGGACAATCTCGTCGTCTTGTAGGACATAAGTGTCGATGCCCCCTAAAGCAGGGGGAGGGGTTGGCCGATAACGGCGATGAAGTCCACCAGACCGCATCGTCATGAAGACCTCGATTGTCCGGCTGAGTTTTGTCGCCGCCACCGCAGTTACGCTCGCCGCCGTCGGGATCGGTTTCTCCCACGCGAACCCGGCCGCCACCGCCGATTGGGCGGCGCTGAAGGCCAAGTTCCGCCGCCCCGCCGCGATTCCCTTTCCCAAGGAGAACCCGCACACGCCCGCCCGTGAATCGCTGGGCAAGGCGCTATTTTTCGACACCCGCCTCTCCGGTTCCGGAGCCATCTCCTGCGCCTCGTGCCACAATCCCGCCTTCTCCTGGGGCGATGGTCTGCCTAGGGGCATCGGCCACAAAGGCCAGGTGCTGGGACGCCGCACTCCGACGATCCTGAACATGGCCTGGGGCGAACTGTATTTCTGGGACGGCCGCGCCGATTCGCTCGAAGCCCAGGCCCTCGGGCCCGTGGAATCGGCGGCGGAGATGAACCTGCCCCTGGACCAGATGGTCTCCAGTCTGGCCGGCATCCAGGCTTACGCGCCGATGTTCGAGGCCGCCTATCCCGGCGAAGGCATCACCAAGGACACCGTCGCCAAGGCCATCGCCACTTTCGAGCGCACCGTCGTTTCGGGCGAAGCGCCGTTCGACCGCTGGATCGCGGGCGACGAAGCGGCCATCTCCGATTCGGCCAAGGAAGGCTTCCGCCTCTTCACCGGCAAGGCCAGTTGCGTGGAATGCCACTCCGGATGGAACTTCACCGACGACGGTTTCCACGACATCGGCATCGTCGGCCAGGACCTCGGCCGCGGCGCGCATCTGCCGCAGATCGAGGCCGTGCAATACGCCTTCAAGACCCCCACGCTGCGCAACGTCTCCCATCGGGCCCCCTACATGCACGACGGCTCCGAACGCACGCTGGAGGAGGTCGTCCGCTTCTACAACGAGGGCGGCAAGGTCCGCCGCCCCGGCCACGCCCTCCATGTGAAGCCGCTGGGCCTGACCGACGCCGAGGTGAAGGCGCTCTGCGACTTCATGGACACGCTCACCAGCCAGGACGCGCCCGTCACCATCCCCGTTTTGCCCCGCTGAAAACTCTCCCGGATAAGCCCATGAAAACCACCTCCCGCACCGTTGTCGCCGCGCTGGCCCTCGCCTGCGTCTCCGTTTGCGCCAACGATCCCAAGAACCATCCTGTGGACCAGAAGGACAAGGAGTTCTCCGTCACCGAGATCACCGTGAAGCCCGGCGAAAACGTCGTCTTCATGAACAGCGACTCGGTCACGCACAACGTCTTCTCCAACTCCAAGGTCAACGCCTTCACCATCAAGGTGCAGAAGCCTGGCGAGTCCTCGACCATCGCCTTCAAGGACGAGGGCGTCACCGAGGTCCGCTGCGCCATCCACCCCAAGATGAAGCTCGTCGTGACCGTGAAGAACTGATCCGCGGTCCGCCGCCCACCCAGGCCATCCCATGTGCTCCCTGTCGTTGTCCAAACGGCTGTATCTCCTGCTCGCGCCGCTCGCCCTCACCGGGCTGGTCGTCGGGTGGCTGACCTATTCCGGGCTCGGCAACAACGCCTCGGAGCTGATCGCCGCCCGCAAGGTGAAGGAGCTTTCCGCCCAGGCGCTGGCCCATCTCTTTGTCCAGGACGACGCCACGAAGGCGATGTTGCTGGAACCCGAGGATTTCTCTTCCGCCGAGCGCAAGATCGGCGCCTATGACGCCGCGCAACTCGCGTTCGCCGACATGGAATCGCTCAGCCAGAGCGCCGCGCTCAAACGGCTGATCGAACAGGCGCGGGAGCTGGACCAGGAACAGCTCCGCCCGCTTGACGAAAGCCTGCTGGACGTTCTCCACAGCCAGGGCGTGGACAAGGCCAAGGAGATCTACAAACACAACTACGAACCCGCCCGTGCCCGCTACGAGTCGCTGCTGCGCTCCGTGGCCGAGGCTGCCGAACAAGAAGCCGGTGCCGCGTCCGCACGGGTGGACGCCGCGAACCAGCGTTCGCTCGCCTGGATCGCCGGAGCCTTGATCGCG
This sequence comes from uncultured Verrucomicrobiales bacterium, assembly GCA_946480965.1. The sequence continues at coordinate 7,149 of CAMLMI010000011.1, read as the reverse complement.
GGCATCAGCTTTGTCGCCGTGCAGTTGATCTGCATGACGCGGCGGTTGACCCGCGAGCTCGAAGCCGTCGCCTCGAAGCTCGCTTCCAGTGCTTGCGCCACCGCCGGTGACGCCGAGCGCCTTTCCTCCTCCTCGCGCCACCTCGCCGACGGTGCATCGCAGCAGGCCGCATCGCTCGAAGAGAGCAGCGCTTCGCTCGAAGAGATGTCCAGCATGACGCGGCGCAACGCCGAGCATTCGCAGCTCGCCAAGCAGCTTTCCGGGGAAACCCGCGCCGCCGCCGAAGCTGGGGCCTCCGACGTCGAGCAGATGAATGCCGCGATGGACGAGGTCCGCCGCTCCGGCGACGGCATCTCCAAGATCATCCGCACCATCGACGAGATCGCGTTCCAGACGAACATCCTCGCCCTGAACGCCTCGGTCGAAGCCGCCCGCGCCGGCGAGGCGGGACTAGGCTTCGCCGTGGTGGCCGACGAGGTCCGCAGCCTCGCGCATCGCAGCGCGCAGGCCGCGCGCGAGACCGCCGACAAGATCAGCGACTCCGTATCCAAGACGGAACGCGGCGTCGCCCTCAGCGGCCGCGTCGCCTCCAGCCTGGGCGAGATCGTCGGCAAGGCCCGCCGTGTGGACGAACTCGTTGGCGACATCGCCGCCGCTTCGCACGAACAAAGCTCCGGCATCCAGAACACCGCCGAGGCCATCCGGCAGATCGACACCCTGACCCAGCGTGCCACCGCCAGCGCGGAGGAAAACGCCTCCGCCGCCGAAGCCCTCCACCACCAAGTCGCCTCCCTCCAGGAAGCCGCCGCCCAGCTCCGCGCCCTGATCCACGGCGATCAGCACACTTCTCGGAACGAGCCTCCCGCCATGGCGTCCGCGAGAGCTTCCGCCGCTGCTCCCGCTTCGCCTCCGTCCCGCGCCGTGGCACCGGTCCAGACCCTGGTGTCGAACTAGCGCAAGTCCCGGCTTCGACGTTCAGCGCTGAAGGTTCAGCGTTCGGCGTTCCCTCGGAAAACTGTTCACTGAACACTTTCCCCCTTCTCTCCGAAGCTCGACACGCCCCGCCCCGCCCGGAACGATCCCGCCCGCATGGCGGCGAAAACCAAGACCCCGATTCTCCAGCTCCTCGACGTGATGGCCCGGCTCCGCGCGCCCGACGGTTGTCCCTGGGACCGCGAGCAGGACCATCTGAGCCTCCGCCAACACGCCGTCGAGGAGGTCTATGAGCTGATGGACGCCATCGAGGCCGGCGACGACCACGAGATGGCCGAGGAACTCGGCGACCTCTTGCTCCAGGTGGTCTTCCACTGCCAGCTCGCCCGCGAGCGCGGTGTCTTCGACTTCGACCGCGTCACGCAGACCCTCGTGGACAAGCTCATCCGCCGCCACCCGCACGTCTTCGGCGACGTGAAGGTGAAGGACATCGACCAGGTCTGGGCCAACTGGGAACAGATCAAGAAGTCCGAGAAGGCCGGCACCAAACACGAACGCCCCTCCGCCCTCGACGGAATCCCGAAACATCTCCCCGCGCTCCTCCGCGCCGAGAAGCTGGTGAAGAAGGCGCGCAAGTCCGGCCTGATGGACAAACCCGCGAAAGCCCGACTGAACAAAGCCGACCTCGCCCGCAAGCTCTTCGACCTCACCGCCGCCGCCCAAGCCGCCGGAGTCTCCGCCGAAGCCCTGCTCCGCGCCGAAACCCAACGCCGCGAGAAAGCTCTTCGCCGGACTGAAAAGAAGACCAAGCTTTGAGCGGCAGGGCGAGGGCTATTGCCGCGCCCACGTAGCGCGCATGTTCTGTCGGCTGCGCCCGGTTTCTCGGACTCAGCCCGGAGGGTCTCCGAATCGAACCGCCGTTTTTCAGACTGCTTCTTAGCCCGCGTGATGCCGACCATTCCTTCCGCTACCACCCTCTTTGGTGCTATGGCGCGCAAGTTCGGTTGCCCTAAGCTGGCTGTGGAGTGACACGCAGATGAGCGATACAACCCTTCCCCACATCGTGGTGATCGGAGCCGGTTTCGGCGGACTGACCTTCTGCAAGGCCTTTCCCGCCGGACGTGCCCGCATCACCGTCATCGACCGCACCAACCACCACCTCTTCCAGCCGCTGCTCTACCAGGTGGCCACGGCCGGTCTGTCGATCCCCGACATCGCCCAGCCCATCCGCTCCATTCTCTCCGACCGTTCCGACATCACCGTGCTGCTCGACGAGATCCAGAGCGTGGATCTGGCGAAGCGCGTGGTGCAGGGGCACAACGGCCCGATCTCCTACGACTACCTCGTGGTCGCCGTCGGCGCGCGCACCGGCTACTTCGGCCGGCCCGATTGGGAAAAGTTCGCCCCCGGCCTTAAGACCATCGACGACGCCATCCGCCTCCGCCGCCAGATCCTGCTCGCCATCGAAGAAGCCGAGCTGACCTCCGACGAAGCGAAGCGACGTCGTTTGATGACCGCTGTCGTGGTCGGCGGCGGACCGACCGGCGTGGAATTGGCCGGAGCTTTGGCCGAGCTCTTCCGCCACACGTTGGTCGATGACTTCCGCCGCATCGACCCGCACCAGGGCCGCGTGATCCTGATCGAGGCCGGGCCGAGGATTCTCGGCACTTTCCCGCCCGAGTCTTCCGAGGAAGGCCTGCGGCAATTGCAGGAACTCGGCGTCGAAGTCCGGCTCGGCACCCGCGTCCGCGATCTGCGCGAAGGCGTGGTGGAGCTGGAGAACGAGACGATCGAAGCCGCGAACATCCTCTGGGGTGCCGGTGTCAGCGCCGCTCCGCTGGCCGCGTTGCTCGGCGTGCCCACGGATCGCGCGGGGCGTTTGAAGGTGCAGCCCGATCTCAGCCTGCCCGGGCATCCCGAAGTCTTCGCCGTGGGCGATGTCGCGTCGCTCGTCGATGTGAAGGGACAGGTCGTTCCCGGCGTGGCTCCGGCCGCGATGCAGATGGGGAAACACGTCGCGCAGATGCTGGCCGCCGAGATCGCGGGCCAGCGTCATCCGGAACGCCGCGACGCCTTCGCCTACCTCGACAAGGGATCGATGGCCACCGTGGGCCGGTCCAAGGCCGTGGCCGTTTTCGCCGGAATCCAACTGAGCGGTTTCATCGCGTGGATGGCGTGGCTGATGGTGCACCTGCTCTTCGTGATCGGCCTGCGCGGCAAGGTCTCCGTGGTCCTGAGCTGGGCCTACTCCTGGTTCACCTACAACCGCAGCTCGAGGGTCATCTACGGCACGGAGCCGAAGGGGTGATGAGCAAGGATGGACTTCGGTCTGTCCCGAAGTTCGATGTCACGGGCGATTAATAGCAAAGGGCGTCCGCCTTAGTGGTGGGGCACGCCAGCCTTTTCAGGAGTAGGCCCGATGGCCGACTGGCCGCCGTTTGGTGTTCCCGCGTGCGCTCTTGGTGTGGACCGGGCAAAGGTTTCGCTCAGACCCGTCCGGCTGCCGGGCCATACGCGAGCTTGCGCTCCAAGGTGTCGCAGAGTTCGTCGTAGGTCAGGTAATTGATCGGGGTGTTGTTCACGGAGACATGGCGGGCACGCCAGTTGAGGCGCTCTTTTTCCAGGAGGCTCAGATGCTTGGACCGCCCGATGACCAGCAACGCCATCACGGGAGCGTTCTTCGCCCCGAACGTGTGCTCGAACTCGGAGGTGAACTGCTGGCCGTGGAGCTTCCACAGCCAATCGACGATCTGGCTGAACCCGTGCTCGAATCTGGGAGACCATTCCGGTCGGTTCCGGCTGCCGACCGTCTTGAAGATCGACGTCTTCTGGGCGTCCTCGAACTCGACCAGCATGACCGCGCTGTTGGTGGAATCCCGGATCGCCAAATCCGCCGTGAAGTCGGTGAAGAATGAAAACTCCCGAGCCAGTCGGTCCGGATTGGCCAAATAACCGTTTATCTTGCCGATCTCGGAAGAGAGGTGGGGCCTCTTCGCGAAGAAGGGAAGGATGTCCCTTCTCTCAGCAAGTTCGTCACGCGAATCGAGAAGCTGCCGGAACTCGCTCAACTCCCGCCGATATGCCGCCAAGTCGTGAACGTGAGGCTTGAAATCCCTCATGGGGGCCTGTTCAGCGAACGGCGAGTTGGTCGATCTGTCTTTGGTGCATGATGTCCTCCACCAAAACTTGGGTGGGAGACAGGAAACGGAAAAAGATGCGCCAAGCCGGACTGGCCCTGAGAACAAAATGGCCGGGCATGGTGGGCAGTTTCCGCACGCTGGTGGGCAGATCCTTATCGGATTCCAGACGTTTCAACGCTCTTGAAACAGATATTTTGTCATGCTCCCGCAGAGAATTCATCGTGATCGCCGCCGCCGGCAGAAAATCCAGCGACACCGGCTGCCTGCTTGCGGGGCGTTCGGGTGATGGACCTCGTTTCTTCATTGATCTCAGTTTGGCTGGCAACGGATTTCTGTCAAAAGTTCATTCTTGATAAACCGCTCACTCCGGCATCTGCAATCCCACCTTGGTCGCGGCCTGCATCACGTCTTTGTCGCCGCGGCCGGAGAGGTTCACGATGATGAGCGAATCCTTCGGCATAGTCGGCGCGACCTTGATGGCTTCGGCCACGGCGTGGCTGCTTTCCAGCGCGGGAATAATGCCTTCGAGACGGGCCAGCTTCATGAACGCCTCCAGCGCCTTCTCGTCGGTGGCGTAGGTGTATTGAACCCGCTTCTGGTCATGCAGCCAGGCGTGTTCGGGTCCGACGGCGGCATAGTCGAGACCGGCGCTGACGCTGTGGGTCAGTTGGATCTGGCCGAAGTCGTCCTGGAGGATGTAGCTGCGCGTGCCCTGGAGCACGCCGAGCGAACCGCCGTGGAAGCGGGCGGCGTGTTTCTCCGGCAGGATGCCTTCGCCGCCGGCTTCGACACCGGTCATCTTCACGCCTGCGTCGTTGAGGAACGGGTAGAAGAGACCGATGGCGTTCGAGCCACCGCCGACACAGGCGATCAGCAGGTCGGGCAGGCGCTCTTCCTTCTCCAGGATTTGCCGCCGGGCTTCGTCGCCTATGATGCGGTGGAAGTTGCGGACCATGACCGGATACGGATGCGCGCCGTAGGCGGTGCCGAGGATGTAGTGCGTGCTGCGGACGTTCGTGACCCAGTCGCGCATGGCTTCGTTGACGGCTTCCTTGAGCGTCTGCTGGCCGGCCTTCACCGGCACGACGTCGGCGCCGAGCATCTTCATCCGATAGACGTTCAGTTCCTGCCGTTTGCAGTCCACCGCGCCCATGTAGATGACGCACTTCATGCCGAACATGGCGGCGACCGTGGCGGTGGCGACGCCGTGCTGGCCCGCGCCGGTCTCGGCGATGATGCGGGTCTTGCCCATGCGTTTGGCGAGGAGCACCTGGCCGATGGCGTTGTTGATCTTGTGCGCGCCGGTGTGGAGCAGGTCCTCGCGCTTGAGGTAGATCTTGGCACCGCCCAGTTCACGGGTGAGGCGTTCGGCGTAGTAAAGGGGCGTGGGGCGACCGACGAATTCGCGCAGGTAGTAGCTGAGTTCCTGCTGGAAGGTGGGGTCCTGCTGGGCGCGGAAGTATTCCGCCTCCAGCTCCTGCAGGGGGTGCATCAACGTCTCGGGCACATAACGTCCGCCGTAGGGCCCAAAGTGGCCCTGGGTGTCCGGCATGGCCGGAGTGGCAAACGCGGTCGCGGTCTCGCTCATGCGGGAAACGGTAGGGGAACGGGCGGAGGGTGCAACCTTGCAGGAACGGGCGGTCACCGTGGGTTGTTCGTTCACCCACTTCCTCCTTGAGAAAATCTCCCAAGTGGGCGACCAACCTCCTGAACCCTCGCATCCCATGACTCCCATCTCCTTGGCCGAAAACCAGCCGCTCCAGTCCCTCGACGAAGTGGAGGACTTCTACAAGGAGCGATATCCGGAACCGATGTCCGAAGCGGCGAAGAAGAAACCGTCCGTCGGCACCGACCCGGAGAAGAAGGTGGAGGAGTTCCGAAACTACGAAGCCGACGCGCGTCCGACCGTCCGCGAGTTCTACCGGCTCAACCACACCCACCAGACCTATGACTTCGCCCTGGCCAAGCGGAAGGAATACCTCGGGTTGAACCGCCGCCAGATGGGCATCTGGGAAGCCGCCGAGTATCTCAACCAACTCGTGGACGATTCCGATCCCGACACGGATCTCTCCCAGCTCGAGCACCTGCTCCAGACCGCCGAACACCTCCGCGCCGACGGCCAGCCGCGCTGGATGATCCTCACGGGCTTCGTCCATGATCTCGGGAAGATTCTCTGCCTCTGGGGCGAGCCGCAATGGGCCGTGGTCGGCGATACCTTTCCGACCGGTTGCGCGTGGTCGCCGAAGATCGTTTTCCCGAAGTTCTTCGAGGCCAATCCCGACAGCCGGAATCCACGGTTCCAGACCAAGAACGGCATCTACGAAGAAGGCTGCGGCCTCGACGCGGTGAACCTTTCCTGGGGCCACGACGAATACATCTACCACGTCTGCAAGGACCATCTGCCGATGGAGGCGCTCTACATGCTGCGCTACCACAGCTTCTACCCGTGGCATCGGGAAGGGGAATACAGCCACCTGCTGAACGACCAGGACCGGAAGCACCTGAAGGACGTGCAGGCGTTCAATCCCTACGACCTCTACACCAAGAGCCACGCCAAGCCCGACGCGAAGGCGCTCCGACCGTTCTACGAGGATCTGATCGCCGAGTTTTTCCCGGCAAAGGTGCGGTGGTGAAGAGACACCGCTTGCGCCGGAGGTTCACCCGCGCGACTGGAGGCGGACGACGGCGACGGCGGCTGAGATGGTCAGGGTGAGGTCTGCTTTGCCGGAGCCGGTCGGGGATTGTTCCTGCTGGATGGCCTCGAATTCTCCCGCGTCGAGCCAGACACCGCCGCAGTTGGGGCATTCGTCCACCTGCACGCCCTTCTTGCGGCTGAAAAAGCGGCGGAACATGGGCTGGTCCTCGCAACGAGGGCAGTCGCGTTTGCCGGCCTCGACCACGCGCATCTCCGGATCACGGCCGACATGGGCCAGGGCAGAGGCCCCGTCGCCGTCGATGCGTTTGAGCTCGAAGTTGTCGAACCAGACGCCGCCGCAACCGCCACGGCAGACGTCCACGGCCACGTTCCCGGCGACCATGTTCGAGAGGATGTTTCCGCAGGCAGGACACGTCATGG
>CAMLMI010000010.1 GCA_946480965.1 uncultured Verrucomicrobiales bacterium | reverse complement strand
GCCGGGGGTGAAGCTGGAAGCGGGTGTCTGGACTTCAATCACCAGCCCGGCCTTGAGCAGCGGGTTCAACGCGCGGAGGACGAGCTTGCCGGGCACGCCGAGCGCGGCGGAGAGCGAGTCCACGGAGGAAACGCCCTTCCCGGTGCCGAAGCGGGTGGCGAGGACGTTCATCAGGCGGAGGGCGACGAATTCGAGGCTGTCTTCGTTGACCGATTCGGCCAGCCGTTCCTGGAGGTAGGACTTGCGGTTCTGGAAGGCGTAGGCCACTTGCGCGCCGAAGAGGACCATGACCCACGAGAGGTAGATCCCGGCGAGGAAGATGGGCAGCGCGCCGAGGCCGCCGTAGATCTTCGAGTTCTTCACCACCTGGCCGAAGTAGATCTCGTTGAACGCGCCGTTCAACCCGAGCAGGCACGCGGTGGTGAAGCCGCCCACGAGGGCCGCGCTCCAGTGCACGGCGGTGTTCGGCATCAGCTTGTAGAACAGGCCGAAGCCCAGGGTCATGATGACGGCCGGAACGAGCTGGATGAAGAAGGCGGTGACGGGGCTGTCCTTGAGGAAGCCCTTCACATAGGAGGTGCCGGACCCGAGGTCGATGCTCGTGGCCGCCAGCAGCAGGATCGGCCCCAGCGTCAGCACCGCCCAATACTGGACGATGCGGGCCACCCAGGAACGGCCGCGCGAGACGCCCCAGATGTCGTTCAGCGTGGTCTCGATGTTCGCCAGCATGGAGATGCCAACGAAGAAGACGCCGATCATGGCGGTGGCGCCGAGCGCGCCGCTGTTCACGTTGCGGATGGAATCGTCGATGAAGCTGCGGACCTTGTGGCGCGCGTCGGCCTTGGTGCGGGGCACGGCGGAGACCGCCGCCCCGGCCTCGCCCTCCGCCGGCGGGCCGACCTCGTCGAACGATTCGGCCTCGGTGACGAGCCCGAGCTGCGGCGCGGCCTTCTCGATGGCGCTGTTGATCAGGGCATCGATCTGCCCCTGGCCGGATTCGGTCTTCAACAGCGTGGTCGAGATGCTGACCACGACCGCCAGCACCGGCACGATGGCCAGCAGGGTGGTGTAGGCCAGGGCGGTGGCGCGGACCGGGCAGCGGTTCTTCAGGAAGCTCTGCACGACCATGATCCAGAACCGGGCGAAGCGGTGCAGCCGGGGCAGGGCCGATTCTTCGTTCGGTCCCACCGGGTGGTCGTCGAAGAGGGCCTTCACCTGCTGCTGGAAGCGGCGAAGTTTGGAGAGTGGCTCGTCCGGCATGCGCGGTCGGACCGTAGGCTCCGGCCGGGGAAGATTCAATTTGCAATGGCGGCCCGGATCCCCTCCGCGCGGATCCGATAGCCATCTGGGCAACACGGGAGCCGCCACCGCCGCCTGAAAGGCTTCCCGCCAACGGACCGTGGGCCGACGGCTGCAAGGGCCATGCTGCGCCGTGCGTTTCCGCTGGGCGCTGACAAGCCCAGTCATGTGCGGAACGTAGTCTCAATTGGCCACTTGCCTTCCGTCCGGGCTTGGGACATATCGAAGGCATCCCAACGTTCTGTGACGTCTGACCCGTCAGTTCTGCCGCACCCAGGCCGATAAGGCCGAGGCGGAGAGAGGGAAGGTCGAACCGTGTGCGACTTTTTCCCGGCGCCCAGCAAACTTGGCAGTTTGCAGTGCGGCAGAACTGGCTGGTCTCTCGTTTTCCCACAAGCGTTCGTCGGTGTTTCCCCGCGCGGCACCCGGCTTGCAGGCCGGACCTCAAACCCGGCGTTCGTCCGTCGCCTCAGCGGAACCGCTTCACCAAAAAGAAAACGCCCGGACAAGTGTCCGGGCGTTTCTGGAAAGATCGGTGAAGAGAAGGATCAGGCGGCGACGTCCTCGAACGCCGCTTCCTTTTCCAGCAGGTCCAGCACCTTGTCGTGCAGGACCTGTTCGGCCACGGCGTTGATGCGGTCGTTGGCCTGGAGATCCTTGGCCAGCTTGTCGGCCGGGACCTGATACTGGATGGCCATCGCCTGGATGCGCTGGATGAGGTCGGTCTGTTCGACCTTCACGCCTTCCTTCTCGGCGATGCGGCCGAAGACGAAGGACGCCTTCACGCGTTCCCGCGCCGTGGTGGTGGCGTTGGCGAAGATCTCGTTCTTCTGCGCCTCGATGGCCTCCTGGGGCACGCCGCGGCGCTGGTTCTCGTTCACGATGCTGTAAACGACCTCGCGGGTCTCGCGGCCGATCAGGCCTTCCGGCAGGTCGCAGGCGATCTTGTCGAGCAGTCCCTTGACGAGCTGTTCCCGCACGCTGCGCTTCTGGCGCATGGTGAGCTCGTTGGCGAGGTCGTGGCGGACGCCTTCCTTGAGCTTCTCCAGGTTCTCCGCGCCGTATTGCTTGGCAAACGCGTCGTCCAGCTCGGGCAGGATGCGCTCCTTCACCTCGACGACTTCGACGGCATAGACGGCCTTCTTGCCGACCAGGGCGGGCTGCACGAAGTCCGCCGGAAACTCGATGTTCACCTCGCGTTTGTCGCCGGCGGAAGCGCCCGCGAGCTGGGGACCGAAGCCGGGGATGAACGCGTTGGGATCGACCGCGATCCAGAAATTCTCCTTCTCCGTGATGCCCTTGGCCGTCGGGGCGAAGTCGGTCAGGGGCTTGCCCTCGGAGGTGCCCTTGAAGTTGACCACGACCACGTCGCCGTCCTGGGCCGGGCGGGTGACGGTCTCGAACTTGGCGAGGCGCTCCCGCAGGGTCTTCATCGCCTTCTCGACGTCCTCGTCGCTGACCTGCTTGGTCTCGCGCTTCACGGGCAGGCCCTTGTATTCGGGCAGCTCGAACTCCGGCGCGGTCTCGATGGTGGCGGCGAACTGGAGGGACTGGCCTTTGCCGAACTGGATCTCCTCGATGTCGGGATAGCCCACGACCTTGAGGTTCTGGTCCTTCACGGCCTGGCGGTAGGAATCGGGGACGAGCTTCTTCTTCACCTCGTCCTGGATCTCGGAGTCGTAGCGCTTGAGCACCATCGCCTTGGGAGCCTTGCCGGGGCGGAATCCGGGCAGCGCCGCCTGGCGGACGAAGTTCTTCGTCATCTCCTCGAAGGCGGAATCCACGGCCTGCGCGTCCACTTCGATGCGGACGAGTTTCTTGCAGGGCGCCAGCGTTTCTACGGTCACATTCACGGTAAAACCTTTCGTTTTCGGGCCATCGGGGAAAGGCACGGGCCGAAATCCACCCGACAGCGAGCCGCGAAGCCTAGGTATCGCCCCGGAGAGCGTCAAGCGTCCCGACCAGCCGACGGAGCCGTTCCGTCTTCAGCAAAAAGCCCGGCCGCAACGAGGCGACCGGGCTCTGCTTGGAGGCCGAAAACTTCGCGGCTATTCGCCGGCCCGGTAGAACCGCTGCGGATTCGCCAAGGCCCCGGGATCAACGAAGTCCATCGCCCCGGCCGAAGGCGGATTGGTGAAGACCGGCAGCCAATCCACCAGGTTGGTCGAGGCGTAGATCACGATGGGCGTGCCCGTCGGCAGCCCGGTCAACCGGAAGCCGAAGCCCAGTTCGTCGAGGACCAAAGCTCCCGGAGTCCGGTCGAACTCCAGCGGCGCAGCCGGGGTGGCCACATCCGTCTCGATGGAATCGACTTCGCCCAGCGCGTTGCTGATCCGCACCCGGTAAACGCCGCCTTCCGTGGCCGCAAACGCGGAGTTGGTCGCGCCGATCAACGGAACGCCGTCCAAGGACCATTGGTAGGCCAACGGTCCCGCCCCTGTCGCCTTCACCACGAGCAACGTGCTGCCCGCCGGTCCGGCCAACCGCGAGCGTGGCTGCACCGTGATCACGGGCTTGCCGTCGCCGATCAGGGCCCACGCGTGGTTCATGCCCGCTGCGACCGCGACTACGTTCGAGAGGTAGGGCGGTTGGGCGGGAACCGCCGAGCCGCCGCCCCAACCAGTCAGGGTTCCCTGGGCATGGAGCGCAAAGATGCTGGAATCTCCCGTGAAGATCGCGACGCAGTTCGTGGCCGCCTCCGGGATCGAATAGTCGGAACCCCAGAGAAGGATCGAACCGTCGGCGCGCATTCCCACGACCTGTTCATTTCCGGCGGCGATCATCACCAGGTTGGTCGCCTCGGGCGGAGCCGACATGGAAAGTCCGAGAGTATTCGTGCCCCAGGCGAAGGCCCGGCCATCGGCTCGCAGCGCCGCGCTGAACCAGCGACCGGCGACGACGGAAACGATGTGGTTCGTCGCCTCGGCGGGAGGAGAGCACTGGCCGCTGCCGTTGTCGCCCCAACAGACCACGGTGCCATTGGTCTTCAGCGCGATGACATGGGAAGCCCCGGCCGCGACGTCCATCGCGGGGCCAAGATCCGGCGGCACGGGTTTGATCGGGCTCTGGGCCAAGTTGCCGAGCACGACGGTTCCATTCGCTTCCAAGCCCACATCCAGATCCTTCCGGGACGAAAGTTTGATGAGGTTGGTGGAGATCGGCGGATAGCTCCCCAGCGAGGTGTATTGCCCTAAGAAGCTCACGTAGCCGTTGCTGTCCTGCACATAGACGGTCCGGTTCTCCGTCGCGCTGAGGATGGAAGGTTTCGCGAATCCTTCCCAGAGCCGGTTTTGCTGCATGTTGTTCGATCCCCACACCGCCACCGGCAACACCGAGAAGCGCGTCTCGCTGCTGGTGGTCGAGCCGATGTCGCTGCTGAGGGCCAAGCGGTAGTTCCCCGCAAGATTCGGCTGCACGTTGCTGATGACGAGCGACGCGTTGGTCGCGCCGGGGATTGGTTCGCCGTTGAAGAGCCATTGCAGGTTGGGCGAGAGCACTCCGCTCACGGTCCACTGCAACGTGGCCACGGTGCCGATGCCGGCCACGACCACTTCCTGGCCGCCGGTCAGGCTCGGGCCGGAGGTCGTCACGGACACGGTTGCCTCCGCGCTCATGGCGGTGCCGACCGTATTCGAGGCGAAGAGCCGATAGATTCCGGCGGCGTTGGTCGTCACGGCGGACAGGGTCAGGCTGGAGTTGGTGGCGTTCGGCAGATCCACGCCGTTCTGCTGCCATTGCAGGAACAACGGCGCGGAACCGATGACCGAGGCGGACAACGTCGTCGAGCCGCCCACCAAAACGGACCGTGAAGCGGGCGACTGCGTGAAGTGCGGAGCCAAGTTCGGCGTTACCTGCACCTGATCCAGCCAAGCCAAAGACGGCGTGCTCTCCGAACCGAAGTCCCGCTCCTCGACCCAGCGCAGCGTGTGGCTCCCGGCGGGGAGATTCACGGCTGCCAGGGTCCAGTCCGTGTCCCAGGAGATGGATGCCGTCTGGACGCCATCGACGAGCAAACGGACATCGGTCCAGAACCCGGAGGACTTCCACCGGAAGGAGACCGTCGTCGGTCCCGTGACGGTCGTCTCCAGCCAGTTCGTTCCGTCGTCGGGGTTCGGCCCGCTCTGCAAGGCGTCCTGGCCGTCCTGCGTGATGTTCGTCTGCCAGAACCAGCCGCCGTGATCGCCGCCGGTGGTCCACACCAGCGTGCTGTCCAACGCCTCGGCCAGTGAATTCACCGGCACGGTGCGCAAGGTGGCCACGCGGCTGGTCGCGCTGCCGTAGGCGTTCCAAACGAGCAGATTGAAGGAAGCGGCGCCGATGGCGGTCGTTGGCAACGTGAGCGTCGGCGTTTGTGTGCCTTCGTATTGTCCGGGCGTTTCGGTCAACGCCACGCCGCCGCTGCGCCATTGGTAATTGAGCGGCCCGGTGCCCCGCGCCTCGACGCGGAAGACCGCCGCTGAACCGGCTTCGGTCGTGAGCGATTCCGGCTGGGTCACGATGAGGGGCAAACCGGGCACGAAGCCCACCTGCGTGGCGGCTCCGGTCACGGACAATCCGCTGCCACTCACCACGGGCGCGTAGGCACCGACGGTGGCAGCGTTTATGCCATCGATTGCGAGCCAACGGTTCGTTGCTCCCAAAACCTCCGCGCCATTCTTCAGCCAGCCAAAGGTCAACGGCTCGCGTCCCAGCACGAGCGGCTGGAGCACGACTGGATTTTCCTCCGCCACGATCCGCTCTGTTTCCAATGTGGCGACGAACGGCAGTGCCGTCCGAGTCAAAGCCACGCTCGCGTGACCTCCCGCAACGATGGCGGCGACGGACGTGGCTCCAGCGATCTCTAGTTGCCCGTGCGAGTTGTCGCCCCAAGCGACGACCGTGCCGTCGGCCCGCAAGCCCAGCAGATGCGTTTCCCCGGCGGCGATGGCCACGAGGTTGGTCGCCTCGACGGGCAGCGCGATGCGGTTGGTCTGCGTGGTGTGGCCGATGCTGGCGCTGCCCCCCGAGCAGGTGAGGTCGGTGCGGATCGAGCTTTCGGTCAACCCGCCCCACGCGACCACACTGCCATCGGCCCGCAGCACCGCGTTGAAACCGCGCCCGGCCGCGATCTGCACGACATTGGTCGCGTCGGGCGGAACGAAGGAGATGCTGCCCCAGGAAACGACCGTCCGGTCGTTCTTCAACGCCAGTCCGTGAAACGCTCCGGCCGCGATCCGCGCCACGTTGGAGAGGTTCGCGGGCGGCGCATTCGTCAGGCCAAAGCTTTCCGACCAAGCAATCACCCGGCCGTCGCTACGCAGCGCCAGATGCGACATCGCGCCTTCCGCGATGTCCACGATCCGGGTGGCTTCCGCCGGAACGGCGAGCAGCGCGGGGCTGCCGATCTTCCAGGAGACCAGCGAACCATCCGCGCGCAAGGCGAGGGCGTTGCGGTATCCGGCGGCGACGCGCACGACGTTCGTCGCGGACGGAGGCACGACCGGAAGACCGCACACGCTGTCGCCCCAAGCGACGACGGTTCCGTCCGGCTTCAGCCCCAGCGCGAAACCGTGGCCCAGCGCGGCGGACACCAGATTGCTTGCGGCCGAAGGCGTGGGTTTCCCCGAGAAGTCTCCGGCGGTGAGGAAGTCCGCCGCGACCAGCACGGCGCTTTGGCTGAAGATTTCGCCGCCCGCACCTTGGTTACCGGTAACTCGCACGCGGTAGTCGCCCGAATCGGTGGCGCTGAAAGACGGGAAGGACAACGTGGCGTTGGTCTGGGTGGGCAAATCCACGCCGTTGCGCTGCCATTGGAATTCGAGCGGATCGACGCCGCGCGCCACGACCGAGAGCTGCGCCGTCGTGCCCGATCCAATCGCACGACCGACCGGCTGGACCACGATAACCGGCGGAGCCGAGGTCACGACGAGCGAAGCCACGGAGCTGGTGACGCTGCCGCTGAGATTGGTGGCCACGGCGGCGTAGAGGCCTTCGCTGCCGGATTGGATATTGGTCAAAGTCAGCGTCGCGCCCCAAGCCCCGGTCAACGGCGTTCCGTCCTTCAGCCAGAAGACTTCGCCCGAGTTCGGAACGGCGATCCCGACTTGGAACGCAACGTCCGCTCCGGCCCGGTTCGTCACGTTCACGGGCTGCTGGGCGATGACCGGAGCCGTCGGAGCACCAACGGTGAGCGTGGCTTCGTCGCTGAGGTTGACCAATCCGCGCCAAGTGCGCCGCGCCACCTGGTATTGGCCCGCTTGGGCTGAGGTCAGGTTGGTCAGCACGAGATACGGTCCGGTGGCACCAGGAATGTCTGCGCCGTTGAACCGCCATTGGAAGGTGTCGAAGGCGAACGTGGCTTCACCAGTCCCGACTGCTGAGAAAACGGCGGTGCCACCAATGTCGCCGCGCCGCTTGGCTACCAGTTTGAACTGACGAGGAATGGTGTCGTCGAGCAGGGCTCCGGTGACGTAGTTGCCAGCAGCGAGCTGAGTGGCTTTGGCGGCGGAGGCCGGGGGGCGATCGATTGATGGATAGCTGATGCCTCCGGACCAACGAAACTGCAAACAGCCACCGTTGGCGATGGTGAATGCCTGGTTCCCTCCGGCGTCGATGGCGTAGATCGGGTAGGCGAATGACCAAGGCGTGGTCATTGGTGTGCCGGGTGCATAGCCATATCCAGGTTGTGGTGACGAAGGCCAAGCGTAGGGCTGGCGTATGTCGGTCATGCCGTCGGTGAGCGCGACGATCATGTTCTCGCCAGCTGCAACGGCGACGATGTTTGACGCCGTGCTCGCCCACGAGGGAATTCCGTTCCAAGGCGTTCCCCACACAACGACCCGCTTATCCGCTCTCAACGCGATCACCGCGCTGTAGCCCGCCGAGATCGCCACGATGTTCGTCGCCCGCTCCGGGATGTTGAGCTGGCCGGAGCTGTTGCTGCCCCAGCCCACCACCGTGCCATCCGATTTCAGCGCCAGGCTGAAACCACTACCGGCCGAAACGGCGACGACGTTGTCCAGACCGGGCGGCACGATGCACTGGCCCGAGGTGTTGTCGCCCCACGCCACGACGGTGCCGTCTGCGCGCAGGGCCAACACGTGGCCGTATTCGGTGGAGACCGCCACGAGGTTGGTCGCCGAGGCGGGCACGTTGAGCTGGCCCATTTCGTTGGTGCCCCAAGCCGCGAGCGAACCGTCGGCCTTGACCGCGAAGCCCGCTTTGCCTCCAACCGAGAGGGAGACGGCGTTGCTCAGACTGGCCGGTAGATTCGTCGCCCATAGCCCCCACACCGCCACCGGCACGACCGTCACGGGGATCTCCGGGCCGAGATGGACGCCGAAGCTGTTGCTCAACACCGGGCGATACACCGCCGTGTCGGCCATCGCGGACTTTGCGAAGCTGATGCTCGTGCCGCTGCCGCCGGGGAACGGCTGGCCATTCTTCAACCACTGCACCGCCACGGGCGCGGCCCCGCCGGGATTGACCGAGAGCGCGAAGGCGTCGCCGAGCGAGACCACCGGACGCGAACTCGACGAGATGACGTAGGGCGAATCGCCGGTCGTGACCGTCAGGGTTGCGACCTCGCTTGTGACGATGCCGGTGTAGTTGCTCACCACGACGCGGTAGTTCCCGGCGAGGCCCGGCAAAGCGTAGCTGCGGGCGAAGCTGGCGTTGGTCGCGCCCACGATGGCCTGGTTGTTGAAGAACCACTGGTAGCCGGGCGCGGGATCTCCCGTGGCTCCGACGGAGAACTCAGCCACGGAACCCGCCGCCACGCTGAGCGACGCGGGGTGTTGCTGGATGGCGGAAGGCTCCTGCACCTCGACACTGGCCACCACGCCATCAATGGAGCCGAGTTCGTTGGCGACGGAGACCGAGTATTCGCCTTCGTCCGCTTCGGCGATGTCCGGAAGGGCCAGCACGGGACCGGTGGCGTGGTCGAGCACGACGCCGTCCTTGCGCCATTGGTAGAAGAGCGGCGGCTGGCCGACGGCGAAGGCGTTCAGGTGGAGCGTCTGGTTCCGCCGCGCGATGCGACGGCCGATGCTGTTGAGAAAGCGCGGAGTGCCGTTGCCCAATACACCGAAGGCTGCGTTGTCGCTCATGGCTACGGCGACAAGGTTGGAGGCGTGGGCCGGGAGATTGGTCAATCCGCCGCCGCGACTGCCCCAGACGAAGGCGCGACCGTCGTTGCGCAAGGCGATGGCGTCGTAGTTGCCGGCGGCGAGGGCCACAATATTGGTCGCGGCGGCGGGGATATTGAGGATTGCGATGTCGGTGCCCCAGCCAGAAATCCGGCCATCGTCTTTCAGCACCAGATAGGCGTTTCGGCCCGGAGCCAGTGCCGAGATGTTGGTCAGGTTGCCTGAATCGGCCGCAGCGATTGGAAACGCGCCGGCTGGCCAGCGCGCGACGACACCGTCGCGACGCAGCCCCACTAACCCACCATTCGAGTAAAGGGGTTGAAAGGCGATGGAAACGAGATCAGAGGCGTGGATTGGACGGTTTGTCAGACCACCGATGACGAAAGTGTTGGCTCCGAAGAATCGGACAATGTCGTTCGTGTCCAAGGAGGCGGAGACGGAGCCGCTCTGGGCTACATCAATTGCATGGACGAGATTGGCCGGGATATTGGTTCGGATGCCGCTGAATCCGTTGTCCCAACCCACGACCGAGCCGTCGCTGCGGAGGGCCAGACGGTAGCTTCCCCCACCGACGAAGCGCGTCACATTCGTCACCGCTGCGGGCTGGGTCTGGACCCAGCCACCACTCGTCGCCCATGTGATTACGGAACCATCCCCCCGGAGCGCTGCGCCGTGACTGGGCAAAGAAACCATCGAAACGACGTTGGTCGCGGAGGCCGGGAGGTTGGTCGCTCCAAAATTTCCCCAAGCCACCACGTCACCCGGCGCGGCTTGGGCCGAAGGTGCTGCAAACAGTGAAAGCAGTCCTCCTGCGGCGAGCAGCATGGAACAGCCAAGGCGGCCGGACCGGCGGGCGAAGGCGGCGGATATTTCGGAAAATGGGATGCGGATCATTACGTCTCCTTGAATTGGCGGGAGGTTGGTAGCAGCCGCCAGCCTCGCGGACAACCCGGAATCTCCGCCGCTGGAAACTCGCGGCCGCTTTCGCGTTGAGCCGGACCCGGCCGCTCGGCACCGTGCCGCCGAAACGCCAACCTAGAGGACCCGTTTATGATCATTCCTCCGCACTGGACCCTTCCCGATTCCATCCGCTCCCGCCTCGGCCAGAACACCTACGGACGCCAGCGCGCCATCGTGGAGGAAGGCCAGATCCTGCTCGTCCTGCACTTGCCGCCGGGCCCGGACGACGAGCAGCGGCAGGGCATCCTCTTTTGGCGGACGGCTTCGGGCGAATGGCTGGCCAGCAAAGGCAGCGGCGGAGTCGCCGCCCTCAAGCGCCACGTCCAGGCCTACGCGGAACTGGAGACCAAGCTCTCCCACGCCTTCGAGCAGGGACCGAACCTGACCGGGCTCTTCGATCTGCTCGAAGCCCTCACCCCGCTTTCCCGCGCCGCCCGCAACATGCACGCCGCGCTCCAGCAGGCGCGCGAGGCGGTGAAGGGCGACACCCAGCTCATCGAGCTGCGCGACCTGGCCTACGACGTGGAGCGAAACTTCGAGCTGTTGATCGAGGACGTGCGCCTTGGCATCCAGCTCCGCACGGCCAAAGAAGAGGAGGAACAGGCGCGTCTCGGCCAAGAAGCCCTGCGCGCCAGCCATCGGTTGAACACCCTCGCCGCGCTCTTCTTCCCCGTGACCGCGCTGGCCAGCCTGCTCGGCATGAACCTCAAGCACGGGCTCGACGAACAAAGCGTGCCGATCTTCCTCGTCGTGCTCGTTGTCGGCGTGGTGCTCGGTTTCGCCGTGAAGGGCTGGGTCGTGGGCCGCGACACGATGAAACCGACGCCGGGCAAGAAGTCGTAGGAGCGCGGACGTGACCGGCCGCGCTCCTGCCAATAGAAAACCGCCGGTTCCCGTGGGAACCGGCGGTGGCAACAAGAGGGAACGGTCGTTGAAGGGTTATTGGGCCGAGGAAGCGGGTTTGGCGTCCGGAGAACCTTCGGGCTTCTTTTCGCCTTCCTTCGCCGGAGCGGCTTGGACCTGACCGTTGGTCGCTCCGATCAGGGTTTCCATGAATTCCGGCGGCAGGGCTTTGAACTGGCCGGCGGCTTTCAGGAGCTTCCCGATGGAAACCTTGCCGACGATGTTGCCGATGATGGCGTCGCCGTCGTCGTGGATGACCAGCGCCACGCCGGCCATGCTGTCGCCCGAGGCGTCGCCCATCGCGTAAACGCTCACGCCGCCATCGGGGATGTTCACGATGGGGGTCCATTTGTCGCGGAGGATGGCGCGGAGTTCCGCCACGCCTTTCTCGACGGCGGCGTGGTGCTTCTCATCGTCCTCGATGATCATCAGGCGGATCAGCTTCACGTCCTTGATGAGGTCCTTGAAGTCGATGCCGGTGCCGGCCAGCGGATCGTTGGTGCTGCCGTCGAAGCCGGAGGCGACATCCATGAGGAGGAAGCGCGGGAGGTTCACGTTGACCGCCGGAGTCACGGCCTTGGTGTCGATGGCCTTGTCGATGGGCAGGTAGGCGGGGCTTTTCTCGAGTTCGGTCTGGGCCGTGGCCACGAAGGGCGCGAGGACGGCGAAGGCGAGGAGGAACGTTTGTTTGAGCAGGTTGGGTTTCATAGGTGATCGGTGAATTTGTTTCGGACGGTGAGCAGTTGTTCGCGCAGGGGCTCGACGGCGCGTTTGCGGAGAATCGGTTCGCCTCGGTCCACGGCCTGTTGCAAGGCGTCGCCGAACGCGGCGAAGGCGAGGCCCGCCTCGGCCACGACGGCGTGGGGTTCGACTTCGAGCGGGTTTACCACAATGACGGGCTCGACCGGAACGGGATCGGGCCGGAACACCACGATGAAGGCGACGGCCACGGCTGCTGCGACGGCGGCGAGGGCGAATAGAGGACGGCGTCGGCCATCGCGGGAACGGGCACGGTCGGCGGCGACGCGGCGGTCCACCTCGGCTTGGACCCGGGGCGGGCATTTCCGGCGGGCCAGGGAGGCTTTCAGTTGTTTCAGCTCTTCGTCCATGTGGAGTCCTCGGTGAGCAGTTGTTGGAGCCGGGTGCGGGCGCGGGAGAGATAGACCTTCACGGTGTTGAGCGGCAGGTCGAGGGTTTCGGCGATCTCGCGGTAGCGGAGGTCCTGCAGTTCATGGAGCACCAGGATGCTGCGGAGCGGTTCCGGCAGGCGTTGCAGCGCACGGCCGAGACGCTGGCTGTGGAATTCGCTGTCGGCGCTGTCCACGGGGTCCGCCGCGGCGGGATCGGGCAGGGATTCCAGCGTCGCATCGTCCAAGGCGACAGGGGCGAACCGGGCGTTGCGACGGCGCAACTGGTCGAGACAGTGGTTGCGGACGGTGCGGAAGAGCCATGGCCGGGCCTGGGTGAAGGGAACGGAGTCGATGTTCTGCCAGAGGCGGAAGAGGGCTTCCTGGGTCGAATCCTCCGCGTCGGCGGAATTGCCGAGGATCGAGCAGGCGAAGCGGAACACCTCGTCCCGGTGCCGGTGGCAGAGCAGTTTGAACTCGAGTTCTCGGATCATTGTTTCCGGCGATACAACGAACGCGGGTAGCCGATTGTTACAGGCACGGCGACGGTTTTTTCGCGACTCGGAACTTGGATGGCCGGGGTGCTGGGTGAAGGGACAAGTTCGGTCCCTTGGTCATTTGAGCCGGAACCCACCCCCGACCCCTCCCTGGAGGGGATAAGACAAGACGTCTTCCCGCCACCGAATGCGACTGATCGGTTCCCCTCTTGGGAGGGGTCAGGGTGGGTTCCGGGGGCAGTGGCGGACCGGAGCCCCGTCCATGGCACGGGGACTGCGCCATTCTTAAAGTCGCGAAAGCGCCTGGCCGATGGATTTGGGCGGGCAGGGCTCTGCGTCGTGCAATGAAGCGTTGTTTGATCAAGACCGGGAATGGACGGCCAAACCTTCGGGGAACGGACGGGTTCACCCTCATGGAGGTGGTCATTGCCATGGGCGTCGCGGCCATCGCGATCATCGCCACGGTGGAGGGCTACATCTTCGCGGCCAAACGGGCCGAGTGGTCCGCCTACAACCTGGCGGCGCAGTCGCTCGCCATGCAGCGGCTGGAGCAGGCTCGGGCGGCCAAATGGGACACCCTGGCCACGCCCGACGTGGACGAGCTCGTCTCCACCAACTTCCCCGCCATGGTCAACATCCTCGACATCCCCGTCACGGGCGAGGCCCTGGCCAGCACCGTCGCGGCGATGTTCCCGGTCAAGCTGGCCAACGCCGGGGCGGTCACCGCCTACGCGCGGACCAACGGCATCACCTTCGTTTACGCCACGAACTACACCTCGATCTGGACCGTGTCCTCCACGCCGCCGCTGAAGGCGGTGCAGGTGGACTGCGTGTGGTCCTTCATGGAGCGGGGCCTGTTCACCAACTCGGTCATCACCTACCGGGCCCCCGACCAATGAAGACGCCGCCAATCCAGGTCCGCCGGGCTTCCGCGCCACGCGCGGCGGCCGCGTTCACCCTGCCCGAGTTCATGGTCACGATGGTGCTCTTCATGTTCGTCATCGGCGGCGTCATCGCGAGCCACATCTACGGGCTGAAGTTCTTCCAGCTCTCCCGCTCCAAGCTCGGGGCCAGCGACGAGGCGCGTCGGGCCGTTAGCCTTTTGAGCGAGGAGATCCGCACGGCCAAGGTGCTGAAGATCGGCACGGGCGGGCTCTCGTCCTTCACCCCCGTCTCCTCCGGGGCGGCCCAGCGCGGGAACGCGATCCAGATCTACCCGGGCTCCTCCACCAACGCCTTCGTGCGCTATTACTGGGACGCGGGCGACCAGCAGCTCAAGCGCACCACCAACGGCCTGAGCTACGCCTACGTGGTGGCCAACGCCGTGAGCAACAGCGTCGTCTTCTCCGCCGAGGACCATCTGGGGAACGTGCTGACGAACAGCCAGAACAACCGCGTGGTCGGCCTCACCCTCCAGTTCTACCAGCTCCAGTATCCCACCGTGAACATCGGTCCCGGCGGGCTCTACGACTTCTACCAGCTCCGCACCCGCATCACGCGGCGCGCGCTCGAATGACATGAAAACGACGTTCCCCTCCCGTTCCCGGCGCCGCGACTCCGGCTACGCCCTCGTGCTGGTCGTGGGCTTCGCCGCCATCAGCCTCATCACCCTCGGGGGGCTGATGCAGTGGACGAGCAGCAACGCCCGGATGAACGAGCGCAACAACCGCTTCTTCGAGGCGCAGGCGGCGGCGGAGGCGGCCACGGAGAAGGTCCTTTCCCGCATCTCCACCGATTTCCAGAGCGGCGGCGAGGCCGGCGTGTATGCGAACCTGGCCAACTACCGCCTGCTGGTGCCCACCAGCGCGGAGACCACGGTCTGGAGCGGGTTCGACTTCAACAACGCCGCCGGCACCGGCGACCGCACCCACGTCACCCGCTCCTACGCCAACATCTACACGAACCTCGACTCGCAGTATTCCGGACTGCGCGGCATGGCCTCCGCCTACCGCGTGGTCTCGAACGCCCGCGACAACACCGGCATCGGCGTCGTCGGCGCCGTCGGCCAGGAGGTGCAGATCGCCACGATCCCCGTCTATCAGTTCGCCATCTTCTACAACGTCAACCTGGAGATCCAGCCGGGCGCCAACATGGTGGTGAACGGCCGCGTCCACGGGAACGCCAACCTCTACGTGGATCCCTCCGCCACCCTCACCTTCAAGAGCGACGTGACGGCCGTGGGCACCATCGCCGACGCCAAGGCCCCGGGCGACGGCCGCGGCAACCAGGGCGGCTCGACGATCTACCAGGCCGAGGCGGACGGCAAAGTGGCCGCGCTCACGCTGCCGATCGGCACCAACAACTCCTCCTCCGCCGTGCGCGAGATCATCCAGGTGCCGCCCTCGGGCGAGAGCCTCACCTCCGCCATGGGCCAGCAGCGCTTCTACAACAAGGCCGACATCGTCATCACCGTCACGAACAACTCCATCCGGGTCACGTCAGGCCCGAACGCCTCCTCGCCCAACACCGTCATCACGACCAACGCCACCTGGATCTCGTCGGCGGTGAAGACCAACGCGGCCTTCGCCGACAACCGGGAGGGCAAGACCGTCCATCCCATCGACATCAGCGTGACGGGGCTTTCCAACATCCTCTCGGCCATCAACTCCAATCCCGGCCTGCGCACCAGCGCCTCGGGAGCGGGCTACGTGGTCTATGTCAACGACCGGCGGAGCCTGGGCTCCGGCAAGCTGAACGCCGTCCGCATCAAGGACGGTTCGCGGCTGCCGACCGGCGGCCTCACCCTGGTGACCGCTCGTCCCCTGTATGTGCAGGGCCATTTCAACGCCCCGACGGGAACCGAGCAGGGCTCCACCAACACCATCAATACCCAGCCCGCCTCGCTCGTGGGCGACGCCATCAACGTCCTCTCCACGAGCTGGTCCGACTCCACCTCCATCAGCTCCCCGCCCACCGCCAACCACACGACGGTCAACGCCGCCTTCCTCGCCGGCATCGTCGAGTCCCACACCCACAACACCTACAGCGGCGGCGTGGAGAACTACCCCCGCTTCCTGGAGAACTGGGCTGGGAAGAACTTCACCTACAACGGGTCGATGGTGGTGATGTATGGCAGCCAATACGCCACCAACAAGTGGGGCAAGGACAACGTTTACAACCCGCCCAACCGCAACTGGGCCTTCGACCTGAACTTCCTCGACCCCACCAAGCTCCCGCCCGCCACCCCCCAGGTGCGCACCATGATCCGGGGCAAGTGGCAGGTCCTCGCCTCGGGTTCCACCAATCTGAGCAACGTGTATTGAGCGGGGAAGGTCCGGCTCAGTTCGTCTTCGCCTCGGGCTTGGCCATCGGCTTGAGCGTCATCGGATCGCGCAGCGGCACTTCGGTCACGGGGCCGAAAGCTTTCAGCGAGACATCGTGGTTCGGGTGGCCCTTCTCGATCTCCGCCTTCTGGCCGACGACCACGACGACGAGCTGGTTCGTCGAGAGCCATTTCTCCGCCACGCGCTGCACGTCGGCCTTGGTGATCGCTTCGAGCCGGTTGCGGTAGGTCTTCCAGAAGTCCGGTTCCTTCGCGTAGCGGCCGGTGAACTCGTCCTGCGCGAAGGTTCCGGCCACCGCCGCCTTGCTGGCGAAGGTCCGGGGGAAGACCTGGAGGAAGTAGTTCTTCGTCGTCTCGATCTCCTCGTCCTTCACCGGCTGTTTGCGGATCGACTCCACCTCCTGCTGCACGATGGACATGGCGTAGGCGACCGTGGGCGACTTGGACTGGAAACTGGTGCTGATCGGCTCCGGGAAATACACGCCGCCCGGCACGCTGGAATTCACCGAGTAGGCCAGTCCTTCGTCCGAGCGGATGCGGTTCATCAACCGCGAGGTGAAGCCGCCGCCGCCGAGGATGTGGTTCATCACCCGCATGGCCATGAAGTCCGGATCGTCGCGCTTCAAGCCCGGGATCATCAGCGTGACGCGCCCCTGGTTCACATCCTTGTCCACGACGTAAACGCCGGGCGAAGCCATCGTCGGATTGGCCGGCACGGGCGGCGGCGCTTCACCGGCGAACGGCCAATCGGCGAAGAGCTTCTCCAGCTTGGCGACCATCGCATCGCGGTCGAAGTCTCCGTTGACCGCCACGACGAAGTTCTTCGGCACGAACCAGCGCCGGTGGAAGGCCTGGAGATGCTCCTTCTTGATCCCTTCGACCGAAGCCTGGGTCGGCAAGCGATTGGCCCAGAAGTCTTCGCCGTAGGCCAGGTAGGAGGTCTCGCGGTCCTCGATGGCGGCGGAGTCGTCGTTGCGCTGCTTCATGCCCTGGAGACTCTGCTGCTTGTAGAGCTCGATCTTGTCGTCCTGGAAGCGCGGCTGCGTGAGCGCCTCGCGCAGGATGGCGAGACCTTCGTCGAGATCCTTGGAAAGCAGGTTCAATGAGAGGCCGCCCTGGTCGCCGCCGACGGAGCTGCCGAAATTGGCCGCGAGAAAGGCGAGCCGTTCCTCCAGCTCCTCGGCGGTCTTCGAGGCGGTGCCGCCGCGCGCGAGCAGATAGCCCGTCATGGCCGCGACGCCTTCCTGTCCGGCGGGCTCCAGATACTGGCCGGTGCGGACGATGACGGAGAGATTGATCAACGGAAGTTCCTTGTCCGGCACGACGTAGGCAACCGGACCGCTCTTCAACACCACGCGGTAGTCGGCCGGATTGGGCGGCTCATAGGTCAGCGGCGGATAGGTCAGCTTTTCCGGTCGGTCGGGGATCTCGGCGGCGTGGAGCGAAGCGACAGCCGCAGCGGCGACCAACAGAAACGAGGCGAAGAATCGAGGGGTCATGGTTCGGGAAATTCGGGTTCGTTTTTCAGTTCACCGGTTCGGGCGAGGATCTCCGCCTGCATCCGGGGCCATTGATTTTCGAGAAAGCCTGCGATGCGGGAGCTGGCCGAGGCTGCTGCCCGGAGTTCGACCATCGGAAAGAGCGTGGCCCAATCGATCCCGTGTCGGCGCAGGACACGGAGGTTGGCTCGGACCCGGACGGTGCGGAACCAGCGGTTCAGCAGATAGACGACCTCCACTTCGCTTTCTGCTGTCAGCTCGGCCAGCCAGCGCCGGGCGTATTCCAAGGCGATCTGGAAATGGTGCAGGTCATTGCGCTCCGTCTGGTTGAAGTGTCCGAGATTGTAGAGCTTCGACTGCGCCAGGGCCACGGGATGCAGCACGCGCAACGATCCGCCCGAAGGCAGGTCCACGACGATGGAGATTTCCTCGGGGTTGTCTTCAAGGCCGGGAACGGAATGCAGCGCCTCCACCGCCAAGGCCCGGCCTTGATGAACAAACGAGACCCTTCCGCGAAAGTTCGTCATCTCGTGTTCGTGGGGAAAGTAGGTGGTTCCTCCCTTCAGCTTCATGAGCCCATGAATGAAGCCCCGCTCTGCGACCACATCCACATCCTTGCTGACGACCTCGCCGAGCCCGAACCGACTGGCCCAGTAGGAAGCCGCTTGTCCGCCACAAAGGATGGCGTCCTCCGGAAACAGCCGGAGCACCTCCTCAATGTCGTTCAGCTTCCAGCTCGATTTCATAGAGGAGGGACGCTTGGTCGAAGTCGAAATGTTCCCGGCAACGGGGCCACTGGATGCCGCCGCTCTCGCCGGACCGGACCAGTTCCATGCGTTCGCGGGCCTCCTGGGTTTTCCAGGCGACCAGCTCGTCGCGCAGTTCTTGGCGGGACTTCTCCGGTTTCATGGTATCCAGCATAGCACGGGCGGTCGTCGGGTGTCAGTTGGCCGCCTTCAGCGCGTCGATCCGGTCCTGGAGCTTCTTCAGCAGGATGGTGAGGAAGGGCTTCGTCTTGTCGTTGGCCGAGCTCAGGCGGCCTTCGATCTCGGTCTTCTGCGCTTCGAGCTGCGCGGTGTCCGTGACCGTGGCGATGGAGGCCATGAACTGCCGGATGACGGGCTTCTGCTCCGGGGCGAGGCCGGTGAGGTCCGGGTCTTCGTCCATCGTCGTGCCGGCCTTGCGGGTATAGACGGCCACGGTCCGGTTCTGCGCGGTGAGGTAGGTGTTGGCCACGCGCTTCACATCGGCGGCGGTCACGGCCTGGAGCTTGGGGCCGGACGCGTTGATCTCGCGCCAGTCGCCCAGCCCCTCGCTGAAGAGGAGCTGGAAGAGGATCGACATGTTGCTGGAGAGCTTCCGGTATTCGGCGGCGGCGAACTGGTTCTTCACCTTCTGCAGTTCCTGGTCGGGCACTTCCTCGTTCTTCAGCTTGTCCAACTCGGCGTAGAGACCGGCCTCGACGTCCTCCGGCTTGAACCCTTCCGCTGCTTCGCCGCCCACGTTGAAGATGCCGGCCCACTTCTTGGAATCCTGCTGGGCCCAGGTGTCCGTGGCGGCCTTAGAGCCGATCACGAGCCCTTTGTAGAACCGTCCCGTGCGTCCGCTGAGGAGCTGCGCCAGCACGTCCAGCGCGTAGGAATCCGCGTGGCGGAAGGGCACCGTGTGCCAGACGATGTCCACCTGCGGATTGGCCTCCGCCTCGGCATACATGCGCTTCTCCGCCTGCTGTTTTACCTCCAGCGTCACCACGTCGGGCGCGGGCTGGGAACCCTTGGGAATGCGGCCCAGATACTTCTCGGCCAAGGCCAGCGCCTGCTTGGGATCGAAGTCGCCCACGAGCATGGCCGTGAGGTTCTGCGGCTGGTAGTAGAGCGCGTAGAATTCGTCGGCCTGCTTCTTGGAGATCGACGGGATGTCCGACGGCCAACCGATCACCGGCCAGCCGTAGGGGTGCGATTCCCAGACCATGGAGTTGAAGGTCTCCACGAACTTGCCCAGCGGCGTGGACTCGGTGCGCATCCGGCGTTCCTCGAAGACCACGTCGCGCTCCGCGTAGAACTCGCGGAAAACCGGCCGGAGCAAACGCTCCGACTCCATCCAAAACCACAGCTCCAGCTTGTTCGCCGGGACGGTGATGAAGTAGCCGGTCAGATCCTCCGTGGTGAAGGCGTTCATGCCCGAGCCGCCGGCGGCCGTGTAGATGCGGTCGAATTCGTTCTTCACCAGGATCTCGCGCTGCGCCTCGATCAGCTTCTTGAACTCCGCTTCCAGCTCCTTCCAGCGCGGCGTCATGTTGTCGTATTTGGCGGGGTCGTCGATCTGGCCGAGGCGATAGGCCTCACGGACCTTGCGTTCCTCCTCGCGCATCAGGTCGCGGACGCGCTCCTGGTCGGCGATGATCTGCTGGTCCGTGGCGTAGTCCTTGGTGCCGAGCGTGGGAGTGCCCTTGAACATCATGTGCTCGAAGAGATGCGCGATGCCGGTGATGCCGGGGCGTTCGTTCGAGCTGCCGACGTGCGCCGCCCAACCGCCGGAGACGGTCGGCTCGCCCTCGCGCGGCACGAGCAGGAGCTTCATGCCGTTCGGCAGGACATGCTCCTGCACGGGCAGTTCCTGGGCGGTGAGCAGCGTGGCGAAGAGGAGACAGAGAAGGCCGGACAAGGCGCGCGCCGCCCGGAACGGAAAGGAGGAGAATCCAGTCACGGCGGGGAACTTGGCAGTCCGGCTTGGAGCGTCAACCGGCAACGCGGAGAGCAGGAGCGAACAACGGAACTGAAACATTCAACGCCGAACGCCCAACACTGAACTCTTAATACTGGTTGCCGGTCACTGACCACTTCCCCCGCCTTCGACGTGGGGCGTTGAATGTTCGGCGTAGTAGGCCGGGCTGCCAGCCCGGCTCGTAGTCCAAGCTGCCAGCTTGGACATGGCTCCGTTTCAGGCTGGCAGCCTGAACTACGTGCCGGGCCAGCGGCCCGGCCTACTCGGGCCCACCCCAAGATTGGGGCCTCGCCTTCTCCACTCCCGTCGCCACACTTGCCGAAGATTTCCCAGTCATGCACGCGCCCAAGTCTTCCATCCCGCGCCGGTCGAGATCCGCTTCCGTCCTTCGCCTGAGCGTCGCCGTCGCCGCCACGTTGCTTGCGGCCGAGGCTTCGGCCGCCGTCGATTTCGCCAAGGAGATCGAGCCCATCCTCATCAAGCGCTGCTCCGAGTGCCACGGGCCCGACCAGCAAAAGGCCGATCTGCGTCTCGACTCCAAGGCGGCGGCGATGAAGGCCGCCGAATCCGGCCGCTTCGCGCTGGTGCCGGGCGATCCCGAGAAGAGCGAACTCCTTTTCCGCGTCGTCTCCACCGACTCCGAAGAAGTCATGCCGCCCAAGGGCGGTCCGCTCTCCACCGAGGAGATCGCGCTGCTCCGTCAATGGATCGCCGAAGGTGCCGACTGGCCGGAAGTCGATCCCGCCAAGCACTGGGCTTTCCAAGCTCCCGTTCGTCCGGAGCCGCCGACGCCCTCGACCGCCACCGGCAAGGTCCGCAACGAGATCGACCGCTTCATTCTCTCGCGCCTGGAAAAGGAAGGCATGACGCAGCAGGTCGAAGCCGACCGCGCCACGCTCATCCGCCGCGTTTCGCTCGACCTGACCGGCCTACCGCCGACGTGGGCCGAGGTGGAAGCGTTCCAGAACGACCGTTCGCCTGACGCCTACGAGAAGCTGGTGGACCGTCTCCTCGCCTCGCCGCACTACGGCGAACACATGGCGCGCGGCTGGCTCGATCTCGCCCGCTACGCCGATTCCAACGGCTACCAGGTCGATCTCGCCCGCTCCATCTGGCCCTACCGCGAGTGGGTCATCCGCGCCTTCAACCGCAACCAACCCTTCGACCAGTTCACCATCGACCAGCTCGCCGGCGACCTCCTGCCGAACCCGACGCCGGAGCAGAAGATCGCCACCGGCTTCAACCGCAACTCGAAGATCAACGACGAGGGCGGCGGCGACGCGGAAGAATACCGCACCAAGGCGGTGAAGGACCGGGTGGCCACGTTGGGCACTGCTTGGCTCGGCCTGACGCTGAACTGCGCCGAGTGCCACACCCACAAATACGACCCCATCAGCCACGAGGAATACTACCAGCTCTACGCCTTCTTCAACAACACGACCGACGTGGGCAACAACAGCCTCGCACCCACGCTGGAAGTGCCCCGTCCCGATCTCGCCGAGACCGAAGCCTTCGTCCGCCAGCGGTTGGAGCAAACCAGGCGCGACCTCGCCCAGGCCGCGCTCCGGCTGACCGCCCAGCAGCCGGCTTGGGAGCAGGCCACGAAGGAACGCGGCGATGTCTGGCGCGTGTTGTCCCTGACCAACGCCTTGTCCGTCGGCGGCGCCAGCTACACCAACCTGCCCGACGGTTCGCTCCTCGGCGTCGGCGAGGTGAACCCCATCTACGACACCATCACGGTCGAAGCCGACACCGACCTCACCGGCATCACCGCCGTGTTGCTGGAGGTATTGCCCGATCCGAGCCTGCCGAAGAACGGGCCCGGTCGTTGGCGCGAGACGGGCAACTTCATCCTCGATGAATTCGGCCTCAGCGCCGCGCCGTTGGCCAAAGGAACGCCTCCGCCCGCCGACACCAATGTCGTCTTCGCCACGGCCGCCGCCGATTGGCAGCAGCAATACTACCGCGCCGACCACGCCGTGGACCGCAATCCCAAGACCGGTTGGGCCATCGGGCCGAAGTTCGGCCAACGCCACTTCCTCGTCGCCCGTCCGCAGCGCACCGTCGGCTTCGACGGCGGCACGCGCTTGAGCTTCCGCTTCGACCACTACCACGGGAACAGCCACGCCCTCGGCCGCTTCCGCCTCTCCGTCACCACAGAGAAAGATCCGGCGAAGCAATGGCCGATCTCGTCGGAAGTCCGCGACGCGCTCGCTACTGAGCCGAACCGCCGCACCGAGGCACAGTCCGCTCTGCTCGCCGCCACGCACCGGGCCGGTTCGGAGGAGATCCGCGCGCTGGAGCGGGAGCTGTATCGCTTGGAGGAGAAGCGCAAGAAGCTCGCCGCCCAGAAGTTCACCACCCTCATCACCCAGGAGCGGACCAATGCCGAACCGCGCCAGAGCTACATCCACCTGCGCGGCGATTTCTTGACCAAGGGCAAAACCGTCACGCCCGGCGTGCCCGCCGTGTTGCCGCCGCTCCCCTCCAACGAACCGCCCAACCGGCTGGCCTTGGCCAAGTGGGTGGTCGATCCCGCCAACCCGCTGACCGCCCGCGTGACCGTGAACCAGTATTGGCAGCGTCTCTTCGGCACCGGGCTGGTGGAGACGAGCGAGGATTTCGGCCGCCAGGGCGCCGCGCCATCGCATCCGGAACTGCTCGACTGGTTGGCCACGGAGTTCGTCCGCACCGGTTGGGACGTGAAGGCCATGCAACGCCTGCTCGTGCTATCCGCCACCTACCGCCAGAGCGCCGTCACCGACGCCACGCGGCAGGAGAAGGACTTCTACAACCGACTGCTCGCCCGCGGCCCGCGCTTCCGCATGGATGCCGAAATGATCCGCGACCACGCCCTGGCGGTCAGCGGCTTGCTCAATCCGAAGCTCGGCGGCCCGAGCGTCTATCCCGAGCAGGTGCCGAACCTGTGGAAGGAAATCGGCTTCCTGCGGCCCGAGATCGGCATGGACGAATGGCCCGCCAGCGAAGGCCCCGACCTCTATCGACGCGGGCTCTATACCTTCTGGCGCCGAGTCTGCACCTACCCGACCTTCGCCACCTTCGACGCCCCCAGCCGCGATGTCTGCGTAGCCCGCCGTCCTCGCACCAACACGCCGCTCCAGGCCCTTGCAGGCTTGAACGAACCCACCTTGCTCGAAGCCGCCCGCGTCTTCGCCCAGCGCATCCTAGCGGAGGGCGGCCGGAGCGACGAAGACCGCGTGCGCTTCGCCTTCCGCACGACGGTCGGCCGCGCGCCGACGACGGCGGAACATGCGAGGCTGTTGGCCTTCGTGCAGCAACAGCAGGAAAGCTTCCGCAGCGACGGCACCGCCGCCACCGAGCTGGTGTCTGCCGGCCCGGCCGCCCGCCCGGGGAACCTCGACGCCCGCCAACTCGCCGCGTGGATGATGGTGGCCAATGTGCTGTTCAACTTGGATGAAACGCTGACGAAGGGGTGAGGGGGCCAGTGATCAGTGTTCAGTTTTCAGTGAACAGTGAGCAACGGCCGGAAAGGACACCATGAGTGCAAACCAACTTCCCTACGCCAAAAGTTTCCGTGAGCTGATTGTGTATCAGCGCCAGCGGCAGCTTTCGCGGGAGGTCTTCAAGGTCTCGAAGACCTTCCCGACGGAAGAACGCTTCTCGCTCACCGACCAGATCCTCCGTTCGGCTCGATCCATCGGCGCACAAATCGCCGAGTCTTGGGCCAAACGTGGCTACGAACGGCACTTGGTCTCCAAATTGAGCGACGCAGACGCCGAGCAGCTGGAAACCCAGCACTGGTTGGAAACCGCCAAGGACGACGGCTACCTCTCGGCGACAGACTGCACACGTTTGCTTGGCCTCTGTGAAGAGATCGGCCGAATGCTGGGCAGCATGATGGAACGCTCCTCCTCCTTCTGCGGCGGCTCCGTCCTTCACGACGACTCCGCCAGCTACTACTGCACCCCGCACGCTCCTAACCCGGACGAGCCCTCTGATCACTGAATACTGCTCACTGAACACTTTCCCCCTCCCGCATGAACTTCCTGACATCCCCCGCGCTCGCCTCCCTCCGCGCCACCACCCGCCGCCGCTTCCTGCAGCAGTGCGGCACCGGGATGGGCGCGCTCGCGCTGGGCTCGCTCTTCAACGACAAGCTGTTCGCCTCCGATGGTTCCGCGCCAGGGCTGGGCCGGCCACACTTTGCGCCCAAGGCGAAGAACATCATCTACCTCTTCCAGTCCGGCGGGCCGTCGCATCTGGATCTTTTCGATCCGAAGCCGGAACTCCAAAAGCGCGACGGCCAGCAGGTGCCGGAGGAGCTGGTGAAGAACATCCGCCTGGCCCAGATCGGCAAGGAGGCCAAGCTGCTGGCGTCGCCCTACAAGTTCGCGCAATACGGCCAGTCCGGCATGTGGCTGAGCGAACTGCTCCCGCACCTGCGGACGATCGTGGACGACGTCTGCTTCGTGCAGGGCTTCTACTCGGAGGCCTTCAACCACGATCCGGCCACGATCTTCATGAACACCGGCGCGCAGCTCGCCGGTCGGCCGGGCATGGGCTCGTGGTTCAGCTACGGCCTCGGCAGCGAGAACAAGGACCTGCCTGCGTTCGTCGTGCTGATGACCGGTGTGGGCCAGCCGTTGACCAACGCGGCCTGGGGCAGCGGCTTCCTTCCCACGGTCCATCAGGGCGTCACGCTCCGTTCGCAGGGCGATCCCGTGCTCTATGTCGGTAATCCGCCGGGCATCAGCAGCGAACGCCGACGCCAGTCGCTCGACGCGCTCAAGGATCTCAACCAGATGCGGCACGACGTGCTCCAGGATCCGGAGATCCAGACCCGCATCGCCTCCTACGAAATGGCCTACAAGATGCAGACCAGCGTGCCGGAGGTCATGGACATCACGAAGGAGACGCCCCAGACGCACGCCGCCTACGGCACCACACCGGGCCGGGCGTCGTTCGCGAACAACTGCCTGCTCGCCCGTCGCCTGGTGGAACGCGGGGTCCGCTTCGTGCAGCTCTACCATCGCGGCTGGGACCATCACGGCGGCCCCGACGGCAACCTGATCTTCGACCTCAAGCAACGTTGCGCGGAGACGGACCAGCCTGCGGTCGCCTTGGTGAAGGACTTGAAGGAGCGTGGATTGCTGGATGAAACCCTCGTCCTCTGGGGCGGCGAATTCGGCCGCACCCCGATGATGCAGGGCGCGCTCAAGCCCGCCGAAGTCGGCCGCGATCATCACCCCCACGGCTACACCATCTGGATGGCCGGCGGCGGGATCAAACCCGGCACGGTCTATGGCCGCACGGACGACTTCGGCTTCTACGCGGCAGACCAGAAGGTCCACGTCCACGATCTGCACGCGACGATTCTCCACCTCTTCGGTCTCGACCACACCAAGCTGACCTATCGCTTCCAGGGCCGCGATTTCCGCCTGACCGATGTCCACGGCGAGGTGGTGAAGGGCATCTTGGCGTGAGGCGAAAGCTGGGCGGCGGCGGGTCCGTGGCCTTTCTTTATGCAGAAAAAACAGCCCCGGTTCGTTCCGGGGGCTGTTCGGTTTCTTGAGGCAGCGTTTTCGTCGTCGCCTACGGCAGCAGCACCACTTGGTAGAAGCCCATCGGGGCGTCGGTGGGGAGTTCCACGGGTTTGTTGGTGCCGTCGCCCACGATGGTCTGGACGGTGGTCCAGGCGGAGGCGAGGTCGGGCTTGAACTGGATGGCGTAGCTGCGGCCGGCAGTGGTCGGCAGGCTGAACCGGAACTTGCCAGCGGCGAAGACGATCTCGCCCAGCTCCGGCGCCGGGGCTTCCACCACGGGATTCTCGCCCGCGGTCAACCGTGCGAAGCCGCCCACGGGCGTCGCGCCGAGCTGGCTGAAGTAGCCCGCGATCCAGACGGAACCGTCGGCCGCCAGCGACATGGCGTGGATGTCGGCATTGGGCTCCACACTGAGCGGCGGGTAGTCGTCCACGCTGCCGTCCGCCTTCACGCCGTAGAGGAAAGAGCGGTCGGCATCGCTCACGGAGAAGGAGCCGCCGACGAGCAGTCCGCCATCGGGCCGGACCAGGATGCTGTCCACGAAACGCGTGGACGAAGCGTTGAATCCGGGCAGGGACGGAAATCCGTCGACCGTCTCCACCGCGAGATCGGCCGTGAGCCGCGCCAACCCGCGGACCGCGACTCCGCCCAAGGTGCTGAAAGCACCGCCCAAGAGCACGCGGCCGTCGGGCTGGACCCGCACGAGATGCACCTGGGCGCTGGCGGCATAGTTCGACACGGAGGTGTCGAGCGCGCCGTTCGCCTCCAAGCGGGCGAGGTAGCGCCGGGATTGCCCGCCCACGGTGGTGAAGCCACCACCGATCCAGATCTTGCCGTTGGCATCCAAGGCCACGGTGCGGACGGGGGCCGAGGCGGACGCAGACGCCACCGGCGAGGTGAAGCCCGTGTCGGGCGTGCCGTCGGCGTTGAAGCGCAGCAGACCGATTCCGGCCGCCGAGCTGAGCGGGCCGCCGGCGACCAGGATCTTGCCGTCCTGCTGCACGGCGAGGTCCATGATGTCCACGCCCGCCGCGATGCCGGTGATGACCGACGCG
Source organism: uncultured Verrucomicrobiales bacterium (assembly GCA_946480965.1). Next base: position 3,964 of record CAMLMI010000010.1, on the reverse strand, counting down.
CCGCTGGTGCCGAAGGTGGTGTCGAGCGACCCATTGGCGTTCAGGCGGAAGAGCCCCTGGTAGCTGAACCCGCCGGACGCGGCGGTCACGTTGCCGGCGGCGAGGATCTTGCCCCCGGGCAGGGGGACGAGCCGCTTCACGAAGGATGAGGCCACACCGGTGATGCCGTTGCCGGCCGGCGTCCAGGCGGTGTCGAGCGCGCCGGAGGGAAGGAACTTCGCGATCTTCGTCCGCGACAGCCCGTTGATCGTGGTGAAGCGTCCGCCCACGAGGACCGAGCCGTCCGGCAACGGGAGGATCGCCGTGCAGAGCGCGGGGGAAAGGACGTTGGTCTGGGCAAAGGCCGGGTCCAGGCTGCCGGGCAGGAGCTTGCCGGTGATCTGCGCGACGGAGCTGGTCGTGCGGCCGAAGGTGTTGGTCGCGACGGCATAGACCTCGACGATGCCGAGGGAAGAGATGGGCAGCTCGTAGGAGTTCGTGTTGATCAGCAGGCCGCCGAGATTGAGCGAACCGCCGAGCTGGGAGGCCACGCGGACGTTGTTGGAATACCACTCGATGCCGGCGGTGCCGCCGTCTGGATTGGCCTCGAACGACGCCCCGAGAACCGCGCTGCCTCCGATGCCGACGCTCTGGCTCCGGGGCTGGGCGAAGAACGCGGGCGGCAACGCGCTCACGACGCGCAGCGTATAGGGGAAGGTGTTGGTGAAGGCACCGAAGCGATTGGAGACCCACGGTTGGTAGAGCCCGGTGTCGCCACCCGTCAGCCCGGTGAGCGTGACGAAGAAGTGTGTTTCGTGGAACCCGTCGTTGGTGAAGCCGGAGGTGAAGGTCGCCCGGGGATCGGTCCAAGGCGCGCCGTTGCGCAGCACGCCCCAGGTGAACGGCGGCAGGTCGGACGAGCGGAACTGGAAGGTCACGCTGCTGCCCACGGCCTGGGTCACGATGCCGGAACCGCCGCTGACGAACGGCTTGTTCGTGCCGAACACGTGAATCCATGCCGACGGCGCGCTGGTCACAGCGCCCCAGCGGTTGCTGACGATGACGTCATACGGAGCCTGGAGGCCGAGCCCGAGGAAGTTGGTTTGCAGGAACGTCGCGTTGGTCGCGTAGAGGTTGCCCGTCTCCGGCGTCCAGCCGGTCACAACGGGCGTGCCGTTCTTGCGCCAGAGATAGCTCAGAGGCGTGCCGCCGGTCGCGGTGACGGTGAGCGCCACATCGCTGCCGGTGGTGATGTTGGTGCTGCCGGAGACGAAGGAGATGACGGGCGGATTGGGCACCTCGACGGCGGCCACGTTCAGCGTGGCGACATCGCTGAAGACGACGCCGAAGCGGTTGGAGACCCACACGTCGTAGTTGCCCGCGTCGGCCAGCGCGACGGCGGCGATGTTGAAGGAGCTGTTGGTCTGGCCGGGCAACGGTTGCCCGCCCTTGCGCCACTGGTAGAACAGCGGCGACGAACCGCCGGCGGTGACGGCGAACGGCGCGAATTCACCGACCGTCTTGTTCATCCCGAACGGCTGGCTGGTGATGCTCGGCGCCGTGCCGTTGACCACCGTCAGGGTCGCGCTCGCGCTGAGCGAACCGTAGGCATTGGCCACGGTGACGGTGTAGCTGCCGGACTGCGCGAACTGGATGTTGGTCAGGGTCAGCGTCGAACCGGTGGCCCACGGGAGAACGCCCGCAGCGCTCTTCCAGGCGAAGGTCAGCGGCCGGTCGCCGTCGGCTGTCACGGTCAGCGTGGGCGAGGAGCCCACTTCCCAGCTCCCGCCCCCACCGTGGATAGAAACGTTCGCCACGGGCCGGGGCGTCGGCACCGCGCCGTCGGTCACGCGGAAGGCGAAGGACGCCACGTTGGCGAAGACCGGCTCGATCCGCTCCAGTTCGCCGCCGCAGGTGTTGAACAGGACCACGACCGACCGCTCGCCCGTTTCGGGGAAGTTCGACAGCCACACATCCACCCAGGTGAACGGACCGTTGAGCCCGTTGGTCGCGGTCCAGTTGCCGGAGCGGGTGAAGGCGGCGTTGGCGGCGTTCAGCGTGTAGGTGCCATTGGCGTTCAAGACGAGGTTGCTGTAGCCGCGCCCGGTGAAGCCCGGGTATTCGGCCGAACCGTTGTCCGGCGGATAGAACCAGTAGGTCTTTCCGCCCACATTGCCCGCGCTCAGCGAATCGCAGGCGAACTCGGCGGCGCGGGTGGAAGGGGCTACGTGGAAGGCGACGGCCAGAAGGACGGCCAAGAAGAAGGCGGTAAAACCGCGCTGGGGGATCATAGAGTTGTCGAACGACAACCCCATGAATCCCACGGAGATGGCTCCGGCCGCAATTCCCGACTATTTGCAGAAATTGCTCTTCTGGCCGCGCTTCAGGGCGATGCCGCCCTGTCTTGCGCTACATCAAACGCCAGATCCGACTCCGAGCAGCTTCAGGTTCAGGCTGCCTCCAGAGAAAAGCATCTCGTCCAAGGCCGGTTCGACATGATCCGGCGTCAATGCCCCTTTGCCGCCGCTCCGGAGGAAGTTCTGCGCGGTCCGACGCATCAGCTCCTTGATGAAGGCGGCGCTGGCCTTCTGCGTGCGTTGCGCGAGCAGTTCCAGCATCTCTTCCGGAACGGAGAGGCCGCCGGAGTAGAGCTGGACCAGCTTTCGCCGGCCTTCCTTGTCGGGCAGCGGAAACTCGATGGCCTGGTCCACCCGCCCGGGCCGGGAAGCGAGCGCGGCTTCGAGCTGTTCGGGGCGGTTGGTGGTCAGGACGAAGAGGATGGCGGCGTCCTCTCGCAATCCGTCCATTTCGTTCAACAGCCGGTTCAGCAGGCTTTCTTCGCAGGCCCCGCGCATCCGTTCGCGGGCGCGGGCGATCAGGTCCACATCCTCGATCACCACCATCGCGGGCTGGAGAAAGCGGGCGAGCTGGAAGTATTCGTCGATCAGTCCGACCTGCTCCGCGGTGATCAGCATCGTGGTGTGGCCCGGCAGCAGGCTGGCCAGGTAGCGGATCGTATGGGTCTTGCCCGTGCCCGGTGGTCCGTAGAAGAGCAGCCCCTTCTTGGTCGCCATGCCGAGCCGGCGAAATTGGTCCCGCATCTCGACGAACTCCGTCACGTTTCTCTCCAGCAGACGGATCGTCTGCTCCGGCAGGATCACGGCTTCGCGCGGCACCGCCGACAGCTTGTGGACCTTGATGCCGCCGGATTTGCCGGAATAGCCCTTCGCCCCTTCCAGCGAAATGACTTTGCCCCGATAGGAGCCGGCTTCCATGACCAGCTTCTCGAGTTCGGCGAGGAACCGGTGGGAAAGGGACAGGCCGTCTTCGCCCGGCGTCACCGCGATCTCGACATGCAGCCCCTCGTCTTGGCCAAAGCGGGCTGCGCTGCTGAGGAGAACCGCGAACGGAGGACGGTCCCCTTCACATGCGAGCCACAGGCCGCTGTGCAGGCAACGTTTCGGCATGGCGTCGCCGGCGTCCACTTCGTCGTGCCGCAACGGACTGATGATCACCGGATGCTCCCCGGCCCGCAACAGATGCGCGAACGTCATGGTCTCGTGCTCGTAGGCGGCATGGACGCCGACCAGTCGCGTCTTGCTCCGGGCCTGGAACCAGCGTTCCAGCGCCACCTGAAGATCCACCCGCGACGTCGGGGGAAACTTCCGGTTCGCGGTGACAAGCTGCTCGGCCGGAGTCCTGCCGAAATGCTCCTGGATGAGGGACCGGGCGGATGTGTTGGTTTCGGCGGTGCAAGGTTCCATGGCGGCGTCAGGACTGATCCGCAGGACATTTCTTTCTCCGCCAGCGCTGTCAATCCAGCAGGCGCTCCGAAACGAAGCGAAGGCTCCCGGCGAATCCGGGCCGCAGTCCTGCAGGCTTCACCGCTCCGCCGTTCATGGGCGCGGGCAGGATACCAGTCGTTTAACGATTTCCTCCGCATCGAACACACACCCGCCCCACGTTCCACCGCTCGCGGATTGAA
>CAMLMI010000009.1 GCA_946480965.1 uncultured Verrucomicrobiales bacterium | reverse complement strand
CCAGTCCTTCACCACCACGGCCATCCAGCCCGCGCCCACGGTCACGACCTTGGCCGCGAGCGGCATCACGACGAACGGGGCGGTGCTGAACGGCACGGTGAACCCGAACGGCGCGGCCACCAGCTACTATTTCGAGTATGGCGCAACCACCAGCTACGGTTCCCAGACCGCCACGACCAGCGCGGGCTCCGGAACTTCGGCGGTGTCGGTCAATGCTTCGCTTTCTGGTCTGCCTTCCAGCACGACCCGCCACTACCGCCTCGTCGCGGTGAACTCCGGCGGAACCACTCTAGGTGGCAGCCAGTCCTTCACCACCACGGCCATCCAGCCCGCGCCCACGGTCACGACCTTGGCCGCGAGCGGCATCACGACGAACGGGGCGGTGCTGAACGGCACGGTGAACCCGAACGGCGCGGCCACGAGCTACCATTTCGAGTATGCCCCGATCCCGGCGGAGCCAACGGAGCAGCCGACCGGTTTCACCGGTGAAGGGCTGATCGCCTGGTGGGCCGCCCGCCACATGACCAACGCGGCCGAGGGGCAACTGATCGACAGCAACGGCGACCTGACCGGCAACGGCTACACCGCCACCGCGAGCGGCAACGCGCGGCCCGCATTCCGCCAGAACGTCCTGAACGGCCAGCCCGCCTGGCAGTTCGACGGCGGCGATTTCTGGAACGTGCCCGCACTCACCAACCGGATCGGCGACTTCACCGTCTTCGTCACGGCCCGGGCCAACGGCGCGCCGGACCACGCGCGGCTGTTCGACAAGGACCGGTTCGACGGCTTCTGGGCGGCGCGCCGCAACAACGGCACCGCCGGCGGCGGGGCGAACCGCTCCCCGTCCCCCTACGGCATCTGGGCCCCGGCCCCGGACACCTTCACCCTCATGGTGCGCAAGCAGGGCTCGCACACCGTGGTCTGGGTCAACGGCGAATCCTGGGTGGAGGATTTCACCGCCCCGCAGGTGAGCGACACCTCGCCGGGCACGATCGGCAAGGCCAGCGGCCAGAGCTACGGCTTCTTCAAGGGCTGGATCGCGGAGATCGCGCTCTTCACCAACGCCGTGCCGCTGGAGGCCTGCACGAACACGATGGCCTTCTTCAACGCCACCTACGGCACCGGACCTCGGCTCCAGGGTCCGCCGCCCGAACAGTGGCTCTCCACCGCCACGAACTCGCTCCCGGCCGGAAACCAGCCCGTGAACGTTTCGGCCGGACTCTCGGGCTTGGCGTCCGACACCGAATACGTCTTCCGCCTCGTCGCGGACAACGCCATCGGCGCCACCACCGGCAGCAACCAGGTGTTCGCCACCACGGCGTCCCAGTCCGCACCGGCGGTCGCCACCTTGGCCGCGACCGGCATCACGACGAACGGAGCGGTGCTGAACGGCACGGTCAATCCGAACGGCGCGGTCACGAGCTACTACTTCGAGCATGGTGCGACCACCAGCTACGGCTCCCGCACCGCCACCAACAGCGTCGGTGCCGGTTCGGCCGAGATCGCGGTCAGCGCCGCGGTCAGCGGTCTTCAGCCCGGCACGACCTATCACTACCGCCTCGTCGCGGTGAACTCCGGGGGAACGGCCCTTGGCCAGGACCGCAGCGTGGCCACGCAGTCCTTCCTGTGGGTGCCTCCCATTCCCGACCTTGTGAACGGCGTGCCGGCCTGGGGCGACCACGACAACGACGGGCTCGTGGATCTGCTCCTGGTGGGTCGCGACAGCGCCATGCCCTCGCGCCTGTGGCGCAACACCGGCTCGACCTTCACCGGCGTCGCGATCCCGGGACTCCCCGGACTGGCGCAGGCCACGGCGGCTTGGGGCGACTATGACAACGACGGTCTCCTAGACTTCGCCGTCTCCGGCGACACGGGCGAAGGATTCGTCACCCAGTTGTGGCGCAACACCGGCGAGGGCTTCGCGCAGATGGAGGTTCCGTTCCCCGGATCGGCCCGAGGATCGTTGGCCTGGGGCGACCACGACAACGACGGGCGCATCGACCTGCTGATCACCGGCGAATCCGACCGGGATGGCGGCGCGATCCTCGCCGAGCTCTGGAGAAACACCCCCGACGGTTTCGAGCGGGTCGAGGCCGGACTGCCTCCGGTGCGCGCCGGCCAAGCGGCCTGGGGCGACTACGACAACGACGGCTGGGCCGATCTGCTGCTCACGGGCAGCACCAACTGGAGCGACGCGGGCGCGATCACGGCCGTCTTCCGCAACACTGGCGAAGGGTTCGAACGGATCGGACACTCCATCCCGGCCGTCGCGCGCAGCAGCGCGGCGTGGCAGGACCATGACGGCGACGGCCTCCTGGATCTCGCCCTCTCGGGCCTGCACCCCGAAATGGACGGCATTCTCCTCTGCCAGGTGTGGCGCAACACCGGAAACGGCTTTGAGCTGGCCGAGGCCGCTCTGCCGGGCTTCGTGGATGGTTCCCTCACCTGGGGCGACTACGACAACGACGGACGGCCCGATCTCTTCCTGGCGGGCGACGGCCAAGGCGAAGAAGTCGCGGGCCTATTCCGCAATACACCGGAAGGCTTCGTGGTCGTCGCGACGGACCTCGACGCCGTCGGCAGCAGCCTGGGTTCGTGGGCGGACATCGACACGGACGGACGGCTGGACCTGCTCCTGACCGGCACTTCCTCGGAAGGCGTCTTCGCCGCGATCCGGAAGAACCTCTCGCCCGAAGCGAACCGCCTCCCGCAGCCGCCCGCCATGATGGAGGCCATTCCGACGACCGGTGGAGTCGTCCTGCTCTGGACCGCCGGTTCCGATCCGGAAACCCCCGCCTCCGGCCTCTCCTACAGCATGCGCATCGGCACCGCGCCCGGCGGCTCCGACATCGTGGCCGCCGCCGCCGGACCGGACGGCACGCGCCGGCTCCAGGGCTTGGGCAACCGCCAGCTCGCGACCAACGCCGTGCTCGCCCTGCCGCCCGGCACCTACTACTGGAGCGTCCAGTCGGTGGATGGCGGCTACGCGGGTTCGGAGTTCGCGCCCGAGCGGTCGTTCACCATTGCCGCCGTGCCGGTCGTCGTGCCCGTGCTCACCGGCATCCAGCGGCTCGCCGACGGCACCATGCGGGTGACGTTCACCGCGGCGGCTGGAGCGGATCTCAGGGTCGTGGCCGGAAGCGACCTGTCCTCGCCGATGTCGGCGTGGAGCACCTTGGGATCGGCCAGCGAAACCAGCCCCGGCGTGTTCGAGTTCATCGACACCACCGCAGGCTCGGCGACGCTGCGCTTCTACGGGGCGAAGGCGGAGTAAAACCCGCTCCGGCAACAAACCAAAAACCCCTCATCCCGTTCGACGGGATGAGGGGTTTTCTTTGGCTCCACCAACCTTCTAGCTCGATCGGTCCGCCCCCATGAGCGCGGCAGGGGGAAGAATCGCTCCCGCTTCGCCGCGCCGTCTGGGAATCAGGGCGCGGCGCGGATCAGCCGGAAGAACTCCGTCCCGTTCGTCGCCTGGCGCGTCATCTGGAAACCGTTGCTCACGACGCTGGGCGAGTTGGTCAGGGCCACCCAATTCCCTCCCGACGGCATATTGGTCGATCTCTCGACGGTGAAGTTGGAATAGGTCAGCGACCAGCGCAGCGCCACGCCGGCTTCACCGGCCGGGAAAATATCCAGTTCCGGCGGCTGCGCGATGGTGGTGACGAAGCGGTTCACCTCGTTGTTGCTCGTGATCAGGTCGGCGGTGGTGGATGTGACCTCGGCTCCGATTTCGGTGGCGGCCGCCGAGAGCGCCTTGCAGCGCAGCGTCAGCGTGAGCACCGAGCCCTTGGGCAACGCGGTCAACGCAACGGAACCTCCAAGGCTGTTGGTCGAGGCGGTCCCGGCCGTCGCGCTGGCGGACAGGATCTGGAAGAAGAACGGCTTTTCGATGGAGAGCACCACGTTCGACGCGGTGTTGGGGCCTTTGTTGGTGACGCTGGCGGAGAGGAGCAGGATTTCGTTCACCACGGAAGGATCGCGGTCGAGGGCGATGGACACGGCCAGATCGGCGCTGGGCATGATGATGAAGGGGGCCGGGCTATTGGTGACGCCGCCGGGCGTGAGGATGGTGACGAAGCCATTGGTGGCGGTGAGCGGAACCACGGCCGTGACCGCGCCGTTGTTCACCACGGTGAAGTTCGCGAGCTGGCCGTGGAAACGCACTTCCGTCGCTCCGGAGAGATTCGTGCCCGCGACGGTGATGGTGCCGCCGAGCGGCGCGGAGGTGGGATTCAGCGACGAGATGATCGGCGGCAGATGGAAGTTGGTCGTGGTGGTCGCGACGCCATACGGATTGCGCACCGAGACCGGACCGTTCGACGCGCCCACCGGCACGACGGCCGTGATCTGGCCGGGCGACGTGGCCTGGAAGGAGAGCGAACGCACGCCGCCAAAGGTCACGTTGGTCACGTCGATCAGGTTTTCGCCGTGGATGGCGACGGAGGTGCCGATGGTGCCGTTCGGCGGATTGAAGCTGGAAATGAGCGGTGCGCGGCCGGTGACGACGAAGTTGCTGGACGAGGAATTTGTGCCGAAGGCCGTGGCGACGGTGAAGACGCCGGAGGAGGCGTTGGCCTGCACCCGGGCCTTGAGCTGGGTGTCGGATGTGACCGTGACGGAGGCGACATTGGTGCCGTTGAGCCGGACGGTCGTGCCCCCCACGACGAAGTTCTGCCCGTCGATCGTCACCTCGGTTCCGACCGGGCCGTGCGGCGGATTAAAGCCGCTGATCTCGGGCGCGAGGCCCACGATGAAATTGGTCGAGGTCGTGTTGGTGCCATACGGCGTGATGACCCGGATCGGTGCGGTGTAAACGTTGGCCGGAGCCTTGGCGTTGACCTGGGTGCCGTTGGCCGAGACGAAGACCACTTGGGTGGCGGCGTTGGTGCCGAAGAAAACGGCCGTGTTCCCGTTGAAGAAGTTCAGACCGAAGATCGAGACCTCGGTGCCCGGCCCGCCGCGCACCGGCGTGAAACTGGTGATGATCGGGCCGCCACCGATGGGGAAGAAGTTCGACCGCGTGGTGAACGTGCCCCAGGTGACGCTGGCGGCGTTGCTGGCGAGGATCGGTCCCGGCACCGCTCCGGCGGGCACAACAACTCGGACTTCGCCAATGGCCGGGCCTTGGACGGGGTTCGACGCCAAGGCGCCGCCGAGCCAGATCTTCGACCCCAGCAGGTTGGAACCATAGATCGAGATGGTGTCGTTGGTCCGACCCGTGGGGGTGAAGGCGGTGATGTAGGGCTGGCCGCGCAGCACCACGAAGTTGTTGGTCGTGATGGTGGCTTGGCCCAGCACGGTGACGGTGATGGGCGCGGTCACGGCATTGGCCGGCACCTTGGCGTTGATCTGGTTCTGCGAAGCGCGGAACGGATTGACCGCCGCGACGTTTCCGAAATGGACCGAAAATGCGCCGGAGCTGCCAAAGCCGGTTCCGAAGATATTGATCTCCTGTTGGGAGCCCGGCGTCCCAAAAGCAGGAGATACATTCGTGATCACCGGAACCGCCTTGGCCGAAACGGCCCACAGGATTCCCACCACCACCCAGAGACGGAATGCCTCCCCAATACGCGCAACGCCAAGCATGGGCCGGAGTCTTCCGGTCGCCTTGCGGCTTTCAAGCGCGAAGTCGTGCCTCTTTCGGCCCATGCTCCGGGCTCGCCTCCGCGCCGGTCGTCGGTTGGAATCCCGCCCGTTGAAACCGTCGAAACCATCGCCGCCACCTTCGCGCCAGCCCGCGTTGCCGGGATTGCCCCCGTGGTTCTGCCTGTTCGCCGGGATCGTTTTCGGCCTGATCTTCGTCAAGCAGGGCAACCCGGTCATCTTCACCAAGCTGATTGTCGCGCCGGTCAACGTGGTGGAACTGGCCCTGCAATTCTGGCCGATCTCCTGGGGTTACCAACTGCTGCTCGCGCTGGGATTGGCAACGGTCTTGATGTGTTCGCGGACCGGGCTGAAACCGGGGTTTCGCTTCGACTCTCCGTGGCCGATCCGCTGTCTGTTGCTGGGTTTGGCTTGGCTGGGCTGGCAATGCCTTGCGGCCACCCAGACGATCAACGCCCACCTGACCTCGGTGACGCTGGCCCAATTCATCGGATGCCTCGTTTGCTTCGCCTTCGGCCTCTTCATCCTGCGGCATTTGCAGCCGGTGCATGCTCCCTGGTTCTGGACGCCGTTGCTGCTGGCCTTGGGCTATTCGCTGTGGGCCGGTTGGGACCAGCACTTTGGCGGATTGCAGCAGATCCGGGAACAAGTGCTTTCCGGCAGCCTGGCCTCCACCAACGCCCTGGTCGGTAGCGTGACGGACGAAGCGCTGCGCAAGAAGGCCATGAGCAACCGCATCTACGGCACGTTCGTTTACCCGAACACCTTCGCCGGCGGCATCCTGCTCCTGCTGCCGCTGGCGTTGGCGTGGCTCTACACGGCCGGGGCGGCTTGGGCCAAAGGACTACGGTTCGCCCTGATGGCCGGAGTCGCGACGGTCGCCGGAGCGTGTCTGGCGTGGTCGGGCTCCAAGTCCGCCTGGTTGATCGCCGTCGCCATCGGGGTGGTGGCGATCTGGTTGCGGCCTTGGTCGGTGAAACTGAAAGTCGGCATCACCTTGGGTGTCACGGTCCTCGGGTTGACGGCGTTTGGTTTGCGCTACGCCGGGTATTTCCAGAAAGGCGCGCAAAGCGTGGAGTCCCGCTTCGACTACTGGCGCGCCGCTTGGGCCGTTTCCAAAGCCGAACCCGTCTTCGGCACCGGTCCCGGCACCTTCCAGATTCCCTACCAGCGCATGAAAGCGCCGGAGTCCGAAATGGCCCGGCTGGCCCACAACGACTACTTGGAACAGGCCAGCGACTCGGGTTGGCCGGGCTTTGTGTTGTTCATCGCTTGGATCGGCGCGACCGGCTGGGCTCTCTTGCGCTCGGTTTCGCCCCATCCCATCCATCAAGCGGCGTTGCTGGGGTGGTTGGCCATCCAGATCCAGGGGTTGAGCGAGTTCAACCTCTACATTCCCGGCATCGCCTGGATCGCCTGCCTCTTGGCCGGTTGGTTGTTGGGCCGGAATCCGTTCGACACGCCGAAAGCCACGACCTAGCGTCCAGCTCTTGCCATGAAGATCCTCTTCCTCAATGGCCCGAACCTCAACCTGCTGGGCACCCGGGAACCGACCATCTACGGCCGGGAAACCTTGGCCGAGGTCGAAGGTTTGGTCCGGAGCCGGGCCGCGCAGGTGCCGGTGGAGATCGAGTTCCGCCAAAGCAACAGCGAGGGCCAGTTGATCGACTGGATCCACGCCGCGCGGGGCCACACGGCCGCCATCGTGCTGAACGCCGGAGGGCTGACCCACACCTCCGTGGCCCTGCGCGACGCCATTGCCGCAGTCTCCATCCCCACCATCGAGATCCACCTCTCGAACGTCCATGCCCGGGAGGAGTTCCGCCACCATTCCTACCTGACCGCCGTCTGCAAGGGCGTGATCGCCGGGTTCGGCGTGCAGTCGTATCTGCTGGGACTCGATGCGGCCGTTAGCGTTTGCGGCGCGCAAAGAACGGCTTGAAGCCCGGGGAATTAGCGAAAAATCAACGCTGGGGCCGTCCGGAGATTCCACCTTGACGCTCCCCGGACCCACCCCTAGCCTCCGGCCCACATTTTTGAAACATCATGAAAAAGCAGAGTCTGACCGACCTCTGCTTTTTTGTTTCAGAGACTCGTATCGTAACCGTCGTTTTTAGAACCGGAGCCAGCTGTGGATCTTAAAGACATCAAGGCCATCATCGACCTGATGAAGAAGAACTCGATATCCGAGTTCGAGCTCGAGAGGCAGGAATTCAAGATCAGACTCAAACGCGGCGGCAATGGTGTCGCCGGCACGGCCGAAGACGGCCCCGTCACCTACGCGCTGCCCGCAGCGACGCTCCCTCCGCCCCCGGCGCTCACCGCCCCGGCCCCCTCCGTCCCCGTCACCAGTGGCGGCTTGGAGGTGAAGTCGCCCATGATCGGCACCTTCTACCGCGCCCCGTCGCCGGAATCCGCCTCCTACGCAGAAGTCGGCACCGAGGTCGGCCCCGACTCCGTGGTCTGCATCATCGAGGCCATGAAGGTCATGAACGAGATCAAGGCCGAAGTCCGCGGCGTGATCACCGAGATCCTTGTGGACAACGCCAAGCCGGTTGAATTCGGCCAGCCGCTCTTCCGCGTCCGGCCGCTCTGACCCCATCATGTTCGAGAAGATACTGGTCGCTAACCGGGGCGAAATCGCCGTCCGCATCATCCGTGCCTGCAAGGAACTGAACATCCGCACGGTGGCGGTCTATTCCACGGCCGACGCGAATTCGATGCACGTCCAACTGGCCGACGAGGCCATCTGCATCGGCGAGCCCAAGTCCTCCGACAGCTACCTCCGCATCGACCGGATCATCTCCGCTGCCGAGATCGCCGATGTGGACGCCATCCATCCCGGCTACGGCTTCCTCTCGGAGAACGCCCACTTCGCCGACGTCTGCGAGAGCTGCAACATCCGCTTCATCGGCCCCTCCTCCCGCGCGATGAACGCGATGGAGGACAAGGCCGTCAGCCGCGATCTCGCCAAGAAGGCAGGCGTGCCCACCCCTCCAGGCTCCGACGGCATCGTGGTCAACGAGGCCGACGCCTTGGCCGTGGCCAAGAAGATCGGCTACCCGGTCATGATCAAGGCCGTGGCCGGCGGCGGCGGACGCGGAATGCGCGTCGCCCACAACGACATTTCCCTCATCAAGGGCTTCCACACCGCCCGCGCCGAGGCGGAGAAGGCCTTCGGCAACGCCGGGGTTTACATCGAGAAGTTCATCGAGAACCCGCACCACATCGAGTTCCAGATCCTCGCCGACACCCGGGGCAACATCATCCATCTGGGCGAACGCGACTGCTCCATCCAGCGCCGCAACCAGAAGCTGATCGAGGAAACCCCTTCGCCGCTCATCGAGCACAAGTTCCCCAAGCTCCGCAAGGAGATGGGCAAGGCCGCCGTCCGCATCGCCGAGATCGCCAACTACACGAACGCCGGCACCGTCGAGTTCATCGTGGACGACCACGGGAAGTTCTACTTCCTGGAGATGAACAAGCGCATCCAGGTCGAGCACCCGATCACCGAAGAAGTGACCGGGATCGACCTCGTGAAGCAGCAGATCATGATCGCGATGGGCGAGCCGCTGCGGATCTCGCAGGGCGACGTGACCTTCAAGGGCCACGCCATCGAGTGCCGCATCAACGCGGAGGACCCTTTCGACGATTTCCGCCCGTGCCCCGGGCAGGTGCAGATGTATTACGCGCCCGGCGGACGCGGCGTGCGGTTGGACAGCCACGTCTATGCCGGCTACTCCATTCCGCCCTATTACGACTCGATGATCGGCAAGCTGATCACGACCGGGAAGGACCGCCGCGAAGCGATGGACCGCATGAGCCGCGCGCTCGGCGAATACATGATCACCGGGATCAAGACGACCATCGCCTTCGAGCAGGCCATCCTCCAGGACCCCAATTTCCGTCGCGGCGTCTATTCCACCAACTTCATCGCCGAGCTGCTCGAAGGGCCTCGTCGCGGGCTGTTGGACGAGAAGGCCTAGTCGGCTCCGTCTTGATGGCGCCCGCCGAACGATCTTCGGCGGGCGTTTTTTGTTTCGGGAAGCCGTCGCCTCCGCTCCTCGCCGGGCCGAAAGCCGCATGATCGGAAAAAGACAGTTGCACCCGGTGCCAATCGGCAGTAGTAAACCGCCGTTCTGAAGGTCTGACCGTTGGGCTGAATTTTTTTGGGTTCTCCAGTTTCTGCAGCACCGACGGTTTTCCATCCTCCACCATTCCGTGGCTGACTAGGATCTTTCATCCGTCAGGCCTTCTACACCGACCGACTTTATGAGCAACGCGCCACAAACCGCGCCCGCGACCAATGGCCAGACCCAGCAAAACCTGGGCTCCGGCTACCTTGAGATTTCCGACAAGGGCTTCGGCTTCCTCCGCACGCCGCACCAGCATTTCGCACCCAAGCCGAGCGACATCTTCGTCACCCCCGACACCATCAAGCGCAACTTCCTCCGCGAGGGCTGCCAGGTCGTCGGCATTACCCAGCCCCCCCATCGCGGCACCAGTCCCCAGCTGCGCGCGGTCGAGTCCGTCAACGGCATTCCGTTCCAGGAATACCTCAAGACCACGCGCTTCGAGAACCTGACCACGATCGACCCGATCGAGAAGTTCACCCTCGAGACCACGCCGGACATCTTGGAGACGCGCATCATCGATCTCGTCACGCCCATCGGCAAAGGCACCCGCGGCCTCATCGTCGCGCCGCCCCGCACCGGCAAGACCACGATCCTCAAGCAGCTCGCCAACGCCGTGACCACGAACCATCCCGAAGTCCACGTCATGGTGCTGCTGATCGACGAGCGGCCCGAGGAAGTCACCGACTTCCAGCGCTCCGTGAAGGCCGAGGTCGTCGCCTCCTCCAACGACCAGGACCTGGAAACCCACGTCCGCCTCTCCCGTTTCATGATCGAGCGCTGCCGCCGCATGGTGGAATCGGGCAAGGACGTGCTCATCCTCCTCGACTCCCTCACCCGCGTGGCCCGCGCCTACAACAGCGTCCACGGCGGTTCCGGCCGCACGATGACCGGCGGTGTCGATGCCCGCGCGCTGGAGATTCCCCGCAAGATGTTCGCCGCCGCGCGCAAGATCGAGGGCGGCGGTTCGCTCACCATTCTCGCCACCGCGCTCGTCGATACCGGCAGCCGCATGGACGAGCTCATTTTCCAGGAGTTCAAGGGCACCGGCAACATGGAGCTCATCCTCGACCGCAAGCTCTCCGACCGCCGCCTCTACCCCGCCATCGACATCCCGAAGAGCGGCACCCGCAAGGAGGAGAAGCTCTTCGCCGCGAAGAACCTCGACTCCATCCGCAAGCTCCGCCGCATGATGGTCGATCTGAACCCCATCGAGGCCATGGAAACGCTCCTGGCCGCGTTGAAGAAGAACAAGACCAACGACGAGCTGCTGGCCAAGCTCGTCGGCTGAGCCGCCTTCGTCTCCTTTCCCACGCGCGGTTCCTCCGGGAACCGCGCGTTTTGTTTTGCGCCCGTCCCGTCCCGTTGCTCTGTTCCCGTCCGTGAAGAACTCCGTCCCCGCCGAACGCCTCACCCGCCCTCCGCTGGAGCGGATGATGAAGATCCACGAGGCCATCAAGGCCGGTCGGTTCCCCAACCAGACCAGCCTCGGCGTGGACCTGGAGGTCTCCTCCAAGACCATCCAGCGCGACCTCGAGTTCATGCGCGACCGCATGAACCTCCCGCTGGAGTTCGACCGCCTCCGCAACGGCTACTTCTACACCGCCGAGGTCGGTTCGCTGCCCACCGTGCAGATCAGCGAGGGGGAGCTCTTCGCCCTGCTCGTGGCGGAAAAGGCGCTCCAGCAATATCGCGGCACCAGCTTCGAGCAGCCGCTCGTCGCGGGCTTCAAGAAGCTCGCCTCCTCCCTTCCGGAAAACGTCACCATCCATCTCGCCGACTGGGAGCAGACCATCTCCTTCCGCACCAGCGCCGAGCCCGTGGTCGATCTCGCCACCTTCGACCGACTGGCCAAGGCCACCGCCGCGCGCCAGCAGCTGCGGCTCACCTACCGCAAGCCCGGACGCAAGGGCACCGAGCCCCGCGTCGTCGATCCCTACCACCTCGCCAACATCAACGGCGAATGGTTCCTTTTCGCCCACTGCCATCTTCGGAACGACCTCCGCACCTTCGCCCCGGCGCGCATCGTCGAGGTGGAGTCCACCGGCAAGACCTTCACGCGCCCGGCCAAGTTCTCCCTGGAGAAACGGCTGCGCGACAGCTTCGGCGTCATCACCGGAAAGGGCGAACACCAGGTGCTCATCCGCTTCGACGACTACGCCGCCGACTACATCCGCGAGAAGCGCTGGCACGCCTCGCAGCAGATCGCGGAGCGGCCCGATGGCGGGCTCGACCTGCGGTTGAAGCTCTCCAGCCTGGAAGAAGTGCTGCGCTGGGTGCTGGGCTGGGGCGGACGCGCCGTCCCGCTGGAACCCAAGGAACTGGTCGAGAGCTATCGTCGCGCCGCCGAACGGATGCTGGCCGCCGCGCCGCCGGTCACTTGAAGGCGGAGCGCAGCAGCCAGTGCTGCTTGAGCCCCTGGATCAACTGGTCCGCGTCGATCACCAGGTGATAGACGCCGCTGAGCAGATTGGTGTTGGCCCGGACCTGCGTGGAGAGTTCGCCGGTGATCTGCGAGAGGTTTTCCAGCGACTGGTTCAACGTCAGCAGGTTCGTGTTCGCCGTGCCCATCACGCTCTGGACCCCGCCAAAGGTCTGGTCGATCTGCGCCTTCAAGTCGTCCGTCAGCACCCACTCGCCCAAGCCGCCCTGCGCGTTGGTCAGGTTCTGCGTGATCTGCGCCAGGTTCGCGGACAAGCGCGGCATGTCCTCGGAGGCGCGGGAAAGGTTCTGCGCGGCCGGCTTCACGTCGCTCAGGAGATCGTCCAGCTTGGCCGTGGCGCTGGCGGCATTGTCGAGGATGGCGGTGAGCTGGTTGGTCAAGGCAAGGAAGCTCGGAAGCGCCTTCTCCACCGTGTCGGCGATTTGTTCGACCCGCTCGGCCACGGGCAAGGCCTCTTCCGGGTCCAGCCAGAACGGGGCGTCGTGCTGTTTCTCGTCCCAACGGACGTAGAGGTTGGCCCTGCCTTCGGGACTGGCCGCGTAGGCCTGGAGATTGTAGCGGGCCTGCTGTTCGAGGACTTCTTTCCGGTCGGCGGAGATCGAGGCCGCGCCGGTCTTGGCCAGCTCGGCGGCAAAGAGCCGGTTGGTCTCTTCCGTCCAGGCCTTCTCCAGTTTCTCGAGTGGGACCCTCTGGTAGTTGGCGCGCGCCGTTCCGATCACGGTCGGCACCGCCCAGTATTCACGGCCCTTGGTGACTTCCAGCGAGCGGCTCTCGAAGAGGCCCGACGCCACCTTCACCTTCGAGTCGGTCCAGATGTAGCCGAAGCCCGGCTGCATGACCTCGAACTCGACGGTCAATCCGTAGTAGGCCCAAGGATCGTTCTCCGTGACCTTCGTGACTTTGCCCACCACCTTGCCCATCAGCATCACGGGAGTGCCGGCCGCCAGTCCCGCCGCGCTGTTCACGCCCGTCTGGTAGCGGACCTTGGCCAGGAACCAGCCCTTCTTCTCCGCCGTGTGGTAGAGGTAGTAGGCGAAGCCCGCGAGCATCAGCAGCGACGCCACCGTCACGAACACGCCGACCATGCGTTCCACGCGGCTCAACCGGGTGCGCAACTGCGGTGTCAGATCCTGCAAGGCCATATCAACTGCTCCGTTTCTGCCGCGTCCAATCCGGCGCGGCCAGCGCGGAATGTTCCCGCGCCTCCTCGGCCCGGCCCAGATGCGTCCAGCGCCGGTCCTCGACCACGGCGAAATTCCCGGCCACGCCGCGCCACACGTGCAGCCGGTCCGTGCCCACCACCACCGTCATCGGCTTCAAGCCGTGAAAGCCCCGGTTCAGCGCCTGCACGTGGTCCAGCCACCACTCGTGCCGATCCGCGTTCGCGGCCACCAACGGACGGTCGAGGAAGAGAATCTCCGGCTCCAGGACCAGCGCCCGCGCCAACGCCACCCGTTGCCGGGCGGAGGGCGACAACGCCACGGCCGCGCGGTCCAGATGCCGCTCCAAGTCGAGCGCTGCGGCCAGCACGCGCACCCGGTCCTCGATCTCGTCCGGGAACATGAAGCGGTGGTAGCGCAGCGGCAGCGCGATGTTGTCCAGCACCGTCAGGTTCCGCAGGAGCCGTCCGCCGGCCGAGAAGACCACGCCGACGCGTTTGCGCACTTCGACCAGTTCGCCTTCGCCCAACCGGAAAACGTCGTTCCCGAACAGCCGCACTTCGCCGGTCACCGGCTTCTCCAACCCGGCCAGCGTCGGAATCACCGCGCTCGGGCTGGAGGTCGGCAATCCGCCGAGCACCCAGAACTGGCCCGGCTCCACGCGGCAGTTCTCGATGAACATCTCCCGCTGGTCGGAAACGTCCGCCGCCGCCGGCAGCGGGATCTCGACGCCGGACGCCTCCAAGATGGGAATGGCTTGGTTCATCGGGCGTCAGGTGGTTTCGCTCCGGTCCACCGGCAACTGGATGGAGATGGTGGTGCCGCGGCCGATCTCGGACTTGATCTTCACCTTGCCGCGATGCGCCTCGACCACGCGGCCGACGATGGCGAGGCCGATGCCCGTGCCGCGCGCCTTCGTGGTCTGGAGCAGCGAGGTGAAGGCGCGCTTCTGCTGCTCCTCGCTCATGCCCTCGCCCGTGTCCTGGAACTCCACGACGACATGGCGCGGTCCCGAAGCGCGGGGCCGCGCCAGACGGGAGCTGATCTTCAAATGGCCGCCGTTCGGCATGGCCTCGACCGCGTTGAGCGTGAGGTTCAGGAAGGCCTGCTCCAGCTGCGTGGGATCGGCGAGGATCTCCGGCAGATCGTCGTTCAGGTCGCGCGTCAGCTTCACGCCCTGGTTGCGCAGCTTGTGGCGCGTGAGCAGGCCCAGGTCGTCGATCAATTCGTTCAGGTCCACCGGGGCGAGGCGCGGCTCCGAGCTGCGGGCGAAGTCGAGGATCTGCTCCACGATGCGGTTCAGCAGGTCCATCTTCTGCCCCATGATCTCCACGTCCTTGTTGCGCGGATCGCCGTCGGGGAAGCGCAGATCGAGCGAGTGGAAGAGCATCTTCATCACCGTGAGCGGATTCCGGATCTCGTGCGCCACCTCGGCGGCGAGCAGGCCCACGGCGGAGAGCTTCTCGTTCTGCCGGAGCTGTTCCTCCACATCCACGATGCGCTCGTAGAGCCGCGCCTTCTCGATGGCGACGGCGGAGAGCTCGGCCATGGCGCTGAGGATGCGGATCTCCTCGTTGGAGAAGCTGTGGGGCGTGCCGGTATAGACGTTCAACGTGCCGATGGCCTGGCCGCCGAAGACCAGCGGCACGCTCAGCAGCGAAACCAGGCCCTCCGTGCGGGCCACGTCCACGTTCTGGTAACGCCCGGACACCTGGACGTTCTCCACCTGGAGCGGCTTCTTCCGGCGCACCACGATGCCCAACATGCTCTCGCCGACGACGAGCCTGGGCTTGTTCAGATAGGCCGGACCCGCGCCGTGGTTCGCGCGCAGATCGAGGAACTCCCCGGACTCGTCGAGCATCATCAGCGAGCACATCTTGGCCTTCACCAGCAGGCTCGCCTCGCGCGTCACCACCTGGAGCGCCTCGTCGAGGCTCAGCGTGGAATTGATCGTGCGGCTCACGCTGACCAGCGTCTCGAAGAGCCGGGCCTTCAGGCGGAGCTGCTCATACATCCAGGTATTCGCGATCACGCGCGCCGCCTGCACGGCCACGGCTTCGAGCAGCTCCTGGTCGGCCTGGCTGAAGGCGTTCTCGCGGTCCGAATCGACGTTCAACACCCCGCGCACGTCGCCGCCGACCTCGAAGGGCACGGCCAGCTCGGAGCGAACCTCGCCGCGCACGGGGATGTAGCGCTTGTCGCCCCAGACATCGCCCACGCGGGCCGGCTTGCCCGACTTCGCCACCCAGCCAGTGACGCCTTCGCCCACGCGCAGACGCAGGTCGGAAACCTGGTCCGGGAGGCCGATGGCCGCCTGGATCTCGAGGAAGCCGGTCGTGGGATTGACCAGCACGACGGAGCCGCTGCTGGCGCGCATCAGGCGCACCGCTTCGCCGAGGATGAGCTTGAGCGCCTGCTGGGGATCGAGCGTGGAATGGATGACGTTGCTGACCTGATACAGCAGGCTCAGGCGTTCGTATTGGTCGCGCAGTTCTTTCAGCTCGTCGCTCACGCGCGCAAACACTGGAACGGCGACCGCGAAGTGCAAGCGTGGGCTGGACGCCGTAGCGCAAGCCTCCGGCTTGCCGTGTCGCCGACATCCTGTCGGCAAGGACGTCCTCCGTCGTAACACGTCCTAGCAAGCGCGACGCTTGCGACACGGCCGACGGGACGTCGGCGCTACGGCGTCTCGGATCATGGAGCCCACAGCCCCCTAGTTTTGGCGGTTCCGTCCGGGGTCTTCGCGTTTGCGCGGCCCGAGGCTCCGACCTTAGCGTGCCGCCATGTCGTCGCGTCTTGCCGGCCGGTGGGTCCTCGTCACCGGCGCCTCGTCCGGAATCGGTGCCGCCACCGCCCGGGCTTTCTCCGCCGAAGGTTGTCGCCTCCTGCTTGGTGCCCGCCGCACGGACCGCATCGAGGCGCTCGCCGCCGAGTGCCGCACGCTCGGCGCGGCCGAAGCCCACGCCCACGCGCTCGACGTCGCCTCCACCGAGAGCGTGAAGACCTTCGTCGCCTGGGCCGGGCAACGCATCGCCACCTGCCCCGCACCCGAGGCCAACGTCCTCCGCGTGCTCGTGAACAACGCCGGCGGCGCCGTGGGCCTCGATCCCGTGGCCACCGCGCTCGACGCGGATTGGGAAACGATGGTGCAGTCGAACTTCCTCGGCCTTCTGCGCATGACGCGCGAAACGCTCCCGCTGCTCCAACGGCCCGGCGGCGTCATCGTCAATCTCGGCTCCATCGCCGGGCGCGTGGCCTACGACGGCGCGGCCGCCTATTGCGCGGTCAAGGCCGGCACGCTCCAGATCACCAAGTCGCTCCGCCACGAACTCATGGGCACCGGCATCCGCGTCGGCTCGCTCGATCCTGGACTGGTCGAGACCGAATTCTCCGTGGTCCGCTTCAAAGGCGACGCCGACCGCGCCAAGTCCGTCTATCAAGGCATGGAGCCGTTGACCGCCGAGGACATCGCCGAGGCCGCGCTCTTCATGGCCTCGCGCCCCGACCACGTCTGCATTGACGAGCTCCTCATCCTCCCCACCGACCAGGTCACCATCGGCAAGATCCACCGCCGCGCCTAGCAGGCCCGTTGTTCCGCCCGCTCTCCCATGAAACTCTCCATCAAAACCCTGAAGCTCCATCCCCGCACGCCGTTCCGCATCTCGCGCGAGGCGCAGGTCGAAGTGCAGAACGTGATCGTCACGGTCGAGGCGGACGGCGTTACCGGCCACGGCGAAGCCTCGCCCAACAAGTTCTACAAGGAGACGGCGGCGGACGTTTCCCAACGCATCCTCGCGGCGGCCCCGATCATCGCCGAACTCCAAATCGACACCGTGGCCGACATCGAACGCGCCTGGTCCCGGCTCTGGCCCGAGTTCGCCCCGTCCCGCGCCGCGCAATGCGCCGTGGACCTCGCGCTCTGGGATTGGTTGGCGAAGAAAAAAGGCGTCTCCGTCTGCCAGCTCGCCCACGGCCACGCGCCCAAGCCCGTCACCACCTCGCTCACCATCGGCCTCTCCACGCCGGAGGAACTGGTCTCCAAGGTCGCCGAGCTGCGCGACACGCCCGTCATCAAGGTGAAGTCCGACCACAAGGCCGATCTCACGCCGCTCCGCTACATCGCCTCCCACGCCAAGGGCGTGCTGCGCGTGGATGCAAACTGCGCCTGGGGCGGACTGGACATCGCGCCGTTGACCCGCGAACTGGCACAGCTCCGCGTCGAGTTCATCGAACAACCGCTGCCCGTCGAGCAGAACGACCGGATGCCCGAATTCCTCAAGGCCTCATGTCTTCCCGTCTTGGCCGACGAAAGCTGCGTCGTCTTCGAGGATGTTGAACGTGTTCCCGGCCGTTTCCACGGCTTCAACATCAAGCTCGTGAAGTGCGGCGGACTGACGCCCGGGCTGAAGATGATGCGCCTCGGGCAGAAGCTCGGGCTGAAGATGATGGTCGGCTGCATGTTGGAGACCAGCCTCCTCATCGCCGCCGGGCTCGTCGTCGCCCAAGGCACGGACTACGCGGATCTGGACGGAAGCTGGCTGCTGGCCGACGACCCGTTCGTGGGCCTGAAGATCCAGGACGGCCGCGTCTCCGTCGCCGACCGCCCCGGCCTCGGCATCGCCACGGGAGAATGACGGGGTGATCGGCGCGCAACGCAGGTCTGGCGTCCGATCCGGTCGTGTGGCATGAGCCTGCCGCTGGTTCCATGTCGGCATCGCCCAGAGCCCCATCGACGCCCGAGCGCCCCCGGTCTTCCGGCGCGCCGGCTCCCGGCCATGACCGCATCCCGCACATCCGATGATCGCATCCGTCTATCTTCCCGCCCTTGAATGGCAGAGCCGCGCGGTGCTCGCGCGGCACGTCCGCGTGCATCTGCGCAACTGGCACACCGCGCTCCTGCCGCCCGTCTGCGAACCGGTCGTGCTGTTGCTGGCCTTCGGCCTCGGACTCGGCCGACAGATCAGCGACCTGAGCTGGGGCGGCGCGCCGCTGGACTACCTGACGTATCTCGGCCCCGGGATGCTGGCCTATGCGGCCTTCATGACGTCGTTCTTCCAGTCGCTCTTCTCCGCCTTCATGCGGATGCGCTACCAGAAGTCGTGGGAAGGCCAGCTCACCACGCAAGTGCGGCTGGAGCACGTCATTTGGGGTGAAGCGCTGTGGGCGGCGGCAATGGCGACGTTCTACGCGGTGGTCGTCTGCCTGGTGCTCGCGGCCTTCGGCATGGCGGGCCAGTTGCAGCTCCACTGGGAACTGATGCCGCTCGCCGTTCCCCTGCTGTTCTTCGCGGCGTTGGCGTTCTCGGCGGTCGGCCTGCTCTTCACGGCCATCCTGCCGTCCATCGACCACATGGGCCTGCCGTTTTTCTTGGTGATCCTGCCCATCGGCTTCGCCAGCAGCACCTACTTCCCCATGCCGGACGTGCCTTGGCTCAACGCCGTCGTCGCGCTCAATCCGCTCAACCATCTGGCCGAAGGGCTGCGCTGGCTCCTGATCCACGGCCAGGCCACGTGGCATCTCGCCGCCGCCGCCGGACTGAGCGCGCTGCTGCTGCTCGTGCTCGTGCCCATCGACCATCGCCTGCTGCGCAAACGCGTCCTGGGTGACGGCTGAAAAATTCCCGGTCCGCTCTTCGCCACGGATTTTCACGGATGAACCCGGATCGAACAGGAAGCATGGAACCCCTTTCCCCCTTCGTGGAAATCCGTGAAGTTCGTGCCTGAACCCATTCCTTCCCCGCCATGCTCAAGAAAATCTTCCTCGGCCTCGCCCTCGTCTTCGCGGTGTTCCTCGCGGTCATCGCGATGCAGCCGGCCGAGTTCCGCGTCGTGCGCTCCGCCACGCTGGCCGCTCCGCCCGAGACCGTCTTTCCCTTCGTGAACGAAACGAGGAAGTGGGAGGCCTGGAACCCCTGGATCAAACTCGATCCGTCGATGAAGCTCACCTACTCCGGTCCCGAAGGTGGCACGGGCGCCGCCTACGCCTGGGTCGGCAACGACCAGGTGGGCGAAGGCCGGTTGACCATCACCGAGAGCCGGACGAACGAGCTCGTCCGCATCCGCCTGGAGTTCTTCAAGCCGATGGCCGGAGTGAGCCCGACCGTGTTCACCTTCCAGCCCGAGGGCGCGAACACGACGGTCTCCTGGACCATGCACGGGACGAACAACTTCGTCGCGAAGACCTTCTGCCTCTTCATGGACATGGACACGATGATCGGCACGTCCTTCGAGCAGGGCCTGACGAACCTGGCCAAGGCCGTGACCGAATCCCGGGCGGCGGCTCCCTCCGTCGCTCCCGCCCCCCAATAACCGGGGCTCCTTTCCCGCGCCGGATTCGTGCTCCTCTAGGGCGCCATGATCGCCGCCCTTCGCTTCGCCGCTGTTTGCTTGCTGACCCTAGGCCTCGCTGGCTGCGCGTCGCGGCAGCCGCCCGTCACCTTCCGCGTGATGACCTACAACATCCACCACGGCGAAGGGCTGGACGGCAAAGTGGATCTGCTCCGCATCGCCGAACTGATCCGCGAGGAACGCGCCGATCTCGTCGCGCTCCAGGAAGTGGACCGGGGCGTGGCCCGCACCGCGCGGCGCGATCTCCCCGCCGAACTGGCCGCATTGACCGGGATGACCTGCGTCTTCAGCAACAACTTCTCCTTTCAGGGCGGCGAATACGGCAACGCCATCCTCAGCCGCTTTCCCGTCCGCCGCTGGACCAACACGCACTACCGGATGCTCATCCCCAATGAGCAACGCGGCCTGCTCCAGACCGTGGTGGACATCGGCGGCCGCGAGGTCGTGTTCATGAATACCCACATCGACTACCGGCCCGACGACCAGGAGCGCTGGGCCAACGTGGGCGAGATCGAGTCCGTCGTCGCCGGCTACGCGGGAATGCCCGTGATCCTCTGCGGCGACTTCAACGCCGTGCCCGACAGCCGTGTCATCCGCCGTCTAGCCGAACGCTTCGACGACACTTGGGCGCTCGTCGGCGAAGGCCCCGGACTGACCATTCCGGTGAAACAACCGACCAAGCGCATCGACTATCTCTGGGTGACGAAAGGCGGACCGATCCGTCCGTTGAAGGCTTGGATTCCCTACACCGAAGCGTCGGACCATCTGCCCGTCGTGGGCGAATTCCGGCTGGAATAGGAGCGCGGACAGTCACGTCCGCGCTGGGGCTCTTCTCAGATTCCAGCAAGGCGGCCGGTGGAGTCGCCGAAGCGGTCGAGGCCGCGCAGACCGACCTTGTCGGCCATGCTGAGGAAGAGGTTGGTGGCCGGGGTTTCGTCGTGTTTCACGTAGCGGCCGGGAGCGAGTTGGCCACCGGCGGAACCGGCGAGGAGAATGGGCAGGTTCGAGTGGGTGTGGCGGTTGCCGTCGGCGTTGCCGCCGCCATAGACGATCTGGGAATTGTGCAGGAGCGAACGCCCGTCCACGTCCTTCGTCGCCTCCAGCTTGGCAAGGAACTGGGAGAACTGCTTCACATACCAGAGGTCGATCTCGGCGACCTTCGCGATCAGCTCGGACCGGTTCTGGTGGTGGGAAAGGTCGTGGTGGCCTTCGGAAATGCCGATCTCGCCGAAGGAGCGGTTGCTGCCGTCGTGCGCGAGCAACATCGTGGCGACGCGGGTGGAGTCGGTCTGGAAGGCGAGCACCAGCATGTCGAACATGAGCTGGATGTAGGTGGCATACTCGGCGGGGACGCCGGCCGGGGCGTCGATGGCGGGATCGGGGGCTTTGCCGAAGCGTTCGGCCTTGGCGATGCGGGTCTCGATCTCGCGGATGCCGGTCAGATACTGGTCGAGCTTGTCCTGGTCGCGCGCGTTGAGGCGGCGCTGCATGGCCCGGGCGTCGTCCATTACGAAATCGAGGATGGACCGCTGCTCCTGCTGGCGGCGGGCAAGCGTATCGCCGCGCGTGCCGGGCGCACCGCTGCCGAAGAGCCGCTCGAAGACGAGCCGGGGATTCCCTTCGGGCGACATCGGCGTGGTGGGGGAGCTCCAGGAGATGTTGTATTGGTAGGCGCAGGAATAGCCGGAATCGCACGCGCCCGCCTTGCGCACGGCGTCACAGGTCAGCTCCAGAGACTGGAAGCGCGTGAGGTGGCCGACTTCGCGGGCGATGATCTGGTCGATGGAGACGCCGGCGCGGATGTCGGTGGCGCTTTTCTTCATGCGCACGCCGGTGAGGAAGGTGCCGTTGGCCCGCGCATGGTCGCCGCCGCCGTCCATGCCTTCGTAGGCGTGCTGGTGCTTCAATCCGCCGATGACCTGGATCTGTCGGCGATGGTCCGCCAGCGGCGCGAGCGTCTGGCTGAGCGCGAAGTCCGCGCCGTCCTTTTCCGGCCACCACGCGGACGGGATAGCGCCGTTGGGAAAATAGACGAAGGCCGTGCGCAAGGGCGCGCCGGTGGCCGTGGTGGCGAGCCGGGCCGTCTCGGCGGCGAAGAGCCGCGCGCCGCCGAGCGACTCGAACGCGGGCAGCGCGAGACACGCGCCCAGGCCGCGCAGGAAGCCGCGTCGGCTGAAAGCGGCGTGGCGCTGGGCGGCGAGGGCTTGGCGGGAAGGAGCGGGAGTGTTCATGGCGTGGCTTTCACTTCGGCGCGGAGCTGCGCGGGTTCGGGGGCGGGAACGGAAACGGTCGCCCGGTCGGCCCGGGTCTTTTGGAACGGCGCGGATTCGATCACGCCGAGCAGCAGTGCGGAGAACCTGCCCTCCGAGCCTTCGATGCGCTCGACGATCCGGTCCACGGTCGCGACGTCGTAGTATTCCAGGCCCCGGCCGAGCGCGTAGGTCAGCAGCTTCTCGGTCAGGCAGCGGTGGAAGTCGCGCGCGTGGGTCGTGGCCAGGATGCGCTTCAACTGGCGGATGTCCTGGAAGGTCTCGCCGCTCACGAGCGTGCCGGAAGGTTCGACCGGCTGGTCGCGTTCGGCGTCGCGCCACATGCCGATGGCGTTGAAGTTCTCCAGCGCGAGCCCGAGCGGGTCCATGCGGTTGTGGCACGAGCTGCACAATGGCTGGGCGCGGTGCAGCTCCAGCGTCTCGCGCAGCGTGAGTTCGCGGCCCTTGTTCGCCGACTCGGTGTTTTCCAAAGGCGGGATGTTCGGAGGCGGCGGCGGCGGCGGCATCCCGAGGATGTGGTCGAGCACGAAGACGCCGCGCTTCACCGGCGAGGTGCGGGTGGGATTGGACGTGGTGGCCAGCACCGTGCCGTGGGTCAGCACGCCGCCGCGCGGACTGTCGGGCGGCAGCTTCACCAGGCGGAAGTCGCCGCCCAGCACGTTGCTCAACCCGTAGTGCTTCGCGAGGCGTTCATTGAGGAAGGTGTAGTCGCTGTTCAGCAGCTCGGTCAGCGGGCGGTCCTCCCGCAGCACGTGCTCGAAGTATTTCTCCGTCTCCTGCCGCATGGCTTGGCGCAGGCCGCTGTCGAGTTCCGGCCGCACGCGGCGGAAGGACTGCATGACCACGTCGCGCAGCCCGGCGAACTCCTTCTGCTCCGCTTCGGTCAAGGTGCCCTCCGGCTTGCGGCGCAGCTCGCGGAAGCGTTCGCGCTTGGCCTCCAACTCCGGATCGCGCTTCTCCTCCCGGGCCATGACCGCGCGGGAATCGATCGGCACCGTCTCGATGTCGCGGGCCAGCAGCCATTGCCCGGTGAAGTTCTGCACGAAAGCGTAGGAGCGCCAGTCCTTCAACATGCGCTGCACCTGCGCGTCGAGGTTCGCGCGGAGCCGGCCCTCATCGGCCAAGCGACGCAGCTCCTCGTCCGGCTGGGTGGACCAGAGGAAGTAGGAGAGCCGCGAGGCCAGCGAATGTTCGTCCACGAAGGGATGCGCGCCTTCCGCCGCCGGGGTTCCGGCCGCTTCTTCGCGGAAGAGGAAGCGCGGCGAAGCCAGCACCGCCACCATCGCATGGGCCACACCCGCCTCGAAGGTCTTGCCCGGCGCGCTGTAAACCGACTCCGCCAAGCCCGCGAGCCGTTCGGTCGTGGCGGCATCGACCGGACGCCGGAACGCCTTGTTCGCGAAACGGCCCAGCACTTCCTGCGCGAAGGCGCGGCGTTCGGCGGGATCGGCAGGCGCGTCCTTCGCGGAGAAGAACCGTTCGTGGTTCTTCGGCCGGACCCAGGTCGTCGTGTCGTCCAGCGGCCCGGTGAGCGCGACCTGGTTGATGCGGAGCTTGAGCTCGCGGACCTGTCGTTCCTGGGTCAGCGGCTCGATCTCGAACGTCAGCGTGTGTTCGCCCGCCGTCCATTTCCGGTCGAACTCGAAGAAGAACTGCTTGTGGCTTTCCCGGTTGAACTCCTGCGCCAACACCGCCTCGCCATCCAGCCGGAAGGTCAGCCGACAGCGGTTCAGGTCGAAGACATTGTCCACGTAGCGCTCGATGGCGCGGAGATCCAGCACCACCTTGTATTGCCCGGCGTGTTCGATGCGGAAGGCGTGGGTGAAGGCCTTCTTCTCGTAGTAGGAGAACTCCATGCCCCAGGTGCCCTCGCCCTGGAACTTGCCGATCACCTGTTCGGGCGCGACGCGAGCGACGGTCGGCACTGCGCGGGTCACGATCTCCTTGGCCGCGTCCAGATACTTCTCCAGCAGCATCGGCGGGAGCGTGAGCACGTCTCCGATGTTGTCGAACCCGTGCCCGGAATCGTCCGGCGGAAATTCCTGCGCGGTGTCGAACTCGACGCCCATGAGGTCGCGGATCGTGTTGCGATACTCCACGCGGTTCAGGCGGCGCACCGTCACGCGGCCGGGATCGGGATTGGCCGGGTCGATGCGGAAGACGTCGGACTTGATCCACGTTTCCAGCTTGGCCAGTTCCTCGGCCGTGGGTCGCGGCTTGTTCTCCGGCGGCATGGTGCCGGTCTGGAGATTCTTGAAGACCTTCAACCAGAGATCGTGGCTGGAGAGCAGCGCGGCGTCGGAGGCGAAGGTGTCGAAGGCGATGTTGCCCTTGGCGTCGCCGTCGCCGTGGCAGTCGAAGCAATACTCCGCGAGGATCGGGTGGATCTCCTTCCGGAACTTCGCATCCTCCGCGCCCGTCGCTGAACCCGCGCCAAGCCCGCACGCGAGCCACCAGCCACCGGCCAAGGCCAGCAACGTCCCGTGGGCGCTGGAGCGGGAGATCATGGGCATACGTATGATTTAGGCGGCGGGAAGGATTCTGGCAACCGGAACGGTGTCCCATCTTTTCAGGGCAGGGCTCCCCCGTCCTCTTCGACCGCACCGGCCAACCCAAACCCGCCTTCGACGCGGTGATGAAGGAACTGGGCGGCGAAGCGCGTCCCCCGGCGAAGGAATAGAACGAAGCTTCGCCGATTCCCTTCACGGGCCTACTTATCTTTCGGCAATTCGATGCCTTCACGCGCCAAAAGTTCGGCCCAGCCGCGTGGGAAAGCAGGACGAAACAATGGTGGCAGGTCTTCTGCGTAGATTGGGAAGGGAGGGTCATTGACCACGCTCCCGTAGCGGCTACCCAAACTGCCGTTCTTGGTGGCGAGATCGTAGCGGAAAGCCGGAGCCCAACCGTGGGCTCCTTCCGCCCAATAAACCGTCAAAGTAGCTTTGACGCCTCCCAGATTCCCGAAGGATTCCGCCAGCGGCCTGCCGGCAAACTTGAGGAGGAGGTCGCGGCGCTCCTGGCCGATGGATTCGTCCAGCCGTCGTTTCAGCTCACCCATCAGCGTGGCCTCAAGCTCCAGATCGATTGGCAATTCCCACCTGACAATCTCGGGGTCGTTCAACGGCGTTCGTTGTGCGGCCTTGGCGGCCCGTTCCACGTAGGCTCTTTGGGCCTGGCTCAATGCTTCCTGTGTGGCGGCGATTTGAGCGCGATCCAGATCCAGCAAGGATGCGGCGACCTTCGACAGGTGTCCGTTCGTATCAATGGCATCCACCTTGAGGGCTCCCAAGATCTCTTTTGGGACCAGAACGTGGTCTGGCGACGATTCCCAGGAAAATCCCAGCTCATGCAGGGAACCTTCGGAGCCATGGGACGCGAGTTGTGATGCCGGAATCGATTCGATCTGGCGGCGAAGCGGGTCGGTGACGGTTTCCGTGATTCGTGCGCTGCGGAGGCGGGCCTGGAGTTCTTCAATTTGGCTCCGCGTTCGTTCACTGGCCTCGTTCATCGAATCGATCCTGATCCGAACCTGGGCCAGCTCTGCGTCGGCGTGATCCACCTCCCCTCGTGAGGTGGTGCGTTGAACAACGGCGTCCGAAAAGACTCCGATACCCGCGCCAAAGCACCCAAGGACGATCATGAGCCGGATCATTGGTTCTCCTCCGGTTGATGGATGATTTCTTTGAAGGTTGGCTCGTAGAGCCCGACAAAATCGTCAGGCAGCATCCGGGAGAGTGCTGGTCCGGACCAATAGGATGCTTGAACCCCGGTGGCCTCTCCTTCCTTGAAGACCACATGCTGGCTTCCGAAGGCGAACTTTCCTTCTTTGGCTTTGCTGATGCCGACCGCCAGCGACAGGCCGTGGTCCATCGCCAAGGTCTGGACCTTGGACCACAGGTCACCTCCGAACCTTGAATCGCCCTGCATGGCTAGAACCGATTGGCGCTCGGGTCCGATCCATCCGTTCTGCTTTCGCAGGTGTTCGTCGAGCAACACAGCACCCGCTGACGGAGGCACATGGATTTGGAACGCCTTTGTCGGAGCGTTGCTTTGGGCGAACTGGGTGAACCATTTCGTGTCGTGGTCCTCGACCGCACTCAGAACCATCAATCGATCCACTTCGCCTTTGAACCACTTGGCTTGCCGTTGGAGGCCGAGGGCTTCTTCGTCCGTGATGGCCAGAAGGTGTTTCGCTTCCCGGGTCAGCTCGTTGTTGTAGCTCCAGACTTGGAAGCCAATTTCCTTCAGCGAGCGTTTCGGAAGCTTCACATACGGCAAATCATCCGGCCATCCCTCTTCGTCCGAGTCGAGATAGGACTGAAGCCGGTCGCGAAAGGAGGCGACCTTGGCCACAGCCAATTGACGTGCAGCCCGGTTTTCTTCCTCGCGCTGCAAGTCGGCTGCTATGCGGGACTCTTCCGCCTGCAAGCCGAGCAGTCTTTCCGCCAATTGATCGGCTTGCTGCCGAGCTTGCTCAGCTTCCGCTTGGAGTTGGCTCAACTGGGTCTGAGCAGCTCGAACCTCCGACCATTCCATCAAGGCTGGCAAAGCCGCCACCGCCATACAGGCCAGCGCCGTCTTGGCCTTGCTGAGACCGGCCAGCTTCGCCAGCCAGAGGGAGAGGCCGGTCAACGCTGTGGCGGGGGCAACGGCCAAGGTGGACTGGATGGTGGTCGCCAAGAGGGCAGCGGGCGCGGTCTGGGCGGTGCCTTGGAGCGCGGCGGCGATCGCGCCGGTGGCCGTGCGGTGGCCGTGCCGACGGAAGAACTTCGCCGCGCGCTCCAAGGCGGTTTGGACGCGCTTCTGGGCCGCGTCCTCGCCCACTCCCAACGCTCGGCCCACCTCCCTGAGCGGTTTGTTTTCCTGAAAGCGGAGCAGCAGGGCGGCTCGGTCCTTTTCCCGGAGCGAGAGCAGGGCGTCATCGAGCAGCGGGACCAGTTCGCGCCAAACCGGGGATTCTTCGGGTGCGTTCATGGTGGTGCCGAGGTGGGCGGCGGTTTCCTCGCGGCGACGGCGGCGCAGTTCGCCGCGCAGCCAATGCCTGGACTCCAACAGGGCGGTGCGATGGAGCCAGGCGGGCAGGGAGTCTTCGGGGGCGAAGCAGGCGGCCTTGCGGGCGAGGGCGTGGAAAACGTTCTGCGCGATCTCCTCGGCGGCGGGAGCGTCGGTCACCTTCCGCAGCGCGGTGGCGTAAACAAGATCGAGGTGTCGTCGGACCAATTGGTGGAACGCGCCTTCCTCGCCGTTCCGGGCATAGGCGACCAGCAGTGCAGAATCGCTCCGTTCCTCGTTCATTTCGCCCGGAAAGCTGCCGCTGCGGGTTGGAATCCGAAAACTTTCTTTTGGCGAACCGAAGGCTCCGGGATTGAACGGGCGTTGCCTCCAGCCGATGGGCCGTTGAAACATCCGCGCGTGAACCGTCCGGTTGTCTTCCCACGTTGGGCCGCGATGGCCGATTGAACGCCATGCCCCGAGAAGCCCATTCCGCCAAGCTGGAGCGCGCCGCCCGGATCATCGCCGGGCTGAAGGCGGCGTATCCCAACGCCTACTGCGAGCTGGACCACTCGAACCCGTTGGAGCTGCTGATCGCCACGATCCTCTCCGCGCAGTGCACGGACAAGCAGGTCAACATCGTGACGGCCGATCTCTTCAAAAAGTATCGTTCGGCCGGGGACTACGCGGACGCGCCGTTGGCGGAACTGGAACAGGATGTCCGGCGCATCGGGCTCTATCGGAACAAGTCCAAGAACATCCAGGCCGCTTGCCGCAAGCTGATCGAACGACACGGCGGCGAAGTGCCGTGCACGATGGACGAATTGATCGAGCTCGACGGCGTGGGGCGCAAGACGGCGAACGTGGTCCTGGGAAACGCCTTCGGGATCAATGTCGGCATCGTGGTGGACACGCACGTCGGCCGCCTGAGCCAACGGCTCGGACTGACGAAGGAAACCGATCCGGGGAAGATCGAGCAGGCGTTGATGAAGCTCGTGCCGCAGGAAGACTGGGCGCAGTTCAGCCACTGGTTGATCTGGCACGGGCGGCGGCGGTGCTCGGCTCGGAGCCCGGATTGTGCGGGGTGCGAGCTGAGGGCGCTGTGTCCGTCGGTGGTAGCTGAGTGAACGGTGGACGGAACCCACCCCTGATCCCTCCGAGGAGAGGATACAACATTTCGCCATCCGATTGCCGGACGCGGTTCCACTATTCCCCTCCTCGGAGGGGTCAGGGGTGGGTTTATGCGAGTGGATCGCGCGGGCTTTGCGCGACCGGGGCTGATTCCTCTAGGGTGACCGCGATGTCCGATTCCGTTTCTTCAAGTTGGCTCCACTTCGACACGGCCCTGGGCGCGCCCGCGCGCAACATGGCGGTGGACGAGGCGTTGCTGGAATCCGCCGTGATCCACGGCGCTCCCGTTTTGCGGTTCTACGGCTGGACCGAACCGGCGGGAACTTTCGGCTATTCGCAGCGCATCTCGGAGGTGGAGGCAGTGACGGGATTGCGGCCCTTGATCCGGCGCTGCACCGGCGGCGGGTTCGTGCCGCACGACCGGGACTGGACCTACAGCCTGGCGGTGCCGCCGGGCCATTTCTGGTATGCGCTCTCCGCCGAGGAAAGCTACCGGCGCATCCACGATTGGCTGAGGGTCGGATTCGCGCGGCTGGGCGTGGAAACGGCGCTGTCGCCGTGCTGCGTGAAGGAGATTCCCGGCCAGTGCTTCATCGGCGCGGAGAAGCACGACCTGCTCTGGCACGGACGCAAGATCGCCGGAGCGGCGCAGCGCCGGAACAAGTTCGGCCTGCTCATCCAGGGCTCCGTGCAGCCGCCCCCCATCGGGTTGGAACGCACGGCGTGGCAGGCGGCGGCGCTGGCCGCGGGGAAAAACTTCTTCGGGGAGACGGCCAAGGAGTTCACGCCGTCCGAGGCGTTTCTGGAACGGGCCGAGGCGTTGGCCGCACAGAAATACGGGCTCGACGCCCACAACCGGAAGCGGGCCTGAGCGCGGAACGCCGCAGGCGGAACGGAGCAGCCACCGGGCTGCGGAAACCGGACTTGCCGCGGTTCAACCGGCCTTGCGGGCGAAGAGCACGGAGGTGTCCACAAGGTTCAGCTCCACGAGGTCGATGCCTTCGTCGGGATCGCGTTCGCGGGCCTTGCGGATCTGTTCGGCCACGAGGCCGACGGTGGCGGCGGCGAAATACTTGATGGCGCCGACGCTGTGTTCGGCCTTGAAGATGACGACGAGGAGGAGCTGGTCGTCCACATTCATCACCAGGAGGCTGTGCTCGCGGCCCTGCTGGTAGATGCTGCTGAAATCGTTCTCGCCCACGAGCCCGGCGATGGCCTGGTTCGCACAGAAGGAACCGGCGGCGAGCGCGGCCATCGTGGTGGTGTCGATCTGGTCGTGGTTTCCCTTCTGGATGATGAGGGGGCCGCCCTTGTCGATGATGAGCACGGCCACCGCTTCGGATTTGACGAGCAATGAACCCAAGGCGGCGTCGAGCACCGCGATGTCCTCTTCGATGAGCTGTGGGAGGCTCAACATGGGATCGGTGGGATGAGGGCCTAGGCCGCGCGGCGCTGGCTCTCGTTGATGAATTTGTGCAGCAACAACCGGGTGATCATGTTCAGGGTCTCGAAGACGCCCTCGCAGGTGGAGGCGCTGGCCTCGAAGGACGGGACCTGGATGTCGCGGTTGTTCAGGAGGAACTCCATGTAGTCCACGGGCGCGACGCCGGGCAGGTCCCGCTTGTTGTATTGGATCACGTAGGGGATATCGGCGAGATTCAGGCGGAGGCTCTTCAGATTCTCCTCCAGGTTCGCGAAGCTCTCCACGTTCTCCTGCATCTTGTCGTATTGGGAATCCGCCACGAAGACGATGCCGTCCACGCCGCGCAGCACGAGCTGGCGGGTGGTGTTGTAGATCACCTGGCCGGGCACGGTGTAGAGCTGGAACTTGGTCTTGAAGCCCTTGATCGCCATCGCCTCGATGGGGAGGAAGTCGAAGAAGAGCGTGCGATCGGAACTGGTGGCGAGGGACACGAGCTTCCCCTTCTCCTGCACGTTCTGCACGTTGGCGTGGACCTGTTCGAGGTTGGTGGTCTTGCCGCACTTCGCGGGACCGTAATAGACGATCTTGACCTGAAGTTCGCGGGTTGCCTGGTTGATGATGGCCATACGGAGGGGCTTTAGGGATTGAGTTTGGAGAGTTCAGTGGCGACGAGCGCGAGCTGCGCGGCGGGGGAGGTGGCCCCTTCGCCGATGACGCCGAAATAGACGCGCCCGGCGCGGAAGACGGTCACGTGGCCGCCGTTCACTTCAAGCGAGAGCTTGTGGATCTCGCCGAACTTCAGCTCGCGGGTGTATTGCGCGATGCGGGCGAACATCTGCGGCATGAAGCCGGCGAAGGCGTCGGCGTTCACGCTCGACGGCAGCTGCGCGGCGACGGGCAGGCCCTCGGGCAGCGCGATCACGGCACCGGTGACGCCGGGGAAGGCGGCGACCTTCTGCACGATCTCGCCCGGCGTCCATTCGGCCTTCTGCGGCTGGCCGAAGAGCGCGCCCAGCCGGGACGCGGCGGGAGCGGGGATCGGCTCCGGCGCGACGACCGGCAACGGCACCGTTTCCTTCGGGGGCTCGGCCAGGGTCAGCTTCGGCATCCGGATCGGTTCCTGCACCGGCAACGGCGCGGGTTCGACCGGAGCGGGCGGGGCTTCCTCGACCGGCGGTTGCAGGGCGGCGAGCGGAACGGGTTCGGGCGCGGGCGGCTCCGTCGCGGGCGCGGGCTTCGCAACGGGAGCAGCGACCGCTTCGACGGCCGGGGCCACGGGCTCCGGCTTGGGCGCGGCCGAGCGGTTGCCGAACACATCGGGAATGTCCTCGCCGACCTTCACTCGCTTCTGGCCTTCCTTCGCGCGGAACCGCGCGACGAAGAGCGGGGCGATGACCTTCAGCGGCAGCTCGACCAGCGTGCCGGCCGTGGCGGGCGAAACCGCGACGGGCTCGGGATGAATCCAGGCGGCGATCTGCTGCCAGGTGAACGTGACCTTGCCCGAGCGCAGCACGGGCTCGACCTGGCCGGCGGGGAGATGGACGGACTTGCCGCCGAGGACGAGCTGGCGGATCTCGGCGATCACCGGCGCGGGCCAGAGCGCGGCCAACTGGGCCAGGGGCACGGTCAAGACGTCGGACTCCGGCAGGAGCGGCGCGGATGCTTCCGCAGCCGGGGCCGACTCGGGCATCGCCACAGGAACCGGTGCCGCGGCAGCGACCGGGCGGGGTGCGGGCGGCGGCGGCACGGGAGCCGGGGCCGGGATCGGGAGCGCCGGCGCCGGGACGGGAGCGGCGGACGCTTCGCCGAAGAAGGCT
>CAMLMI010000008.1 GCA_946480965.1 uncultured Verrucomicrobiales bacterium | reverse complement strand
CATCCGGCATCATCCCTCCTCGGCCCCCACCAGCAGCAGAACACCTCCGTCGCCCTCGCCGTGGTGGACCGCCTCCAATCGCTTCTGCCCGTCTCCGCCGAAGCGTTGGAGCGTGGCCTTGCGACCGTGTCCTGGCCCGGCCGAATGCAGCTCATCCAGCGCGGCGCGCAGACGCTGCTGCTCGATGGCGCGCACAATCCGGACGGCGTCCAAGCCCTTCGCACGGCGTTGGAGCGCGACTTCGCCGGATGCCGTCCCGCCATCGTCTTCGCGGCGATGGTGGACAAGGATCTCGCGTCGCTCGCCCAGTTGCTCATGCCCGTGATCGGTTCCCTCTGCGTCGCCCGCCTCGCCTCCGAACGCGCCGCAGCCCCCGAGCGTTTGGCCGATGTGTTCCGCGCCGCCGGCTACACCGGACCGATCCTCACCGCGCAGTCCACCGCCGAAGCCCTCGCCCTGACCACCGCCGAACCCTTCGTCGTCCTCACCGGTTCCCTCTACTTCATCGGCGAAGCGCTGGAACAACTCGGCGCGATGACCCGGCCCGGCGCGGACGAGAAGGCGCTGAACAACTGGCAGGCGAAGACGAAGTAGCGGAGACCACCGGCCGCCTTCGGTCCGCAGCGCGGCTGGCGGCTTGATGTCGCGGGCCGGGTGGGAAACGTTGTCGGCGCAACGCATGGCCCGATTGATCCCACGAATCCTGCTGCTGGTCTGGCTGCTTTCCTGGCCCGCTTCCGGCCAGCAGCGCGCGACGCCGTGGCGGGAGTTCCGCAAGGCGGACGGGCTGGCCGACCCCTTCTGCACGCTGCTGACGGTGAACCCGCGCGAGGTGGTGCTGGTGCGCCACAGCAACGGCGGCCTGAGCCGCATCGACGGCTACACCGTGACGAACCTGCCGCCGCCGGCGGGCGATTATCCGGTGCACGAGGACCGCTTCGGCCAGCTCTGGTCGCTGCACAAGGACGGGCTCCAGACGCTCGCGGATGGACAGTGGACTGTGCATCCGCTGGCGGATGTGCGGGCCGAGCTCCAGACCAACCTGCTGCGGCGGCTCCGCACCTCCGTGCTGCTCCCGATCATGCGGGACCGGGTGCTGGTGCTGCTGTCGGACAAGCTGGTGCTCTACGAGGCGGAACGCCGCCGGGTCACGCTGCTGCGCCGGAGCGAGGAGATGTCGATCGGGAGGTTCAACGAGATCGTGGCGTCGCGCAGCGGCGGGCTGATCATCGCGGGGAACCGGGGCGTGGCGAAGATCCCCGGCCCCTTGGCCGAGGTGCGTCCGGCCAGCCTCTGGGAGGAATTCACCCTGCCGGAATGGGGCCGGGCCTTGACCCTGCAGAGGCCGCAGGAGGGGGACGACGGCACCATCGCGATGTTGGCGGAGTCCGAGGGCGACGCGAGCCGGCGCATCCTGCTGCTCAAGGACCAGGAGTGGCGCGCGCTGCCGGAGATGCGCGAGGCCGCCCGCATGGCCTGGCCCGGCCCGGACAACACGGTGTGGTTCTTCGCGCAGACGGGGCTCTTCCGGATCGATCTCGCGGAGCCCTCCGTCGTGGTGCCCATCGAGGCCCCGGAGTCGCGGCTGATGGACGCCGCTACGGCGCCGAACGGCACGATCTGGTTCGCCACGCCGGAAGGCGTCTTCCGCCATGCGCCGCCGTTGTGGCGGGTTCCGCCCCGGGTGGAGTCGCGCCGTCTGGCCACCCACGCCGTCGTCACCACCCGCCAGGGAGCCGTCTGGTTCGTGCAGACCTCCGGGCTGCTGCGCTTCGACGCCAAGGGATGGAAGCCCTTTCCCTTCGAGGGAGGCTCCAGGGGATTCCTGCCCCGGGAAGGCGACCGGGACGATCTCTGGGCCGCGCCGAACGGCGACGTGCTGCTGGACGTCGAGGGCCGCGCCGCGCTGCTGGACGCGGCCACCGGCAAGATCGAGCCCATCGCCGGTCCCGACGGGAACCCGTTCCGCCTGCTGGGCGGACGACCGACAGGGGAAACGTTCGTTTACACGGGATCGATCGCGACGGGGGACGGGCGCATCGAGGTCTTCGACGGCGCGCGCTTCACCGTGCCTCCCTACGCGCATCCGCCCGTGCGGATCGGCCCGGTGCTGACCGTCTATGCGGCGCGCTCGGGCGACGTGTGGGTGGGTGGCGCCAGCGGCGTGGCCGTTTGGACCGAGGGCCAGTGGCGACTGCCGGACCCCGCGCACTCGCCGGATAAGGGCACATGCTTTGGCGAGACCTTCGAGGGCCGGGTCTGGTGCGGCGCGGGGGACCGGCTGTGGGAAACGGACGGCCGGGAATGGCGCGTCCTGCGCACGGGTCTGGAGCAGGTGCAATGCATCCTGCGCGCGGGCAACGGCATCATGTGGGTCGGCTCCAGCCGGGGCCTTTACCGCATCAAGGACGGCTTCGCGCTGCAGCACGGCGCGGACGAGGGCTTGCCGGGTGACGTGGTCTATTCCCTGGCGGAAGGCCCGGACGGCACGCTGTGGGCGGGCACGCAGCGGGGGTTGGCCTGCCATCGCCCCACCCAGGACGAGGACCCGCCGGTCACTTCCATCGTCTCGAAGCCGCTCGACCGGTCCACGGCAGGAGGTTCGTCGCTCGAAGCCGTGGTGCAGGGGCAGGACCGCTGGAGCTTCACGCCCTCGGCGCGGCTGCTCTTTTCCCACCGCATCAACGAGCAGAACTGGTCCGACTACGCTCCGGAGACGGTCATCTCCCTGCTGAACCTGTCCCCCGGGGAACACCGGCTCGAAGTCCGCGCGATGGACCGGAACGGCAACGTCGATCCGAGCCCGGCGTCGTTCTCGTTCCTGGTGGTGGTGCCGTGGTCGGAGGACCCCCGCCTGCTCGTGATCGCCGCCCTGGCGGTGGGCGGCATCGGTTTCTTCGCCGTGCTGGCCTGGAACCGGCACCGGCGGCTGGTGCACAGCTACGCCGAGGTGGAGCAGCTGGTGGCGCTGCGCACCGAGCAGCTCGCGCGGGCCAACGACCAGCTCCTGCACAGCCAGAAGATGAACGCCCTCGGCACCCTCGCCGCGGGCGTGGCCCACGACTTCAACAACATCCTCTCCATCATCAAGGGTTCCGCGCAGATCATCCAAAAGAACCCGTCCGACACGATCAAGATCCGGACCCGTGCCGACCGCCTCGTGATGGTGGCGGACCAGGGCGCGGAGATCGTCCGCGCGCTCCTCGGTTTCAGCCGCAACTCGGAGCGCGACCTCGTGCGGTGCAGCCTCAACGAGGTGGTCCAGGACACGCTGAAGCTCTTCGGGGAGGGCTTCCTCAAGCAGGTGCAGGTCGAGTTCGAGCCCGCGCCCGGCCTCGAGGAGATCGTCTGCTCGAAGTCCCAGATCCAGCAGATGCTGCTCAACATCATCCTCAACGCCTCCGACGCGATGAACGGCAGCGGGCGGTTGATCATCCGCGTGGACGTCTCGCACGCGCCGCTGGCCGATCCCGTGCTCGCCCCGGTGGCGGCGCGGACCTACATGACGATCTCGATCCGCGACTTCGGCATCGGCATCCCGCCCGAGGTGCTGCCGCGCATCTTCGAGCCCTTCTTCACCACCAAGTCCCTCTCGCAACGGCGCGGCACCGGGCTGGGCCTCTCGATGGTCTATCGCATGGCGGTGGAGAACGGCTTCGGCCTCTCGGTGGAATCGGTGCTGAACGAGGGCTCCACCTTCGGCATCATCGTGCCCGTGCCGGAGACGCCGGAGCCCGCGCCCGAACCGGCCGGCTAGGAGGCTTTCGTCTCCAACACGAACCGCGTCGGTCCCGTGGAACGGTCGGCCAGGTAGAGCAGCTGCGCGTAGATCCAGACCGCGACGCCGAACATCTCCAGGCCCTCCTCGGCGACCACTTCCACCAGATAGGCGGTCTTGAGCCGGTTCTGGACCGGGTCTCCCGTGAGGATCGGACCGGAGAGCATCTCGCAGACGATGGCGCCGCCGCAGAAGAGCCCTGCGGCCAGGATCGCCAACCAACGGACCCTCGCGGGCAAACGCCAGACGAACCGCAGGTAGGAAACGCCGAATAGCGCCACCGCCGCGATCGCCGGGATGACCCATTTCCGGAACAGCAGGCCCTCGCCCTTGATGCCCAACGCGTCGCCCGACATGAGATATTCATGGACCATCGCCGTCTCGTCGGCAGAGAGGAAAAGGAACCCCGCCGAAAGCCCCATCCAATGCCACGGCATCCGGCCCGGGTGCTGCCGTTCACGCAGCGCAACGACGGCCGAGACGCCGCCCGCCACCGCCAGGGCCAAGGACGAATACCACGCGGGGAAACAGTTCTCCGAATCGAGGTCGAAGAGCCGGACCACCCGCCCGTAAGCCCCGGTGCGGCGCTTCATCTCCATCGCCAGCGTTCCCAAGACCAACAACCCGAGGATGACGGCGACAAAGCCGCAGAAGACCTTCTTCGGCGAGAGCCGACAGCGGAACTCGGCCTGGACGGGTTTGGCTTCGGAGGGAGCAACCGCGACGGACGGAGCTTCGGGAGCGTTCATGCAGGAAATGGATGGGGATGGTTGGGCGCCTTAGATACTCCTTGGGCTGAAGTTACGTTTAAGTGACATTTTTAGAGGGAACAAGCCCGAAGCCGTCGCAGGACCGATTCACCAGAAGAAAGCTGACCCGGGTGGAAGCGGTGAAAAAAGACGGGGCCGGAGTTTCCTCCGGCCCCGTTGCGCGATGTTGCGGAATGCGGCTTACGGTCTGACCAACCGGAAGAGGCGGATCGGGTCCGTGGCGGGCACCGTCAGGGTGTTGGTGCCGTTGCTCTGGGTCGGGGTGCCGCCGGCTGGCTGCCAGTTCGCCGGGCTCAGTCCGGGGGTGGACTGGAGGGTGAATCCGGTCGCATTGGCGGGCCAGGAGACGGACACGTTGGCCTGCTGCCGGGAGACGACGAGGGACGGAACCGTCACGGACAGGTGCGAGGAGGCGGGCAGGAGCGAGGCAAGATACGCGTGGCCCGCGCTGCTGGCGAAGACCGCGAGGAACGAGCCGCTCACGGGCGAATAGCGCAGCGTGTGGTAGCCCACCGAAGTGCCTAGGCCGCCCGGCGCATCGGCCAGGAACGAAGGCGTCGAGAAAGGTCCGGGCAACGGCGCGCCGTCGGGTCCGAGCGCCTGATACGCGTAGCCCGACGGGAGACCGACCGAGCTGCCGGTGGCGTTGAACCCGACGACGATCAGGCCGGAGACGGGATCGGCCGCCATCTGCGGATGCTGGTGGTTGAAGGGATCGCCATTGGCGCCGTTCAGGTAGTTCGTCTCAGCGCGGGCCGAGGTGAGCGTGTAGCCCGGGGCGGTTCCCAGGGTGAAGTAGGAGAGCTCGCCCACGGCGGTGCCGTTGCCGGCATCGTAGGCGGTGATGAGCTGGCCATTGAACGGGTTCTCGATCGTGGCGGGATGGCCTTCGGCGCGTCCGTCGGGCAGTCCGTCGCCGATGGGCTGTTCCACCGTGGTCTGGAGCGCGTTGTTGAGCGGCGTGGTCTGGATGACGGAAGCCGCGATGCGGTTGACGAGCCCGCCCGCGAGATCGGTGTTGGCGACGTAGAGGAACACGTCGCGACCGGGCAGGTAAGTCACGTCCGGATCATCTTCGTCGCCGGTGGCCTGGAGCCGGTCGAGGCGCGCTTCGGTGGTGACCAGACCTTTGAGATCCCTGTCGAAGAGCATTCCGATGACGCCCTCGCCTTCGCCGGTGAAGGCGCGTTCGGCGGCCAGGAGGATGTTGCCGTTGGCCGAGCTCACGGCCACGGCCACGTCGTCGTAGTTGCTGTCGGCGGCGGCGTTGTGGACGACGCTGGTGGCCACCTGGGAAACGCCTTCAACCACCGGGCCGGGGTTGACCGTGGCGAGGACGACGACGTTGGCCCCCGTCGTGCCGCGGGCATTGGCCTTGGCCGCGACGACGTATTGCTTGCTCACGGGGTTGAACTTCACGTCGTGCTTGGACACCGCGCCGGCGGAATTGGCGATGATGAGGAAGGGCTCGGAGGTCGGGGCGAGCGTGCGGGGATCGTAGAACCGGCCGACGACCGCGCCGAAAGCCCCCTGCTGCGTCTCGGGATCGATCCATCCGCCGGCGTTGGCGGAGTCGATCGTGGTCACGAGCACTTCGGGCTCGGTGGTGTGGGCGGCCACGTTGGCTTCCTGCGCGACGACGCCGTCGGCGCTGAACCGCGTCGGGCCCTGGCTGCGGAACACCGGAGCCTCCGGCATGGCGAGCGGATTGGCGAAGTCCACCCAGGCCACGTAGAAGCTCGCGTCCGCCAGATCGGCGGTCGTTTCCGAGGTGGTCTTGCGCGACTGGATGACGAACTTCCCGCCCGAATACTGGTAGGAGAGGAAGGCGCGGGAAGCGAGCGTGTCGGTCGTGCCCGTTTCCTGGTCGGCCACCTGGAGCAGGAGCGCGCCATCGGCGCCGGTCTTGCCCGGGATGGTCAGCTCATAGGTGCCGACGGCGGTGCGGACGACGGTGAAGTCGCCGGCCGCTTTCCGCTTCGCGCCGGTCGTGCCGACGATGTGGCCGCCGACGAGGCGCTGGGCGTTGAAGGGAACATAGACGAACTGGAATTCCGACTGGCCATCGACGGCGAGCGTGTCGGCCGTGGTCTCGGAATCTTCGCGGATGGTGACGATCCAGTTCGTGCCGCCGGGGGAAGGCAGCACGCCGACGATGTTCACGTCGCTGCCGCCATCGGTGGAGGTGGCGAAGATCATGCCGTCCTCCAGCGAATCGACGCCCGGAAGCGTCACCGTCGCCAAGCCGCCATAGGTGCCGCTAATGGAGGAGATCTGCCATTGGATCATGCCGGCGGTGATGCCGGCGGAATGGGCGTTGGGCGCGCTCCAGCGACCGGAGCCGTCGGGCAGGACCCCGTTCGGATCGCCGATGACGGGCGTGCCCACATCGCCGCCGATCCAACCCTGGTCGAAGGGAAACCACGTCACGGAGAAGGCGAAGTTCGCCTCCGGGCTGGAGGCGTGCGTGCCCGCACGGCCGGTGTTGATGTCCACGTCTCCGTTGCCGAAGGAGCCGTCGAGCATGTTGTAGCCCGGACCGGAGGAGGCCCAGGACAGGCCCACGGTCGGGAAGAACGCGCCCTCTCCGTCGTTCCAGTTGATCGGC
Source organism: uncultured Verrucomicrobiales bacterium (assembly GCA_946480965.1). The sequence continues at coordinate 29,613 of CAMLMI010000008.1, read as the reverse complement.
CCGTTCTGCCGCGCGGTGGGGATGATGACGCCGCGTTCGCGGTTCGGCCGCCACGTGTGGCTGGCCGCGCCGGAGGCGGTGTCGGTGAAGTCGATGAAGCCCTTGTTCAGGTTGGTCACGGCGGCGGTCGGATTGGCCGGGGCGAAGCGCACGGCGAGATCGCCGCGGTTGTATTTCGTGACCGACCAGCCGATGGGCCCTTGGCCGTCGAAGCCGGTGATCTCCACGTTGCTGTTAAACGTGGTGCTGCCCTTGGCCAGGATGTTCACGGCCGTGACCGAGGTGTTGGGGTAGGCTCCGGGCGCGCTGCCGCCGTCCGGAACCTGCGGCGCGGGACCGGCCGGAGCGGCCAACAATTGGCCCGCGAGGCAAGCGAGCAGCGTGGGGGTGAGGAGCAGCGGCGGCGGAGCGGTGGTTCGGTAGAGGTTGGAGGTAGTCATGATGTGCAGCGGCTGAACCTGTGTCTCCCCGGGCACGAACCTTCGCCGAAGCCGTTACGTTTCGGCGAAAGCGCGCGTCCGGCGTGGCACCGGCTCGATGGATATGCGTTGCGGTTCGACCGTGAACCCGGGTCAGGGGAGCCGCCTCCTTCGGACGCTCCTGCGCCGGTAATCTGGGCGGCATGGCCGACAACGATCCCGGTGATGAAAGACCCGCGTTCTGTGGTGTGCGGAGCGGATCACACCACAGGCTCTTCAGCAAGGTCTCCTGTGCGTCTGCTGGCACAGAAGATCGTTAACGAAAAGGGAAAACCCGCTCGATCCCCCCATAAATGGGGGCTTTTCTTCGCGATCAAGGAACCGTGTCCGGACGGTGTGCCCGGGTGTGCGTCGGCTTTACCCGTTGAGCCCTTCCCAAGGCGGGCGTATACCCGACAACAGTTCCCCAAAAACTTCTAACCACTCAAAACCTATGTTCTTCGGAGTCGATTACCACCCGGAGCATTGGGTCTATCCCTATGCTGGAAGTGCCGACGATCCGGAGGCCCGCTGGAGCCGTGACGTGGAGTTGATGCTGGCCGCCGGAGTGAACGCTGTGCGCATGGGCGAATTCGCCTGGGGGCTCTACGAGCCGGAGGAGGGCAAGTTCGACTTCGCCTGGATGCGCCGGGCCATGGACCTCATGCACCGGCACGGCATCCAGGTCGTGTTGGGCACCCCGACCGCCGCGCCGCCCCTGTGGCTTTCGCGGAAGCATCCCGACATCCTGCCGGTCAACGAAAAGGGCCAGACCCTCCACGCCGGCACGCGCCACGCCTATTCGCTGAACAGCGATGCCTACTGGGACTACAGCAAGAAGATCGTCCGCGCCGTCGCCCAGAACCTCGGCGACCATCCCGCCCTCATCGCTTGGCAGCTCGACAACGGCATCGGCGGGCACCTCACCGAATCCTCCTTCAACGCCGACACCGAGCACGATTGGCACGCCTGGTTGAAGGCCAAATACGAGACCGTGGAGCGGCTCAACGACTGCCTCGGCCTGCGCTTCTGGGGCCAAACCGTGCGGAAGTTCGAGGAGGTTCCCATGCCCCGCATGGCGCCCACCGTCCACAATCCCGCGCTGCAGATGGATTGGTTCCGGTTCTCCAGCGACACCATCGTGGCCTACATGCGCTGCCAGGCGGAGACGCTCCGCTCCGTCACGCCGCTCGTGCCGATCACCACGAACCTCCGTGCCCTCAGCCGCCAGTTCAACCACTTCGACCTGGCCGACGTGCTGGACTTCGTCTCCGCCGACTGCAACGCGACGATCAAGACCCGCTCCGCCGAAAACGCCTGCGAGGTGGACATCTTCCGCTCGTTGAAGAAGGGCACGACCCGTTTGCCGGGCGACGTGAACAGCGGCTTCTGGGTCATCGAACAGAAGGCCGGCCAGGTGAACTGGCTCGACGTGAACTCCCTCGTGCGTCCCGGCGTCATCCGTCTCTTTGCCTACCAGGTCGTGTCGCGCGGGGCCAACGGGCTCTTCTACTTCTTCTGGCGCCAACCCCGCATCGGCTCCGAGCAGTTCTACGGCGGCGTGCTCACCCACGACGGCCGCGGCGACAACCGCGTCTATCACGAGGTGAAGCAGATCGGCGCGGAGATGAAGCTGCTCGATCCGATCATCAAGAACACGAAGGTCGTGGCCGAGACCGCCATCCTCTTCAACCACGACAGCGACTGGAGCCAGATGCTGCCCATGCAGCCGAACAAGCACTTCAGGCTCCGCGACCATATCCACCTTTTCCACACCGCGCTCCACGACCGGAACATCCCCGTCGATTTCGCCCAGCCGCTGGAGGACCTCTCCAAATACAAGATCGTCATCGCCCCCTCGCTCCAGATGCTCAGCGGCGCGGAGGCCGACGCGCTCCGGCTCTACGTCGAGAACGGCGGCACCCTCGTCGCCACCTGCAACACCGGGCTCTTCGACGAGAACCACATCGTGCCCGACACCGGGATGCCGAACGAGATGACCGATGTCTTCGGCATCGAGGTCGAGGAGTTCGATCCGCTGCACCCGGGCGAGGACAACCATCTCAGCTTCAAGGGCGACTTCCACGTCTCCGCCCTCCATCCCGCCCAGCTCTGGTGCGACGTGATCAAGCCCCTCGGCGCGCAGGTCCTGGGCATCTTCACCCGGGACTTCTACGCGAACCGCCCGGCCATGACGATGAACAGCTACGGCAACGGCCGCGCCATCTACATCGGGTTCGCCAGCCACCAGGCGTTCTACTACGATCTCGTCGTCTGGCTGCGCGGCCTGGCGAACCTCTTCCCGCTGCTGAAAGTGCCCGACACAGTCGAGGTCAGCCTCCGCCAAGGGCCGGACTCCAAGGTGTATTTCCTGTTGAACCACCAGAACTCCCCCGTCCGCATCCAGTTCTACAAACCGATGCACGACTTCCTCACGGGGAGGACCTTCACCGGCACCTACGACCTGCCGCCCCACGGCATCCTGGTGCTGGACGAACACCCGCGCGCGTTGGGCCTACCCGGCACAACGGCCGTCGCGGCCAGCCGGGTCGAAGTCGCGGCCATGTCCTGAGCCCTCCCGCCGACATGGCCCGCAGACCGCCCGGCGCGGCGAGCCGGAGGGCGTTCAATGGGGGACGCTCTCCGGCTCCATCGCCACGCGGCTTCCTCGTCCTTGCCTTCGTCTGGATCTTTCTCCGGACCGATCCCTGTCAGGGGATGCCCCGGCTTCACGGCTTGAGCATCGTCAGCCCCACCACGCCGCCGACGGCGATGAGGCCGCCAAGGACGGAGCGGAGCGTCGGCTTGTCTCCGTCGAGCCACCAGGAGAATGGGATCACCACGATGGGCGCGGTCGCGACGATGGGGAGCACGAGGCCCGTGGGATAGTTCTTCAACGCCCATTGGAAGCAGCTCACGCCGAGCGCGGGGCCGGCCAAGGCGTTGAGCACCACCCACGGCGCGATCTTGCCCAACGGCGGCCGCTGCGCGGGCGGCACGGGCACGTCCGGCGCGAGCAGCGCGGGCGCGAAGTGGTGGCGCTTGAACCACAGCAGCAGCAGCCCGCTCAACGCCACGCCGGCGGTGATGCGCTGGAAGGCCGCGGTGATCCCGTCCAACGGATCGCCCGCCGCTTCGGCGATCGTGAACGCCTTGCGGCTGAGCACCGCACCCCCCGCCTGGGCGATGGCGGCGACGAAGCCGAAAGCGAGCCCCTTGGAGAACTCCGGTCCATGCGGCTGCGCGCCTTTCGGCGGGGCGACGGCGATGGCGACGCCGGTCAACGTCACCACGGAACAGAGCATTTGGAGCGGAGTCAGCACCGTGCCGAGCCAGGCCCAGTCGATGAGCGAAGCCACGGGCGCGGCGATGCAGTTCACCATGAGCAATCCCAGCCGGGAACCGATGCGCGGCAATGCCTGGAACCAGGTGAGATCGCCGATGCCGAAGCCGATGAAGCCCGAGAGCAGCAGCCACGGAAAGGCCGCGCCTTCCAGCCCTTGGCCCAGGGTGAAGGCGTAGGCTCCGAGGAAGACCGTGGCCACGCTCAGGCGCCAGAAATTGGCCTCCGTGCCGCTGATCATGCGACTCACCCGTCCGCCGAAGAGGGCGGAGAGCGAGAACAGGATCGTGGTCAGGATGGCCGGCAACATGAGGGGCCGACGGTGCCGCAACCGGGCATCTTGTCACGCGGCGAGTGGCGGTCGGAATGCGGACGAACGCTTCGGCCGAACGGTCGGAGCGCGCCCCGGCAACCACGACGCTGGCGACACGGCCGACGAGACGCCGGCGCTACGCGGCGTTCAGCGGCCCGCGCCCACGTCGCGCGAGCGCAGGTAGTGGGTGAGCGCCTTGACGGCGACTTCCATGAAGAGGAAGGGCTTGCCGATGAAGTCGCTGCCGCCGCTGAGCGTGGACTTGGCACGGCTGGAGAAGTCGGTGTTGCTCGTGACGAAGATGACCGGGGTGCGGGCCGCGTCGGGCAAGGTGCGGATCTTGGAGCAGAGGTCGAAACCGCTCATGCCGGGCATCTCGACGTCGGTGAAGATGAGGTCGAAGGAGTTCTGCTCCACCAACCGGAAGGCCAGCGCGGGATCGTCCACCTGGATGCACCGGAGATCGGCCCGGCCCAGGGCGGTGACGAGCGCGCGGCGCGAGACCGGCTCGTCGTCCACCACGAGGATGTGCGGGGAGAGATTCGTCGTCGCCTCGGGCAGATGGCATTGCTCCAGGAGCACGGGCAGGAAATCGACGGCCTGCACCAGGGTGCGGAGGCTGGAGGTGTTGATCTGCTCGGGCTTCTCGGTCAGCTCGCGGGCAAAGGCCTCCATGGCCGAAGAGAGCGTGGCGAAGACGCGGAAGGAGAGCATTCCAGCGGCGCTGGAGAGCGTCTTCATCCGTCGGGCCAGATCCATCATGGCCTGTGGACGGGCCATGAGATCCTCGGTCTTGTTCAGCGAGGACATGATGGAGCGGAAGACGGTCATCTCCTTGGGCGTGTTCTCGAAGAAGTTCTTCCGCAGGAGCGCCTGCATCATCACCTCGGCGTCGCCCCGGTCGCCGGACATGGCCCCGGCCGAGGTGTTGCCGGACGGGGCGGAAAGGCCGGTGGGCCGGGCCACGAACGCGGTCGCGCCCACGACCGCCTGGGCACGGCCGAGGAACTGGGTCGATCCGGGCAGGGCGGTGACGTTGGTCGAGGCACCGCCGGCCTTGGCCGCGAGGAGATTCTGGATGACCTCGATCAGGTGCTTGGGCGTGCAGTCGGCCTTGGACAGGCACTTGGTGGCTCCCGCCGCCCAAGCATCCTTGATCATGGAGCTGAGGTAGGAGTTGGAGAAGACGATGATGGGGATCGAGCGCGTGGCGGGATCGGCGCGGAGCGCGGTGATGACCTCCACGCCGTTGCGCTTCGGCATCATGAGGTCGCATGTCACGATGTCGGGGGTGAACGACTTCACGAGCGCGAGCCCCGCCTCGCCGTCCGGGGCGACCTCCACCTGGAAGCCTTCCACCCGGAAGCGGTTGCTGTAGACGTTCGCCGTGATGGTGTCGTCTTCGATGATCAGAATTTTCTTCATCAGCCTGGAGCGCCGCATGTCCCTCTGCGGCCGCCATCCGGTTATCGGTTCCGGCGGAACGGGCTTAACGATCCGCGGTCCCTGCCGGGCAATGCCGTGGATCAGCCCTTCGGGCCTGCGGGCGTGGCGGGTTCGATGTGGATCAACACGTCAAGGACGCGGGGAAAGCGTTCCCGGATGCGGTCTTTGATGCGATGGGCGATGGCGTGGGCCTCGCGGACCGGCATCTCGGGGTCCACGTGGACGTGCATGTCCACGAAGACCTGGTAGCCGGCCTGGCGGACAAGGCACTTCTCCACATGCGCCACCTGCGGGACGCCGGCGGCGATCTCGGTGATCTCGGCGCGCAGGCCGAGGCCGGGCACGGCGTCCATCAGATCCCAGGCGGCGCGGCGGGAAAGGGTCCAGCCGTTCCAGGCGATCAAGAGCGAGGCAAGAAGGGCGGCGACGTCGTCGGCCGCCTCATAGCCCGGACCGCCGATCAGGGAAACGGCGATGCCGAGACCGGCGGCAAGGGAAGTGATGGCGTCGCTGCGGTGGTGCCAGGCGTCGCCTTCGACGGCCATGCTCTCCAGCTCGATGCCACGGTGCCGCACGAAGCGGAAGAGCCCTTCCTTGATCGCCACCACCGCCACCAGCACCGCGAGGGTGAACGGCGCGGGCGCGGTGTGCGGCGTCATGATCTCCTGGATGGCGCCGAAGGCGATCCAACCGGCAGCGGCGAGCAGCAGCAGGCCGACGATGCCGGCGGCGATGGGTTCCGCTTTGCCGTGGCCATAGGGATGGTCGTCATCGGGCGGAGCCGAGGCGACGACGAGCCCGCGCCACACGACGAGGGAGCTGACGAGATCGGCGAGGGATTCGACCGCGTCGGCGATCAAGGCGTGGGAATGGCCGACGACGCCGGCGACGAATTTGCCGGCGGCCAACAGGGCGTTGACCACGAGCCCGAGCACCGTGGTCCGGACGCTTTGCACGAGTCGTTCCCGGGTCACGCAGGGGAGGGTTCCCCAGCGGCCGGGCGGAGGCGATGCCAAAGGCACGGCCGGGCCGGGAATTGCGCTGGTTTGGGCGGCGGCGTTGGGTCACAAGAACCGGGCTTCGATGAACAACATCGTCTATTTCGACCTGGAAACGCAGAAGTCCTTCGACGAGGTCGGTGGCCGGGGCAACATCCGCGATCTGAAGATGAGCCTGGGCGTGACCTACAGCACGGCGCGCGGCGGCTACCGGATCTATCCCGAGAACAAGGTGAACGAGCTGATCGAGGAGCTGCGGCGCGCGGACCTGGTCGTGGGCTTCAACCACGAGGGCTTCGACTACACGGTTCTCCAGGGCTACAACGACTTCTTCGACGCGGGCCAGGTGCTGTCGCTCGACATGATGCTGGAGATGGAAAAGGTCCTCGGGCACCGCGTCTCGCTCGACTCCGTGGCGACGGCGACGCTGGGCTTGGAGAAGACGAGCGAGGGCCTGCAGGCCGTGCGCTGGTGGCGCGAGGGCAAGCTGCTGGAGATCGCGGAATACTGCTGCTTCGACGTGAAGATCACGAAGCTCGTGCACGAATACGGCACAGCCCATCGAAAGCTGTTCTTCAACAACCGGCAGGGCCGCAAGCTCACGGTCGATGTGAGCTGGTGACGGGCGGGACCGGCGGTCTCCGGTGCGTCAGGCTGGAGTTCGTCTGGCGCAGCTTGGCGCTGAGATCGATGGCGATGTTGCGCATGACCACCATGCCGAGATGCGGCTCGCTGGCGATGAGCCGGGTAAAGGCGTCGCGATGGAGCAGCAAAAGGATGCTCGCCTCGGCCGCGACCGCCCTGGCCGTGCGGGGCGCACCGTCCAGGAAGGCGAGCTCGCCCAGGATCTTCCCCGGACCGAGCGTGGCCACCGGACCGGAAGTCTCGTCCAGATAGATCTCCACCTTGCCGCGCATGACCACGAAGGCCTCTTCGCCGGGCTGGTTCTTGCCGAAGATGGTTTCGCCCGGGCGATAGAGCCGTTGCTGGAAGAGCCGCGCGATCTTGCGCAGCTCGCCCTCGCCGAGGTTGTTGAAGATGGGCAGCGCGCGCAGCAGGCCGACGATGGCGAGCCCGACCTTCATGTCCTCGAAGCTGCGGTCCACCACCGCCGCGATGGTGCTGGCCTGGGTGGTGAACTGGCCGCCCTCGAACTCGTAGGGAACGTTGATCTTCACCATCTTCACCACATCCTCGCAGCGGCCGTTGTGGCTGTAGAACGCGGGCAGATAGGCGACCGGAACGAAGCCGACCTGCTCGGCCGTCTTCAACATTCGCGAGGAACTGGCCACCACATCGACCTCCACATACACGGCCTGGAAGGTGTCGTGCGCGATCCGCAGCGCGTGCTGCATCAATCCGCCGATCGAGGCGTCGTCCACGCAGAACCCGTCCACCAGCCGCACGCAGCGGTCGTGTTCGTCAAAGTAGTAGGCGAGCCCGGCGTTGGTCTTGTCGGCCGTGCGGGCCAAGAGCGCGCGCACGGGCGCGTTGACCACGACGCGCATGAGACCGAACCCGAGATGGAAGCCGCCGGAGATCTCCACGGCGGGATTCTTCTGGCTCAACTGGGAACGGCAGAACTTGTAGCCGTCGAACGAAACCTCCTCCGCCTTCATCGCGTCGGACACCAGCGGATAACCCGTGACGCCGTCGCGGATCAGATGCGGCGGGGGCACGCCCATGAGCATCAGGACCGTGACCGACAGCTCGCTGATCTGGGAAAGCGCCTCGGAAACCGGCAACCGTTCGGCGAGCAGCCCGCGCGCAGGCCGCGAGTAGAACAGCATCGCCGAACGCGTGCCGACCAGATGCTTGATCGGCTGGTAGCCCGAGCAGACGAAGCCGAGATGCTCCATCACCAGTTGCTGCGCGTTGTCCGTCGCGGGCACGCGGACGATGATCGTCTGGTTCCGCTCGGACGCCACGCTCCGTAGCTTCTCGAACAGGCCGTGGGCCGATCCGTCGTCGTAGCATTCCGGCAGGACGAGGATGCGGCCGATGTTGCAGATCGGGTTCAGCGCGGGCCAGTTCGGCGGGAGAATGGCGGCGGAGGCGAGAATCCGGCCGTTCGCCTCCACGAGCCAGGTCTCGGTGCCGGATTCGGAGGCGAACTGTTCCGCAACCCAGACGGGGTCATAGACCTCGCGGGCAATGTAATCGCCGCCGATGACGGTCAGAAGCAGGTCGATCCACGGCACCGCGTCATCGGGCGTGGCTCGTCGAATGATGGAAGGCTCGGACGGCACCACGGGGAGAATCGGCGTCTGGCCGTGCGCGGATAAGCCGTTGCGTCGATTTTCTTGGAATGGTTTCCAAGCGCACCGGTCATTGGCCTTCCGTCGGCTGGCCCGCCCCGGCGTCCTGCGAACCGAGATCCTGGCCGATGATCCCCTCGTCCTGCGCTTTGGGCACGAAGGCGTTTCGGCTGGGATCGAAGACGATGGGCACCAGTTGGCCGAGATCCGTCAGCCCCAAGGCGAGCACCGGGGTCGGATCGGCATTCGGGCTCATCACGACGAGGCGATATTCGCTGCTGATGGGAACCACGTTGACCAGTTTCATGCGCCGCAACCGTGACCCGCCGAAAACGATCCGGCAACGCCCGGAACCGGCCGATGCCGAAGAAACGGCGTGTTCGAAGCCAACCTCCTGGACCGGCTTACGGGCTACACGCGGAGCTAGGGGAGGCGGAAGCTGCCCGATGGACCGGAAAGACTACGAGAAGCACCAGATGGGGAGTTGTGCTGGGAGTGCCATGCGGCGACGCATGGCAGCGGGAAGAAACAGAGGCAATGTCCGCGCTGCCGGCGCAAATGGAGCCATGAACAGCGGCGTCTCCAATGGGAGATCCTCAAAGCCTCGTGCTGGGATCGACCGCCCACCACACCGCCCGGACCCTGCGGATCAGCTCCCCGTCCATCGCGCCCTCGAACACCCACGGGGCGCAGGGGCCGCTGGTGCGGACTCCGGCGATGAGGGTGCTGGTCTGGCAGTGTCCGTGGGGGATGCGGGCCACGAGCCGTTCCCCGACCGGCGCGCGGCCGTGCAACCGGGTCATCTTGGTGTTGGCCCCGCTTTCGTCCACGGAGCAACGGGGAGGGCGGCCAGTTCCCCGGGCCAGCGGCTTCTTTGTTCGGCCACGTCGGGCCGGTCCTGTTCGGCGGCGTGCAGCGTTTTTTTGCGGCTCAGGCCCAGGCGGCGCAGCCAGCCGTCCACGGTGGAGGGGCCGAACGGGCGGTCCAGAGCGGCTCCCAGTTCGGCCAAGGTGGCGTCGGGCTCCTGGGCGATCCGCTCCTGCAGGCGCGCCCGGCGCTCGGGGTTCGTCAGGGTCTTGCGGCCGCACCGGTGGGTCCGCGGCTCCAGCGTGCCCCGCGCCTTGAACTGCTGGCGCACCCGCCGCACCGCCGCCACGCAGCATCCGCAGAACGCGACGATCTCCGCCGTGCCCCGGCCTTCCTCGTAGAGCCGAACGATCCTCTCCCTCACCGCCACAGGCATCGCTTTCATGCCCGCTTCCTACCACCAAGGCTCCCTTTCAGAACGCTATATGTTTAATGGAAGTAAGCGTCATGCGGAGCGCCGCTGTTCGAGCGGTGACATCGGCCATCGGTACGGACATTCCGGGCGAAAGGCGCGCGTGCTGCCGGAGTATCGGGACCGGATCGGAGAGCTGGTCGCCGCCCAGCCCGATCTGATCCTGGCCCAGATCAAAGAAAAGCTGGCCATGCCCTGCCCGCTTACTCGCCAGGCCTCAACCCCATCGAGCCGATGTGGAGCAAGGTCGAAGCGTTCCAGCGCGCCGTCGAAGTCCGCACCGAAGAGGACCTCCTCAAAGCCAGCGTCCTCGCCTTGGCCACCGTCACCGCGACCTGCGAGGAGCTGAAGCGCGCCGGGGCGCGCCGGAACAAGGCGTAGGGGTAGGTGGGGCGAAGGCTCCGGGCAGCGAGCTACCATAGCGCAAGCCTCCGGCTTGGCGTGCCACAACCGTCCCGGTTGCCGGGAGCCCCGACATTCTGTCGGTGAAGGCGTCCTTCGTCACAATGCACCCCGCAAGCGCGACGCTTGCGCTACGTGGTCCTCACTTCGGCACCACCTTCGGCAGGCCGAGGCGGAAGACGCGCAGCACCTCCTGCCAACGCGCGGGAACCAGCCCGAGGAACCGCAGCATCCAGAAATCGCTCCGCCGCCGGTAGGCGCGGATCTGGCGTCGGCAGTCGCGGACGTGCCCGCGCATCCGCCAGCAGTCCCGCAGCGCCTCCCAGTAGCAGCGGCGCACGAAGTCCCAGCGCCGGACCAGCAGCAGGCCGAACATGGCTTCGGCCGCCAGCAGCAGCACGTGCGGGATCACCAGCAGCAGGAAGAGGTGCTGCGCGTTCTTCAGCAGCAGGAGCAGGCCGTTGCGGTTGGAGAGGTGGCGCTTGGAGTAGCTGGTGCGGGATTCCACCACCCGGGTCTTGCCCTCGGGATTGGCGGCGGTGGAGCCGCGATGGTGCAGCCGGGAGTCCAACGCCGTGACCACGCGCCCGCCCGCGATCCAGACGCGCCACGAGAGGTCGGTCTCGTCGGCATACATGAAGAGCCCTTTGTCGAATCCGCCGATGCGCCGGAACATCTCCGCCCGCACCAGCAGCGCGCAGCCATAGCCGGCGAAAATCTCGCGGTCCTTGGTCAAATCCTTGGGCTTCGGGAGGAAGGTGGGAAATCCGAACAGGTCGATGCCGGGGCCTCCGATCCCTTGATAGGCGTCGTCCTCGTAGTCCAGGACCAGCGGGGCCGCGATGTCGGCGTCCTGGCGTTTGGCCGAGGCGTAGAGCCGCTCCAGACACTCCGGCTCCAGCCAGGTGTCCTGGTTGAGGAAGAGCAGATACTCGCCCTTGGCCACGAGCGCGCCCCGGTTATTGGCCTCGCAGTAGCCGAGGTTTTCGCCGTTGCGGACGGTCACGCCCTTGCCTGTCTTGGCCAACCACACGTCGGCGTGTTCCGGGGAGCCGTCCTTCGAGTCGTTGTCCACGAAGATGACCTCGATCTCGGGGAAGAAGGTCTGGCGTTCGAGCGAGGCGAAACAGGCGTCGAGCCATTCCATCCCGTTGTAGTTCAGGATGACGACGCTCATTTTCACCGGGTATGGGCTGCGGCCGGACATAGGTGGCCTCAAATCGAGAGGCGGACGCTAGGAGCCAGCGCAGACCGTCGCGAGGCTTTTCCTCCGGCCAAGCGAGGGGGCTCAAAGTTTTGTTTGGCGTGATGCAGGGAAGCTTGGCTAGGTTCCGCGCGAAGAAAAACAAGGAGCGTGACCGGGCCGAGGAGGCAAGGCCGCCCAAATCGGAGAAGCAACCAATCATGAAACGTCTGTTCGCACCTCTTGCAGCGCTTCCGCTGCTGACTTTCACGAGCCAAGCCGCCGTGGTGGCCGGGCCGGTCATCAACCCCGCCAACGGGCATTCCTACTACGTCATCAGCCAGAACACTTGGACCAACGCCCAATTAGAGGCCAAGTCCATGAAGGGAAATCTCGCAACAATCGACGATGCCGCCGAACAGAACTGGGTAGTCTCCAATTTCAATACGCCTCTGTCACCCCGTGCATTGTGGATCGGACTTTCAGATCCGAGCGGCACCGGCAACTTCGCTTGGGCAGATGGAACTCCCGTCAACTACACCAAATGGCACCCGGGCGACCCCAACTACGTGGGAATCGAAAAATTTGTCTATATCCTCCGGGCGAACGCCTTTCCCAACGCCCAATGGAACAACATTGCCAACGTCGACAACGACTCGGGGCAAGCCTCCGGTGGTGCTCCGATTTATGGGCTCGTGGAGGTCACCAATGATCCTCGCGTCATCGCCGGTCCCATCGCCAATCCCGCCAACGGTCACGCCTACTACCTGCTTTCCCCAGGCACTTGGACCAACGCCCAAGCCAAGGCTGAAGCCCTCAACGGCCATTTGGTGACCATCAACGATGAGGCGGAGCAGGACTGGATCGTCTCGCTCTTCAACCCTCCCGATGCGCCTCGCCCTCTTTGGATCGGCCTGCACGATCCCAATGGGACCGGCAACTTCGCGTGGGTGGACGGAACTCCTGTAAGCTACACCAAGTGGTATCCCGGCGAGCCCAACTACATTGGAACGGATCGTTTTGCCTACATTCTCCGAGCCAATGCGTTTCCGGCGGCCCAATGGAACAACATTGCGGGTGTCGATAACGACTCCGGGATGGCGTCGGGCGGAGCGCCCATCTATGCCGTCGTCGAAGTCGATGCTCCGGTCGTGTCCATCGAGGTTTCCAAAGTGGAGATCTGCTTCAACTCAGCCACCAACCAAAACTACCAGATTCAGTATCGTTCCGGCCTGACCACCAACCAGTGGGTCAACCTCGGAACCCCGGTTGCCGGTAACGGTGCCATCATGTGCTCGGAACAACCGGCTCCGGCGGCTGCCGAGGGAAGGTTCTACCGCGTCGAAAAAGTTCCCTGAGCCGTCGTTTTTCGGTTTCAAGCCGCTTCTCACGGGGTGCCAGCGAATTTATCGCTGGCACCCCATTCGTTTTGTAGCCATCTATTCGCCGTCCATGAGCGCGAGCCCAATCCCATTTCTCCGCAGCCACATGCTTACGAGTGCCTGCGGGTTCGTCCGCGTCCTCTTTCGGACCCCGTTCTTCGCTCTGAGGCTTCTTTTGGCCCGGGTCCGATACTTCGCCACACGTCGGCTCTCGGGCCGCATTTCGACGCCGGACGGTTTTCTGATCGAGACCCCGGCCGAGCTGGTCTCCTACTGGAGCTTCTTCGTGGAGCGCGAGGGCTGGGCGGAGGAGTGGGTGGAGCCTTTGCGCCGTGCCAACGCGCCGGTCGTCCTGGACGTGGGAGCCAATGCCGGTCTGTTCACGCATCTGGTCTGGACCTTGAACCCCCGCACCCGGATCTCCGTCTTCGAGCCCCTTCCCAAAATGGCAGCGAAGATCAGTGCTTGGAAATCGCGGGTTGGAGCCACGGCCGAGATCCGCAACGTCGCCGTCTCCGACCGATCCGGCACCGCCACCTTCTACGCCGCTGGGGACAACGATACCTCAGCTTCGTTGAAGAGCCCCGGAGCCTCGCATTCGCCCATCACGGTCCAAGTCGCGACCTTGGACGAAACCATCACCGAGCCGGAGATTCTCTTGGCCAAGGTGGATGTCGAAGGCTTCGAGCCGCAAGTCCTGGCCGGAGCCCGATCCGTCCTGAAACGGCTGCGCTTCATCGTGGCCGAAGCGCATTCACCAGAGGCTTTGGCCGCCATTCAGGCGACGCTGGGCGACGCTTGGAACACCCGCCGCGTGGGCGAATGCGACTACCTCTTCACCCGCCGCCTTTGAGCGCCATTCCACAACTTTCCGATCCTTCACGGTGAACCTGAAACAAGAGCTGGAACGTGTCTCCAAGGGGCTCCGCGCCCTGCGGCTGTATCGCCAATGCGTGCGGCCGGGACAGCTGTGCTTCGACATCGGCGCGAACAAGGGCAGCCGCACGGTCATCTTCACCCTGCTGGGCGGGCGCACGGTGGCGCTGGAGCCGAACCGCACGTTGACCGGAACCATCCGGCGGCTGCCGCGCGTGGTGGTGGAGCACAAGGCGGTGTCGAACACGCCGGGCACGCGGGTCTTCCTCCAGAACGCGAACGACCAGATCTCCAGCCTCAACCCGGACTGGATGGCGAAGTGGCCGGAGTTCGGCCAATGGACGCGGCACGAGGTGGAGTGCACCACGCTGGACGAGCTGATCGGGAGGCACGGGCTGCCGGACTTCTGCAAGATCGACGTGGAGGGGCACGAGGTGGAGGTGCTGGAGGGGTTGAGCCGGGCGATCCCGCTGCTGTCGTTCGAGACCGCGCCGGACTTCATCCCGAACGCGGAGCGGTGCCTGGACCGGCTCGCGCCGCTGGGCGACTACGAGTTCAACTTCTCCGCCGGGGACGAGTTCCGCTGGGCCAGTCCGCGCTGGGTGGACCGCGCCGGGGTGCTGGAGCTGATCCGGAAAGACGCGGGGGACATCTACGCGCGGCTGAAGCGGCAGGGAGCCGGCGCGATGCGGGCCTGAGGCCGGCCGCGAGGCCCCGTCCTTGGCCCGCTTGCGCCGGGGTGGGGCGGCGGCTACAACGCGGTCCATGCGCGTCCCTTCCCGTTTCCTGCTCGGCGGTTTCCTGGCGTCGTTCGTGGCTTCCCTCTCCGCCGCGTCGTTCGACGAGGCCAAGCTGGCGGAGATCCCCAAGGCCATGCAGCGCTTCGTGGACGACCAGACCATCGCCGGGGCCGTGACGGTGGTGGCGACGAGCGGCGCGGTGGTGCGGACGGACGCGGTCGGTTTCGCCAGCCTTTCCGGCCGCGCCCCGATGAAGGGCGACGAGCTCTTCTGGATCGCCTCGATGACCAAGCCGATGGTTGGCGTCTGCGTCCTGCTGCTCCAGGACGAGGGCAAGCTCTCGATCGACGATCCAGTGGAGAAGTGGCTCCCGGCCTTCCGGGACCAGTGGATGGTCACGGAGCAATCCGAGGATCGCCGGGTGCTGGGCCGCCCGTCGCGCGCCATCACGATCCGCGATTTGCTGACGCATACCTCCGGCCTCGGGGACATTCCCGCGCCCAAGCCCGACACCACGCTCGCGGAGCTGGCGATGGCCTACGCGCGGGAGCCGCTGCAATTCGAGCCCGGCTCGCGCTGGGCCTATTGCAACTCCGGCATCAACGTCCTCGGCCGCATCGTGGAAGTGGCGTCCGGCCGGCCGTTCGCCACTTTCCTCGAAGCCCGGCTCATCCGGCCGCTGGGCATGAACGACACGACCTTTTGGCCGGCGGCGCGCCAGTTGCCGCGCGTCGCGCGCTCCTACCAACCGGCTGCGGACGGGCGGCTGGAAGAGACGGGGATCTTCTTCATCCCAAGCGAGCTTTCCGACCGCCAGCGCACGGCGTATCCGGCCGGGGGCCTGTTCTCCACCGGGGCGGACATGGCGAAGTTCTACGGCATGATGCTCCAAGGCGGCGTGTGGAACGGGCGCCGCCTGCTCAGTCCCGAGGCGGCGGCGATGATGACCCGCACGCAGACGGGCGAGATCCAGACGGGCTTTGTGGACGGGATGAGCTGGGGGCTGGGCTTCCAGGTGGTGAAGGAACCGCAGGGCGTGGTCTCGATGCTCTCGCCCGGCAGCTTCGGCCACGGCGGCGCCTACGGCACCCAGAGCTGGGCCGATCCGAACACGGGCGTGATCTACATCCTGATGATCCAGCGCGCGAAGCTCGGCAACGGCGACGCCTCGCCCATCCGCGAGGCGTTCCAGAAGGCGGTCGCCGCCGCGATCGCGACAACGCCAGCGGCGGCGTCCGAGGCTCCGGCTACTTCTTCGCCGCGGCGTTGATGGAGGTCAGCAGCTCCTTCATGGTCTGTCCGGGCTCGACCTTCTTCTCGAAGAGGATTTCGCGGATGCCGACCGGCTTCCCGTAGTAGGTCTCGTTCGCGCCGTCGTCGGCCGCGAGCGAACCGCCCTTGACCGCCGCGCCGCCGTAGAGGCCGCGCCGGTCGGAATAGACCAGCACCGAGTGTTCGTTGGAGAAGGGGTCGGAGGAGACGACGCCCTCGGCCGTGCCGCTGTCCGTGCCGGCGGTCCCCTGGGCGCTGCCGCCGAAGTCGATCTTGGGGTTGCAGAGGCTCTGGGTGACGTTCGTGTTCATCAGCAGGATCACCACGAAGGACTGCTGGCCGCCGATCTGCACGCCCAGGCTGGCCTCGTTCGCCGTCATCAAGGCGCCCGCGCTCCACTTGTCCCCCTTGCCCTGGCGCACGAAGGAGACGCCCGTGCCGCCCTCGTAGGCGAAGATGAAGCCGCCCTTGGTCCGGTCGAGCAGCACGATGCCCTGCGCCTTGGCCAGCGTCTCGGCGGGAATGGCCTTCTCCGGCTGGCGCTGGAGCTCGTCGAACTTGGCCTTGAGCTTGCGGAGCCGGTTGTCGAGCTCGTGCTTCTCCACGGCGAACGCGGAAGTGGCGACGGCGACGAGCGCGAGACTGAGGAACAGCTTCTTCATGGAAGCGACTATCGGGCGGACTTCTCCGCGGCGCAACGGGGCGAACGGCTACCTCGGCATGCGCCACAACGCCGAATCGAAGGTCCAACCTGGCAGCAAATGGATCGACGGCCCCGTCCACAGCCGCCACCCGGCCTCTCCTTCCGCCCCGCCTTGTTTCCGAATCGTCACCGGACCGTGTTCGGATGGTGACAGGTGTTCCCAAGATTCGGGCCGCTTTCCGGTCCGGTCCCCGCGTCCGGGAGGCGCAGCTT
The DNA here is from genome assembly GCA_946480965.1 of uncultured Verrucomicrobiales bacterium. The sequence continues at coordinate 12,747 of CAMLMI010000008.1, read as the reverse complement.
TCCAGCCATTCTTATGAAACCGACAAAACTCCTGAACACCCTCGCGGTCGGCGCGGCGCTCCTCGCCGGCCCGCTCCGCGCCGACGTGGTCAACGTGACGTCCGACCTCCTGCCGGACACGACGACGACGTGGTATGCGACGAACGAATACGTGCTGCAGTCCGTGATCTACGTGCGGACGAACGCGACGCTGGTGATCGAGCCCGGCACGGTGGTGAAGGGATCGACGAACACGACCACGCTGTTCGGCCGCGACGGCATCCCGAACCTGGTTTCGGCGCTGTGGGTGGCGCGCGGCGGGAAGCTGTATGCGACGGGGACGGTGGAGAAGCCGATCATCTTCACGATGGAAGGCGACGACGTGAACGACCCGGACGACGTTCCGCCGACGGTGACGGGCAAATGGGGCGGGATCGTGCTGATGGGCAACGCGCGGCTCAATTCCGCCTTCGACAATGCGGGCAACGTGGCCAATCCCGTGACCGACGTCTATGAAGGCGTGACCAGCGACGGCACCAACGGCGTGCATCGCTTCGGCGGCACCGACGACGAGGACAGCTCGGGCGCGCTGCGCTACGTGTCGATCCGGCATACGGGCAACTTGTTCGCGCCGGACAAGGAGCTGAACTCGCTGACGATGGCGGGCGTGGGCCGGGGCACCTTGATCGAATACGTCGAGAGCTATGCGAGCTCGGACGACGCGTTCGAGTGGTTCGGCGGGTCGGTGAACACGAAGTATCTGGTGGCGGCGTTCTGCGAGGACGACGACTTCGACACGGACCAGGGGTATCACGGGACGAACCAGTTCTGGTTCGGGATCAAGCCGACATGGAACGGGAGCTCGGACAGCCGTGGAATGGAGACGGACGGCGACACGAGCCAGACGATCCTCGGAGATCGCCAGCCGTTCAGCCAGTGGACGGTGTTCAACGCGACGCTGGTGGGACGCGGGCAGACGAACCTGCTCTTTGGCGGCGGCTCGGCGTGGAACGCGCGGGATGAGGCGGCGCCCAATCTGATCAACAGCGTGGTGACGCACTTCAACAAGGGGATCCTGTTGGACAACGACGGGCAGTATCACTGGACGAACACGACGGTGCTGGCCAGCGCGCGGAACAACGTGTGGGACGTGTTGACCAACTCGGCGAACGGGAACGGGACGTTCCTCTTCACGGAAGTCGGCTTCAGCAACACGGTGGGCTCGGCCGGACTCGGCGCGATCAGCTACACGAACGACGTGGCGCTGCTTGATCCCCGTCCGCAGACCGGCAGCCCCGCACTGGGCGGGGCCCTGGTGGGCGCGCCGGTGCCGGTGGGCTATCGCGGCGCGTTCTTCGGCGCGGCCGACGCGTGGGCGGACGACTGGACCGCTCTCTCCTCCCTCGGCTACCTCAAGCCGGCGGCGCAGCCCCCAGGCGGAGCGAACATCGTCAACGTGACGGAGGACATCGAGAGCGGCACGACGGCGACCTGGTATGCGACCAACGAGTATGTCCTCCAGACCATCGTCTATGTGAAGACCAACGCCTCGCTGGTGATCGAGCCCGGCACGGTGATCAAGGGCGGGACGAACGCCTCGGTGCTCACCTCGCGGCCCGGCATCCCGAACTTGGTTTCGGCGCTGTGGGTGGCGCGTGGCGGGAAGCTGTATGCGACGGGGACGGTGGAGAAGCCGATCATCTTCACGATGGAAGGCGACGACGTGAACGACCCGGACGACGTTCCGCCGACGGTGACGGGCAAATGGGGCGGGATCGTGCTGATGGGCAACGCGCGGCTCAATTCCGCCTTCGACAATGCGGGCAACGTGGCCAATCCCGTGACCGACGTCTATGAAGGCGTGACCAGCGACGGCACCAACGGCGTGCATCGCTTCGGCGGCACCGACGACGAGGACAGCTCGGGCGCGCTGCGCTACGTGTCGATCCGGCATACGGGCAACTTGTTCGCGCCGGACAAGGAGCTGAACTCGCTGACGATGGCGGGCGTGGGCCGGGGCACCTTGATCGAATACGTCGAGAGCTATGCGAGCTCGGACGACGCGTTCGAGTGGTTCGGCGGGTCGGTGAACACGAAGTATCTGGTGGCGGCGTTCTGCGAGGACGACGACTTCGACACGGACCAGGGGTATCACGGGACGAACCAGTTCTGGTTCGGGATCAAGCCGACATGGAACGGGAGCTCGGACAGCCGTGGAATGGAGACGGACGGCGACACGAGCCAGACGATCCTCGGAGATCGCCAGCCGTTCAGCCAGTGGACGGTGTTCAACGCGACGCTGGTGGGACGCGGGCAGACGAACCTGCTCTTTGGCGGCGGCTCGGCGTGGAACGCGCGGGATGAGGCGGCGCCCAATCTGATCAACAGCGTGGTGACGCACTTCAACAAGGGGATCCTGTTGGACAACGACGGGCAGTATCACTGGACGAACACGACGGTGCTGGCCAGCGCGCGGAACAACGTGTGGGACGTGTTGACCAACTCGGCGAACGGGAACGGGACGTTCCTCTTCACGGAAGTCGGCTTCAGCAACACGGTGGGCTCGGCCGGGCTCGGCGCGATCAGCTACACGAACGACGTGGCGCTGCTCGATCCCCGTCCGCAGGCCGGCAGCGTGGCGTTGGCCGGTGCGTTGACCGGAGCCCCGGTGGCGACCAGCTATCGCGGCGCGTTCTCCGGAGCTGGTGACAACTGGGCCGACCAGTGGACCGCCCTCTCCTCCCTCGGCTACCTCAAGCCGGCCGCCGTCATCGTGACTCCGCCGAGTCTCGGCATCGCCATCGACGGCGGCAACGTGGTGGTCAGCTTCGCCACGCAGACCGGCGTGAGCTACCAGCTCCAGTCCAAGCAGACGATCGACGCCGTCTGGGCCAACCAGGGCGCGGCGGTCACGGGAACGGGAGCGACGGTCGAAGTGACCACGCCCTTCAATCCGGCCATCAACCTGTTCCTGCAGGTCGTGGCGCAATAGAGCGAATCACCCCGGCGGTCGGCCGTTTCCGGTCGCCGGGCTTGCCCCGAAATGGGATCGGCGGGCCTGGACATTAACCGTGTGTCGTCCAGGCCCGCCATTTGGTTGGAAACGGTGGGAATTCGGGGGACAGGGAGGGACGAGGTTTCATCGCGCATGACACGGGAATGAGGAGGATTTCTGTCCGTAACCCATTTGTCACAATTGCGCCGCTTGGTCGTCACAGCCGTCTTCCACCTTGGGCGAGTCCTGAACCGACAACCCATGCATCTCAAACCCGCCCATTCGCTGGTCCTGGCCGCCGCAGGCTTGATCGCCCTGGCCGCCGCCCCGACCGCCAACGCCCAGTCCGCCGACTCGCTCATCGACAAGCTGGTGGACAAGGGAATCCTGACCGTGGAAGAAGCGCAGGCCCTGCGCGACGAGGCCGACAAGGACTTCACCCGCACCCTTTCCTCCAAGAACGGGATGCCCGAGTGGGTCCAGGCCCTGAAGTTCAACGGCGATTTCCGTGGCCGCTTCGAAAGCATCTACGGCGACCAGACCGGTCTGAGCGACCGCAACCGCGTCCGCTACCGCCTGCGCTTCAGCGTCGTCGCCAGCCTCACCGATTCCTTCGAGGTGGGAATGCGTCTCGCCTCGGGCGAATCCAACGACCCGATCTCGACCAACCAGTCCCTGACCGACAACGGCTCCAAGAAGCTGGTCAACATCGACCAGGCCTACGCCCGTTGGAAGGCGCTGAACACCGAGGAAATCACCGGCGCCTTCACCTTCGGCAAGATGGAGAATCCCTTCGTCTATTCCGACATGGTGTTCGACGGGGACTACACGCCGGAAGGGTTGGCCGGGCAGCTCGCCTATCGCCTGGACGACCAGCACACGCTCTCCTTCAACGGTGGCGGCTTCTCCCTGGAGGAGGTTGGCGGCAACCATTTCGATTCCTGGATGCTCGGCGCGCAGGCGCGTTGGGACGCGCTCTGGAGCCCGCACTTCCAGACCACGGCCGGCGTGGGCGTGCTCGCCATCGTCGATCCCCGCAGCCTGACCGACGCGGGCGTGCCGAACATCAACTCCGGCAACACCCGCACCGGCGGCGTGCTGGACCACAACATGAACCCCGTGGTGGCGGACGCGGCCGCGACCTACACGCTGGAATCCTTCCCGATGTATAACGCGCCCTTCCCGATCCGGTTGGCGGGCGAGTTCATGCAGAACCCGGCGGCGCCCAGCGACCAGAACACGGGCTGGGCCGTGGGCGTGACCTTCGGCAAGGCCGGCAAGAAGGGCCTCTGGGAAGTCGGCTACCGCTACAAGCACCTGGAGGCCGACGCCTGGTATGAGGAGGTGGTGGACTCGGACTTCGGCGCCTTCAACGGCGGGGCCTACCGCAGCGGCACCAATCTGAAGGGCCACATCGTCCGCGCCAGCTACTCGCCCTACGACTTCCTGACCCTCGGCGCCACCTGGTTCCTGACCCGGCCGATCGACGAGACGCCCGCCGGCAACGACGATGTCATCCACCGTCTGCAGCTGGATGCGGCCCTCAAGTTCTGACACCCAACCGTAACTTTCCCGGACAACCGTTTTCCCGTTCTATTGATACCGCTATGAAACTGAACGCACGCATCATCGCCCTCATGGTGGCCGGATTCGCCGCCACCTCCTCCTTCGCCGGAACCATCACCGCGAAGGGCTCCGACACGCTCGTGATCCTCGCCCAGAAGTGGGCCGAGGTTTACATGGGCAAGAACGCCGACACCAAGATCCAGGTCACCGGTGGCGGGACCGGCACCGGCTTCGCCGCGCTCCAGAACAAGACCACCGACCTCTGCAACGCCTCGCGCAAGATCAAGGCCAAGGAGATCACCGCCTGCGTGGAGGCCTTCAACAGGCGCCCCACGGAATACAAGGTCGCCCTCGACGGCCTGTCGATCTACGTGCACGAGTCGAACAAGATCCCGTCCCTGAGCCTGGAGGAGCTGGAAGGGATCTTCACCGGCCAGATCAAGAACTGGAAGGAAGTCGGCGGCGAGGACGCCCCCATCGTCGTCTATAGCCGCGAGAACAGCTCCGGCACCTACGAGTTCTTCAAGGAGCATGTTTTGAAGGGCAAGGACTTCGCCGCCAGCGCCCAGACCATGCCCGGCACCGCCGCCGTGCTCCAGGGCATCGCCAAGGACAAGAACGCCATCGGCTACGGCGGCGCGGCCTACGGCGCGGGCGCCCGGCACATCAAGGTCTCCGCCACCAAGGGCGGCGAGGCTGTCGAGCCCACCGAGGAGAACGTCGTCAAGGGCACCTACCCCATCTGGCGCCATCTTTTCATCTACGTGAACCCCGCGCTCGACAAGGGCGAGGTCGCGGCCTACCTCAAGTGGATCCGCGGCGACGAGGGCCAGAAGCTGGTGAAGGACGTCGGCTACTATCCGTTGCCCGCCAATCTGCGCTCCAAGTAACCGATTGCTCGGTCACGGTTCCTCCTGCGACCGATTCACGGAGGGCGGATGTCGGCGTTGCATAAATGTCGTTTGGCAGCCGGTGTCCGCCCTCTCTAGTCTCCAAAACTGTGTCATTGAACCAACCACCGACCGCGAAGCGGAGCCAGGGCTGGATGGGCATCCACCGGGGCCACAAGGCGCGTCCGCTCGAATGGCTCGCCGAGAAGGCCATCTTCCTCGTCAGCTTCTCCACGATCCTGGTGGTCTTCCTGATCTTCGTCTTCATCGGCCGCGAGGCTTGGCCCATCTTCACCGGCCAGACGAAGAGCGTGTCGCTGGAGGACGCCCTGCCCGCCGCCGAGATGGTGGACAAGCCCGTCTCCGAGATCCTCGACTACCTGCACCTTTCCCCGGGCGACGTGCGCGAGCGCATCGTTCGCGCGGCCCGCGGTTCCAAGGAGCAGTTCGCCGAAGTGCCCGCCGGTGAGCTGGCCGCTTCCCTGGAGGTCGAGACCAACGCCCTGACTGGCCGGTTGCTCGTAAGTTTCCAACGTCCGCTCGACGCCGGGGTGAAGGAGATGGTCCGCGCCACGCCCGCCCTCGCCGGGCAGGAAGCCGCCGCCCGGAGCTGGCTCATCGTGCAGGTGCAGGACGTGATCCAGCTCCTGCTGGAGGTGCGCGAGGAGGACTTCGCCGAGAAGTCTAAGAAGCTCGCCGACAATCCCGACGCCCGCATCAACACCGCCGCGTGGCGCTACCTGATCCTCCCCTACCAGTGGAAGGGCTACGACAAGCCGGAATACATCTGGCAGCCCGTCGGCGACATCCACAAATACAACATCGTCCCTCTCCTCGTCGGCAGCCTGAAGACGACGCTCGTCGGCCTGCTCTTCGCCGTGCCTCTCGCGCTCGCCGCCGCCATCTACGTGTCCCAGCTCGCCCCGCCCAGGGTGAAGGAATGGGTCAAGCCCGCCATCGAGCTGCTCTCCGGCATTCCCTCCGTGGTCGTCGGCTCCTTCGCCCTGCTGGTGCTGGCCACGGTGCTCCAGAACGTCTTCGGCTACACCACGCGCCTGAACGCCTTCGTGGCCGGCATCGCGCTCGGGTTCGCCGTCATCCCCATCGTCTTCTCCATCGCCGAGGACGCGCTGACCAGCGTGCCGCGCAGCTACTCGCAGGCGGCGCTGGCCATCGGCGCGTCGAAGTGGCGGACCGCCTGGGACATCGTGCTTCCGGCCGCGCTGCCCGGCGTCTTCGCCTCCGTGGTCCTCGGCTTCGGCCGCGCCATCGGCGAGACCATGATCGTGCTGATGGTCTGCTCCGCGTCGGTCATGTCGTGGAACATCTTCGACTCCGCCCGCAGCATCACGACCACCATCGCGGCGGAGATGGCCGAAGCCGTCGCCGGTGGCCACCACTACCGGATCCTCTTCACCCTCGGCGCGCTGCTGTTCGCCGTGACGTTCGTGACCAACTTCATCGGAGACATGGTCATCCACCGCCTGAAAGGACGCCTCGAAGGCCGCAAATGAGCACGAGCCCCGTCAACGGTCCCGCCCGCAGCCTCACGCAGGGCAAGCGCGACTTCGCCTCGTCCTTCTGGACGGCGACCACGCTGCTCGCCACGTCGCTGATCCTCGTCATCCTGATCTGGATCGTCGGCGACATCGTCATCCACGGCCTGCCCGGGCTCTCCTGGCGCTTCGTCTTCACCACGCCGGAGAAGGACTTCTTCGAGCCCGGTTCTGCCGCCGTCCTGCCGATGGTCGTCGGCACCACCATCCGCGTGCTGGTGATGACGCTGTTCGTCCTGCCCATCGGCGTGGTCACGGCCGTGTATCTCACGGAATACGCCCACACCACCTCCGTCTATACGCGCATCATCCGCTCGGCCATCGCCAACCTCGCGGGCGTCCCGAGCATCGTCTTCGGCCTCTTCGGCCTCGGGTTCTTCATCAACTTTCTCGGGAAGGGCATCGACCAGATGACGGGCGCGACGTCGCCCGAGTTCGGCCAGCCGGCCGTCATCTGGGCCTCGCTCACCCTGGCGGTGATGACGCTGCCGGTGATGATCGTGGCCACGGAGGAATCGCTGAAGGCCATCACGCCCGGCCTGCGCGAGGCCAGCCTCGCCCTCGGCGCGACCAAGCTCCAGACCATCGTCCGCATCGTCCTGCCCAACGCCCTGCCCGGCATCATGACCGGCGCGATCCTCGCCATCAGCCGCGCGGCGGGCGAGGTGGCCCCGATCCTCTTCACCGGCGCGGCCTACTACATGGCCGACCTGCCGTCGAAGCTGACGGACCAGTTCATGGACCTCGGCTACCACACCTTCGTGCTCTCCACCCAGTCGCCCGACATCGAGAAGACGCGCCCGATCCTCTACGCCACCGTCCTCGTGCTGCTGCTGCTGACCTTTTCGCTGAACGCCTTCGCCATCGTGGCGCGCGCCCGGATGCGCCGCGCCATGCGGGCGGGACACTGAGAACCTTCGCCATGGCCGCCATCCAACTCGCCAAGACCGCCGCTCCGACCGCCTCCGGAACCCCGGCCGCCGCCGGGCCGCCCCTCATCCAGACCCGCGGTCTGGAGCTGTTCTACGGCCAGAGCCGCGCGCTCAAGGGCATCGACATCGACATCCCCGAGCGCCTCGTCACCGCCTTCATCGGCCCCTCCGGCTGCGGCAAGTCCACGTTCCTCCGCTGCTTCAACCGGATGAACGACCTCATCGACAGCGTCCGCATCACCGGCGAATGCCGCATCGGCGGCGAGGAGATCAACGCTCCGGACATCGACGTCATCGAGCTCCGCAAGCGCGTCGGCATGGTCTTCCAGAAGTCCAACCCCTTCCCGAAGTCCATCTACGAGAACATCGCCTACGGCCTGCGCCTGCACGGCCTGAAGGACAAGGCCAAGCTGGACGAGGTGGTGGAGAAGAGCCTGCGCGGCGCCGCCCTGTGGGACGAAGTGAAGGACCGGCTGCACAGCAGCGCGCTCGGCCTCTCCGGCGGCCAGCAGCAGCGCCTCTGCATCGCCCGCACCATCGCCATCCGCCCCGAGATCATCCTCATGGACGAGCCCGCCAGCGCGCTCGACCCCATCGCCACCGCCAAGGTCGAGGAGCTGATCCTGGAGCTGAAGAAGGACTTCACCATCGTGATCGTGACCCACAACATGCAGCAGGCCACGCGCATCTCGGACTTCACCGCCTTCTTCTACCTGGGCGAGCTGATCGAGCACGACTCGACCGCGAAGATCTTCACCAACCCGGCCAAGAAGCAGACCGAGGACTACGTCACCGGCCGCTTCGGCTGAGCCCCGTCCTGAATTTTCAATTGGCTGATCAACAATTTTGAATCCCCGTTCGCCATGACCCACTTTGAAACCGAACTCGCGAAGCTGAAGGACATGCTGCTGACGATGGGCAGCCACGCCGAGACCTCCGTCCTCAGCGCCATCCGTGCGCTCATCGACCGCGACGACGAACAGGCCCGGGCGGTGAAGAACAACGACACCGTGCTCGACCAGTTCGAGATCGACATCGACGAGGCTGCCCTGCTCCTCCTCGCCAAGGCCCCGCTCGCCCGCGACCTCCGCCTCATCACCGTGGCGATGAAGATTTCCCAGAACCTCGAGCGCGTCGGCGACGAGGCCACCACCATCGCCCGCCGCGCCATCGAGCTGAACACCGAGCCCCAGCTCAAGCCCTACGTGGACCTGCCCCGCATGGCCAACATCGCCATCGACATGCTCCGCGAGGCCCTCGGCGCCTTCGTCTCCGGCGACGCCGACAAGGCCCGCAAGGTCATCCCCCGCGACAAGGAGGTGGACGAGGTGAACCGCCAGCTCCAGCGCGAGCTGACCAGCTTCATGATCGAGAAGCCCACCACGATCAGCCGCTGCCTCAACCTCATGACCATCTCCAAGAGCCTCGAACGCATCGCCGACCACGCCAAGAACGTGGCCGAGGAGGTCGTCTTCCTGCTCGAGGCGAAGGACATTCGCCACGAGAACCCCGCCGCATGAACCCCTCGCCGTCGCCGTCGTCGCAACCCGCCCCTCCCCGCGTCCTCGTGGTCGATGACGAGGAGGACATCGTGGAGCTGATCCGCTTCAACCTCCACAACGCCGGATTCGACGTCGTCACCGCCGGCACCGGCACCGAGGCCCTCCGCCAGGCCCGAATCACGGAGCCCGACATCATCCTGCTCGACGCCATGCTGCCGGAGCTCGATGGCTTCGCCGTCTGCGAGATTCTCCGCCGCGAGCCCGAGACCGCCGCGACGCCCGTCATCTTCGTCACCAGTTGGGGCTCCGAAGACGCCCGCGTGCTGGGCCTCCAGTTCGGCGGCGACGACTACGTGGTGAAGCCCTTCAGCCCGAAGGAACTCGTCCTCCGCGTCAAAAACATCCTGGGCCGGCCCCGCGCCGCCTGAACCCTTTTCCCTCCCATGAAGCCCAAAATCCTGGTCATCGACGACGAGCCGGATGCCGTCGATCTCGTCGCTTTCAACCTCCGCGAAGCCGGCTACGAAGTCGTCACCGGCGCCGACGGCAACGAGGCCCTGAAGAAGGCCCGCGAACACGTGCCCGACCTCATCGTCCTCGACCTCATGCTGCCCGAGGTGGACGGCCTGGAGGTCTGCAAGATCCTCCGCCGCGATCCCGCCGTCTCCCATGTCCCCATCATCATGCTCACGGCCAAGGCGGCGGAGATCGACCGCGTTCTCGGCCTAGAGCTCGGCGCGGACGACTACGTCACGAAGCCGTTCAGCCCGCGCGAGCTCGTCCTCCGCATCAAGAAGATGCTCGCGCGCGGCAAGACCGTCGAGGAAGCCGCCGAGCAGGTGCAGATCGGCGACCTGTTCATCGACATCGGCCGCCACCTGGTCACCTTCCAGAGCCGCCGGATCGATCTCACCGCCACCGAATTCAAGCTCCTCACCACCCTCGCCAAGCGCCGGGGCCGCGTGCAGTCCCGCGAGCAACTGCTCCAGGACGTGTGGGAATACGACAACATCATCGACACCCGCACCGTGGACACCCACATGCGCCGCCTGCGCGAGAAGCTGGGCCGGGGCGCGAAGTATCTCGATACCGTCCGGGGCGTCGGCTACCGCTTCGTCGAAGCCGCGTAGCCCGGACTCTTAATCCTAATCTTCATCTTAATCCTGATCTCTCCCCGCCCCATCAGATGAAGATCAAGACGAAGATTAAGATAAAGACCGGGAAAGCACTGGGGCACGGAGATTGAGATTCCGTCCCTTGCCCCGGCCAAGGAGCATTCCGCCGCCATGATCATCCCCTGGCTCATCGCCGCCGCCGCCGTGGCCGGGCTGGTCTATTTCTGGAACAGCGCGCGGCTCTTGGCCCACCAGGCCGAGATCACCCGGCGCAACACGGCCGCCGCCGAAACCGAGGCCCGCCAACGCCACGACGGCGCGATCAAGGATCTCACCGGCCGCCAGGAAGCGCTCTTCAACAGCATGATCGAGGCGGTCGTGGTCATCGGCCGCGACGGCCGCATCGCCACCGTGAACCGTGCGGCGGAGCGTTTCTTTGGGTTGCCCGCTCAGGTTGCCGGCAAGAGCGTCATCGAAGCCTTCCGCCGCCACGAACTGGCCGAGATGGTCGAGCGGTTGAAGGTCGAACCCCGCGTCGTAGGCGACGAACTCGTCGTCAACGGCGCCGAGCCCCGCCACCTCCAGCTCAACGGCGTGGCCCTGACCGACGCCGCCGGCCAATACGACGGTTGTCTCCTCGTCTGCCACGACGTCTCCCGCATCAAGCAGTTGGAGAACAACCGCCAGGAATTCGTCGCCAACGTCAGCCACGAGCTCCGCACCCCGCTTTCCCTCATCAAGGGCTACGTGGAGACCTTGATCGACGGCGCAAAGGACAACCCCGAGGTTCAGACCAAGTTCCTCCAGATCATCGAAAAACACGCCGACCGCCTAGCCTTCCTCATCGAGGACCTGCTGCTGCTCTCCAAGCTCGATTCCGGCCAGGTGGCCATGAACTTCCAGCGGCTGGAGATCGGTCCGATCATCGACCAGGTGATGGAAGACCTCGGGGCCAAGGCCGACGACCGGCGCGTGACCCTCGTGAACAGCTTCCCGCCCGAAACCGTGGCCCGCGCCGATGGCGACCGGCTCCAGCAGGTGCTCTTCAACCTCGTGGACAACGCCATCAAATACGGCAAGCCCGACGGCCGCGTGGAAGTCGGCGGCGGCCCGGTCGAAGGCGGCGTCTCCGTCTTCGTGCGCGACGACGGCCCGGGCATCCCGCCCGAAGCCCGCGAGCGGATCTTCGAGCGCTTCTACCGCGTGGACAAAGCCCGCTCCCGCGACCAGGGCGGCACCGGCTTGGGCCTCAGCATCGTGAAGCACATCATCCAGGCCCACGGCGGCGAAGTGCGCGTCGAGAGCGAGCTGGGCCAAGGCACGACCTTCCGCTTCACGCTGCCGTGCGAGTAGGTTCGAGTGGTTAGCGACGGCTGGCTGAAGACTGACGATCTTTCAACAACCCCGGTCATTCGATCTCTTCCATTGGCGGCAATGACGCTCCGTTGCGGACTTGGCCATAGAATTCGGGGCTTGCTGGACGGAGCCTCTGCTCGGCTGCCACCAGCGGTTCAAAAATGCGCAGGTGCCACGTGGATCGAAACAGGCGAATACAGTAGCGGGTTTCGCCCATCTGGCCGCGCCAGACTTCCGTGGACAGCAAATAGGCCACTACGTAGAGGCCAGCAAGCCCCGGCAGCCAGAGAGACCACGAAAGCATTCCAAGACGACTTCTGCTCACGGGCGTGAAATGAAAAATTGGTCGATGATCCGCCAGAGCACCCCAAGCGCACCCACGATGATCGCAGCAAACACCAAACGGGGATGCCGCTCCATCCATTGCCGTTCTTTTTCAGCCCGAACTCTAAACCAATCGTCCGAGCAAGCTACCGCCCGATAGCCGAACGCCAGAGCAGCGGCCAAGCTGAACACGAGCAACAGACCAAAAGGCCATATTGGCATCCTGATAGTCCCAAAAGCCAGCACCCCGGTGATGAAACAACTCACCCCAAACAGTAGAATCGCCTCTTTTCGACCCGGGTGCATGACATCTGTTGTGTTGGTGGCCTGTGTAGTTTTTCGATGCACGAACCGCACGATCGAAAGCAACGCTTCTATTGCGTTCCTTGGAAGAATCATCCGGAAAAGCTAGGCAGAAGCAGCGCCGTCGGCGCTCGGAAATTTGACAGATAGCTGGATGGGCTAAATCGATTCCCCTCCTCGGAGGGGACGGGGGTGGGTCGGCTACATCGGTCGCAAAAGGCGGTTCTCC